>NZ_JBVVQK010000023.1:0-105107 GCF_055811175.1 Mesorhizobium sp. WSM4828 | reverse complement strand
TGGCTGGCCAAACAGCGATATCGAGGCACTTATGCCTTGGAACAACCAGCGCTGAACGGCATCAGCTACCCGCTTACATTGCAAGCCGATAAAGAGGAGTTCTCCTTCGCTGAACCGGCGGCCTGCTTTGCGATTACGGGGACAGTGCACTATTTTCGCCGCCTGTCTGGTTTCCGGGTTCACGGCTTTGCCGATTTGCACGGCGATGCTCTCGGCCCATGGGTGCATCGAACAGCGCGACATCGGCGACGGGGCAATAGTCGATGAGTTCTTGTGGAACACATAGTCTTCGGACGTGAAAATACTTTGGCTCGCACGCGAGGTGCTGGGGATGCGGCAGACCGGGGGGTGCACCATGCGGCGGAGGCGACACGGTAAAAGTTGCACTGTCACCGTAATTCATCCTAATTCATCCACCGTAATCCATCACCCCAGCAGTTCAATCACTCGGCGTCGATGTCGGCCTTAAGTGTACTGAACAAATTCCGAAGTGTTGACAAAGCCTCGGCATCGTCCATTAGCAACTTCCGGACTGCGCTCTCGTACTGTGCCTTTCCCTGGAAACCGAGGCTTGTTGCAATCCGGTCCAACGCCGGTGTCTCACGAGCGGGATATCTCGCGACGATCGCACCGACGTCTCCGTCATCGCACGCTTGCGTCAATCTCACGACCTCTTCGGCAACAATTGCTGGTACGTCGATCGTGATGGCGATCGGCTGCGCCTGAGCGATATCGGATCGCTTTGGGAGCCTGCTCATTAGTGATTGCCGGATCGAGGCTTCAACTACCCGCTCTGAAAGGCGTTGGATGTGCGGTCGAACAGAGTCGATGGCTGCAGCCTTGGCCTGTTCAAGCAACTGACTCGCGTCTGCACTCGTCATGTGGTGTTGGCGAGTCGCCAGTCGCTCCAGCACTTCGGCGTGATAGTAGATGGACTCGACTGCATAGACCGGTACAGCGTAGACGCTCTTCCCCTTCAGTTCAGCAATCACGCATTGCGGCCGACGATCATTGTCCACGATGCCAAACGCCCGCAACCAGTGCAGATCGTGCGCGTCACGGATGCTCGATACGGCGTGTTCGACATCACGACAGCTCGACTTCGGGATCACCGATACCTGTGGGAACAGCAGGCTATAGAGGGGCTTGTCCAAGCTGCTTTCGGTCCCCTCAACGAAGAGCAACTTGCGGCGGCTGCCAAGAACATCCTGCTTCAGCTGGTCATCAATCTCAGCGCTTGCGCCCATCAGATCAGCATCCCAGTTCGACACATTCGAGTTCTGATAGGTGCAACCTCGGATCAGAAGTGTTCTCGCCTCTGGATTATCCAGAGGCAGCATCACATCGTGCGTGGAGATGACGAACGCGCAGTCAGCTCGCTTCGAGAACAAAAGCGTGAGCAAGGGCGATATGATGGAACGGTGAAGATGCCGCTCGGGTTCATCAATGAGCAGAATCGATCCAGGCTTGCAAGTAAGGACATTTGCCGCGATTAGAAGGGCATTCCGCTCTCCGTCCGACAACTCGGCTATACTGTACTTGGCTCCATTATTTCGCGATGCCATCACTTGCTCGGATTCGTGAATGGATATCTCCACCGGGATATTGGAAAGTCTGAGCAGTTCGTTGATGACTTTTATTGGAGCATCTTTCTTGGCCAACTCTAACGCAAGGTCCGTGTCCTTACCGTCGACGGCATCGGCAATTGATCGTGCCCGAATGTTTTGTGCGTCCACCAGATCATATATGGCCACACTAGCCCGAGCGGACGAGTAGTCATCCTTCCACCGTGACTGAGGGTGCGCATCTGCGTTGAGCATGCTGGTTTCGGTGCTCTTCTTACTATGGGCAGACAGTGTGATCGCATTTGACTCGAACCAAGTCTGGCGATGAGCGGAAATCCTGCGACCCATCGCCCGATGGTTGGAGTAGAAGCGCTGCAGCAGACTGGATTTCCCGGTCCCGTTCGCGCCCAGTACGAAAAGAACTTGTCCGACATCGACTGTGAAGTTCAAGGGTTGCCCGGTCAGCAAAGGTAACGATAGATCAAATGGCATCTTGTTCAGATTCCCGAATCAGTCGCCACGACTCTAGGATGCTTCCTTGATATTTGCACGTCGTGACACGTCGAACAGTTTGACCTTTTCGCACCGACGATCGGGTATAGGATTATGGTGGCAGCGCACAATTTTCTTTCGCCGCCTGCCTCGTTTCCGGGTTTCACGGCTCGCCGATTTGCCCGGCGATGCGGCAGACCGGGAAAGCGAGCAAGGTGAGCACTATGCGGAGGGGGCGACATGGTAAAAAGTGCACTGTCACCGTAGTTCACATTTTCTGCGCCGCTTCAAGCGAGGTCGCTCATGCCTTCCTTACATGCCCCATCAGGTGTTGGACGCCTCTTCTAGCAACTCGGACTTGTTGGTTGCCGATTTGAAGGCTTGAAGCATCGCGTCGGCAACGAAGTTTTCCAGCTGAGTGTAGAAAGGGAATTTTACGTCGCAGACTGGCGCCGCAACACCGTCTTTATAGGGTTCAAACTTGCCATCGCCCTTTTTTCGCTTAGTGCGCTCGAAAAGCTCTCGGTATCGCCTAGGAGACACTCCATAAAAGTGTTGAAACTGCACCGCAGGATAGCCTTGGTAGCGACCCCTGTCACTGCTCTCGACCTGTAATGAATCGGAGTGAAGATCTGACGCAAGGCTTTTCGGATATGGCTCCAAAAATATCACTTTGCTGATGCCTGCTGCTACTATGTGTTTTGCGCACATGTGGCAGGGAAACGTAGTACAGTATAAGGTGCTGTCTCGTACTGCGTGGCCCAGCCGAGCTGCATCGGCTATGGCGGACATTTCGGCGTGAATGATGCGGCCGTATTCCAGGGCATCCATAAATTGAGAATCGAGAACTTTGGCGTTCTCAAGGACGTCGTTTACGCTACGCTCAGGATCGATGATTTTGACTAATTCGGACAAAATCTCTCTTTTGCGTTGATCGTTCGAGTCATGCTCTCTCACGTACTCCCGATCATCGTGATTCTCATCATGCCAATAAGTTCCTCCTGTTGCCTTGGGAACCTCATTGGACCCCAATGCAAGTATTTCGCCGGTTGGTGAAAACACGGCGGCTCCAACCTGACGTGATAAATCAAGAGTTCGAAGCGCAGCAGCCTTGGCCAAAAACATTCCATATTCCATGCGGGTAGGGGAGATGGAATTCGAACCGAAAAGCAGCTCACAAAATCGATCAATCTGTTTTTGAACGGACTGTTCCGCATCATTATTGATGATGAAATCCGCGTCATGAAAAATCTTGGACACTCGTTGGCCGTGAGCGTGCCCCAGTTCGTGTTCGTCGGCTTGGGTCAACGCCTCCGCTTTGTCTCGGAAACGGTGAGGACCTGCCGTGTTGTCATCACTGGCGAAGCGTCTCGACAAATAATCCACTCGCGCTCCTCTGCGAGAATAGATAGACACTTGATAGAAGAGATCGCCGTAAACCGACCTCAATAGATCAATCTCTTCCTTTCGTTTGAACTGATGAAGCAGATAGACAACCCTGCTGAATTCCTCGGCGCCTCCTCGATGAGGAAGGCGAAGGCGCTTTTTGATCACGCGCATTACGGTCGCTGACGCCAAAAAGGCATTGTCCGAAAACCGCTCCCGCAATTGGTCTCCATAAGAGATGTGGGTCTCGTACCGTTCATAAAGCGGCGTTTTCCGTAGTGGTTTGTTCGGCTTCACGTATTTCTGGAAGACCGAAAACACGTCAGTCACTTTGACTTCGACAACGTGATAGCCGCGGCGTTCGAAGTGACTTCGAAAATCCAGCAGCGATTGCGCGATCTCGGCGCCCATCGGTGCAACGAACCCAATGAAGAGTTCCGGGAATTTAATTTGCTTAATGACTGCTCCCACCGAACCATCCCCCCAGATGTGTGTTATCCTCTAGCCAGAAGCTAGGAGGCGACAATGGCTGGAATGAACCCCGAAAGGAAGTCCCAGGATGCGATCGAACAAGCCAACCGCAAATTGCTTCAGGAAAACGATAAGCGATTGGAAAAATGGCGGGAAGATCGGTTGAACTCGATCGAACGGGAGAGAGAAATTACCGATCGAAATCTCGTAAGAGCTTCGGCTCGCGAATAGAATCAGCTTCGATATCCAGCAATCGGCAATCCCGTTTTAGGTACCGCAGAGCTAAATACGCGGCGCACCTGTGATGGGGTGGCCGCCCCGCACAGTTTCACAAACGCGCTGAGCCTTTGAAATCTCGGATTGGATCGAAGGGAACTGGCTGGGGAACCTGGATTCGAACCAGGACTAACGGAGTCAGAGTCCGTGGGTCTACCGTTAACCTATTCCCCAGCAGGCGTGGCTGTTGAAAACCGCGCGGCAGGGCGACGATGTCGCCGCGCGTGCCTTGTAGCCGCCGCCGGAAAATAGTCAACCCTGTGTCTGGGTTCAATTGCTGGCTTCCGGCGCTTCAACTCTCACTCCGGCTGAATTGCGAGCGCTCGAAATAGAGCACCACGCCGAGCGCGATCAGCAGCGGGATGATCAGGTAGAACAGCCGAAATACCAGCAGTGCCGCCAGCACGCCGACCTGGTCCATATGTGACAAGCCGGCGAGGAACACCACCTCGAAGACGCCGAGCCCGCCCGGCGCATGCGAGATCTGCGCGATCGAGAACGACACCAGGAAAACGCCGAGCACGACGAAATAGCCGGGATTGCCGGCGGCGGGCAGGGCGAAGAAGATGATCGCCGCCGCCGCCAGCAGCTCGATCGGGCCGACCAGCAATTGCCGCGCGACGATCGGCAGCGCCGGGTAGTGCAGCTGAAAGCTGCCGATCCTCAGCGGCCTCAGATGCAGCCAGCTGCCGAACACATAGGCCGCCACCACGAGCAGCATGGCGAGCCCGGCGGCTTGCGACAGCTTGTGATGCGGCGTGCCGGAAAACCGGTCGATCACCTCGGGCTCGAGCAGCAGGACGATGCTTGAGACGAACAGCGTCGACAGCACGAAGGTGATCCAGCAGATCGCCACCAGAACGCCGACATCCTGCCCGGTCAGGCCCTTGGTGCCGTAGGCGCGGTAGCGGACCACCGCACCGGAAAACACCGAGCCGCCGATATTGTGCGACAGCGCGTAGGTGGTGAACGAGCAGAAGGTGACGAACAGCCACGAAACTTTTTTGCCGATGTGCAGCAGCGCGATGTGGTCGTAGCCGGCGAGCGAGGCATAGGCGATGACCGAGCTCAGCGCCGCCAGCACCCAGCCGCGCGCCGGGATGGCGACTATGCCGGCCCAGACGTCGTCGAGCGAGATGCCGCGCAATTCGTGCAGCAGCAGCCACAGCGAGAACACCACCGCGGCGATGCCGATGACGGGCCAGAAATAGCGCCTCCAGTTCATGGCCTGACGATCATGCGTTGCAGCCCGTACCCGTTTTCCGGTTCGCAGCAGGAAAACCGCCCGCGGTCCCGAATGATTCATTTCAGAAATGCCTCATTGAAGCCGGCTATTCAACCGGGAACGCGCGTCGCGGCGCTCGCGCCTTTCCTTCTCCCCTTGTGGGAGAAGGTGGATCGGCGCGCAGCGCCGAGCCGGATGAGGGGTGTCGGAAGAAACTCGGCTCGAAAAAATCGAGTGATCTGAACGGCTTACATCTTCGACGCCGCGATCCGTCCAGCACCCCTCATCCGACCGAGCTTCGCTCGGCCACCTTCTCCCACAAGGGGAGAAGGGGTCACCGACGTCGCCGCCTTCACGCCGCCGGCAAAATTCGCCGCGAGCACTCTTGGTGATCCGGCCCGGCGCTGATAGTCTGGCCGCAACTTGAACATGTAAAAGCGCCTGCTGCGTCCGGTCTCGGTTCGCGCGGCGCCGGAAGGAACGACAGTGGAAGACCACGACGCCGGCGCTGGCGCGCCGGAAGTGGGCGTGTCCAGGGGTTCGCCGACGCCGTCCGGCCAGGCAAGCCCATCCACCGGACGCTACGGCCGTCAGGTGCAGCCCCGGTCCGGCAATGGACAGGCTGGCGACACGTCCCACGATCACAAGGGTCAGAACGGCCCGCATCAGAACGGCAAACCCAAGAAGCGGCGCAAGCGCCGGCGCGGGCGCAAGGTTTTCGCACGCGACGAGACTCGTCCGGTGGCAACAGGCACTTCCACCGCCGGCGAGGCCCCGGCCGCTCGCCAGCCCCAGCCAGCGGCTTTGATCGCGCCCCCATCTTCGATCGCGCAATCGGCTTCGATCGCGCAATTGCCTCCAGCCTCGCCAAGGCCGGGGCAAGGTGCCCGCACGCCGCCACCGCTGCAGGAATTGCCGGTATTTGCCGCACTCGACCTCGGTACCAACAATTGCCGCCTGCTGGTCGCGGTGCCGACGCGTCATGGCCAGTTCCGCGTCATCGATGCGTTCTCGCGCATCGTCAGGCTGGGCGAGGGCCTTACCGCCAATGGCCGGCTCGGCGACGCCGCAATGGACCGCGCGGTCGAAGCGCTGAAGATCTGCGGTGACAAATTGCGCAACCGCAAGGTCAGGAAGGCCAGGCTGATCGCCACCGAGGCCTGTCGCACCGCCGCCAACGGCGTCGAGTTCCTCGAGCGCGTCGAGCGCGAGGCCGGCCTGAAGCTCGAGATCATCGACCGCCAGACCGAGGCGCGGCTGGCGGTGTCGGGCTGCGGCTCGCTGGTCGAGCGCGACACGCAAGGGGTCGTGCTGTTCGACATCGGCGGCGGCTCGTCCGAAATCGCGCTGATCGACCTCACCGGCCAGCGCTCGCCGAGGCTTGCCAACCATATCGTCTCGTGGACCTCGCTGCCGGTCGGCGTCGTCTCGCTGGCCGAGCGTTTTGGCGGCCGCACGGTAACGCGCGAGATCTTTGGCGCCATGGTCGAGGATGTCGCAATGCGGCTGCGTGCCTTCGACGGGCGCGACCGGCTGAGCCACCTCCTGTCCAGCCCGAAATTCCATTTGCTCGGCACCTCGGGCACGGTGACGACGCTGGCCGGCGTCCACCTCGATCTCGAACGCTACGACCGCCGCCGCGTCGACGGGCTGTGGATGGATCGCCACAGCGTTGATCGCATGGTCGAAAAGCTGGTCGGCTGGGATTTCCAGCAGCGCGTCGCCAACCCTTGCATCGGCGCCGACCGCGCCGACTTGGTTCTGGCCGGCTGCGCCATATTGGAGGCGATCCGTGCCGTCTGGCCGTCGGAGCGGCTGCGTGTCGCCGACCGCGGCCTGCGCGAGGGCATATTGAGCGAATTGATGGCCGACGACGGCGTCTGGCGCAACAGTGGGCGGGGCAGAGCATGATCCCGAAAAGTGGCTGCCGGTTTTCGGACAAGATCATGCTCAAACAGGCAATCAAGCAATGACCAAGAAACCGGAAAGACCGAGCTCCGCCGGCATTCGCGTGCTGAAGACGAAGATCAAGAAGAAAAGCGGGCTGAAGGAATCGTCGCGCCGCTGGCTGCAGCGCCACATCAACGATCCTTATGTCCAGCGTTCGAAGGCCGACGGTTATCGCTCGCGCGCGGCCTATAAGCTGATCGAGATCGACGACAAGCACCATTTGCTCAAGCCCGGCATGAAGGTGATCGACCTTGGCGCGGCACCCGGTGGCTGGTGCCAGGTCGCCGCCGCACGTACCAAATCTGCCGCGGAACACCCGAACGTCGTCGGCATCGACTATCTCGAGATGGACGCGGTGCCGGGCGCGCCGGTGCTGCTGATGGATTTCCTCGATCCGCAGGCGCCGCAGAAGCTGGCCGAGACGCTGGGCGGGCCGCCGGATATCGTGCTTTCCGACATGGCCGCACCGACCACCGGCCACAAGCGGACCGACCACATCCGCACCATGCATCTGTGCGAGGTGGCGGCCGATTTCGCGCTGTCGGTATTGAAGCCGGGCGGGCATTTCCTCGCCAAGACGTTTCAGGGCGGCGCCGAGAACGAATTGCTGGCAAGGCTGAAGCGGAATTTCCGCTCGGTCCATCACGTCAAGCCGCCGGCCTCGCGCGACGAATCGGTGGAGCTATATCTGCTGGCGAAGGATTTTAAGGGCTAGCGCGCTTTCCTTCTCCCCTTGTGGGAGAAGGTGGCCTCGCGAAGCGAGGTCGGATGAGGGGTGTTCCAGCTTGGCAACACGCTTGCAGTTATCATCGCCTCATTTCTTCCAACACCCCTCAACCGTCTCGGCGCTGCGCGCCGATCCACCTTCTCCCACAAGGGGAGAAGGGAAGGGTCCTCAACTCCCCGGCGGGCTCACCGGCTCCAGCGTCTTCGGCGGCGTCAACCTGCCATGTCCCGACACGGCATTGCCGGCGTCCGGCGCCAGCCGCATGAACGACAGCGAGGCCGCCGCCGACACCGCCGCCACGATGAAGAAGGCGGTGTGGAAGTCGCTCAGCGTCAACGGGCCGCCATGGATTTTGGTCGACACTTCCAGGATACCGCCGGCCAGCGCGACGCCGAGCGCGATCGCCAACTGCTGGAACACCGCCGTGATCGGCGTCGCCTTGCTGGTGTCGGCGGCCGAAATCTCGGCGTAGGCAAGCGCATTGATGCCGGTGAAGAACATCGAGCGGATGAAGCCCCCGGCGAGCAGCATGGCGAGGATCAGCCCATAGGACGTGTCGGGTGTGAACAGGCCGTTGATGGCGATGGACGCGGCAGCGATGAGCGAGCCTGAAATCAGCACACGGCGGAAGCCGGCGACCCTGAAGATCAGCGCGGTGACGAATTTCATGCCTATGGCGCCGATTGCCGAGACGAAGGTGATCATACCGGACTGGAACGGCGTCAGCCCGAAACCGATCTGGAACATCAGCGGCAACAGGAAAGGTACGGCACCGATGCCGATGCGGAACAGTCCGCCGCCGAGCACCGACGAGCGGAACACCCGATTGCGAAACAGCTCGAGCGCCAGCAGCGGATTCTTGGCGCGGCGCGCGTGCAGCAGGTAAAGCACCGCCGAAGCCAGCCCGACGGCAACGGTGAAAAAGCCGGCAGCGGGCGGCAGAGCCGGCAGGCTGACCACCGAGAGGCCGAACACGATGCCCGATGCCGCCAGCCCGCTCAGCACGAAGCCGGTGAAATCGAGCGGCGGTGTCTCGGCAGGGTCGGTCTTTGGCAGGAAACGCGTGGCCAGCCAGATGCCGATCAGGCCGATCGGCACATTGATCAGAAAAATCCAGTGCCAGGAAAAATAGGTCGTGATGAAGCCGCCGACCGGCGGGCCGACCAGCGGGCCGACCAGAGCCGGAACGGTCAGCCATGACATGGCGGCGACAAGTTCGCTTTTCGGCGTTGCGCGTACCAGCACCAGGCGCCCAACCGGCGTCATCATGGCGCCGCCAATGCCTTGCAGGAAGCGTGAGACCACGAAAGCCGGCAGCGAATTGGACATGGCGCACGCGACCGAACCGACGATGAACACGGCGATCGCGGCACGGAAGACATTCTTGGCCCCAAAGCGGTCGGCCATCCAGCCGCTGATCGGAATGAAGATCGCCAGCGAAACCAGATAGGCGGTCAGCGCGAGCTTGAGCGCGATCGGGTTGGTGTGGATGTCGATGGCGATAGCCGGCAACGATGTCGCAATGACGGTCGAATCCATGTTTTCCATGAATAGAGCGACCGCCAGGATAAGCGGAATGGTGCGGTTCACGATGGATCCGGCCTTGAAATGTGCGTCGCGATTGCCTGCCGGCCTTGGGGGGCCAAACCGACAGGTAGGGTGGTTATCATGGCTTGGCCCGGATGTCGCATTAATTTGCTGTCACGTTTGTGCGACCGCAAGTCTTGCAGCACCTGCGGCAAATGCAGCTTTGCCACTACACAACCATCGGCTTTTCAACGGCGACGGGACGTGTTACGAGCCAGCGCCAATCCTGAAAGGGAAGAAGACGAGTCGGCGCTGTCCATCAGGGCGAGCGCCTTTACTGCATTCCGAGGGCTGGCAATGGCAAAAATCATCGAGACGTCCACCGGCGCACTGGCGCTGACCTTTGACGACGTGCTGCTGCAGCCGGGTCATTCCGAGGTCATGCCCGGCGAGACCGACATCCGCACCCGCATCGCCGGCGACATCGAACTCAACGTGCCGATCCTGTCGGCCGCCATGGACACGGTTACCGAGGCGCGGCTCGCCATCGCCATGGCCCAGGCCGGCGGCATCGGTGTCATCCACCGCAATTTCTCGCCGGCCGAACAGGCCGAGCAGGTGCGGCAGGTGAAGAAATTCGAATCCGGCATGGTGGTCAACCCCGTCACCATCGGTCCCGAGGCGACGCTTGCCGATGCGCTGGGTCTGATGCGCACCTACAGCATCTCAGGCATTCCGGTGGTCGAGAACGGCGGCACCGGCGGTCACACGGTCGGCCGGCTGGTCGGCATCCTGACCAACCGCGACGTGCGCTTCGCCTCCGATCCGGCGCAAAAGGTCTATGAACTGATGACCCGCGAGAACCTGATCACGGTCAAGGAGAACGTCGATCAGGACGAGGCCAAGCGGCTGCTCCACCAGCACCGCATCGAGAAGCTGGTCGTGGTCGACCGGGACGGCAATTGCGTCGGGCTTATCACGGTCAAGGACATCGAGAAGTCGCAGCTCAATCCGCACGCCACCAAGGATGCGCAGGGACGCTTGCGCGCCGCCGCCGCCACCAGCGTCGGCGATGACGGTTTCGAACGGGCCGAGCGCCTCATCGACGCCGGCGTCGACCTTCTGGTGATCGACACCGCGCACGGTCATTCGCAGCGCGTTCTGGATGCGGTGACGCGGGCCAAGAAGCTGTCCAACTCGGTTCGCATCCTGGCCGGCAACGTCGCCACCGCGGAAGGCACCTTGGCCCTGATCGATGCCGGCGCCGACGCGGTCAAGGTCGGCATCGGACCAGGCTCCATCTGCACCACCCGCATCGTCGCCGGCGTCGGCGTGCCGCAGCTCTCGGCAATCATGTCGGCGGTCGAGACGGCGCAGAAATCGGGCGTGTCGGTCATTGCCGATGGCGGCATCAAATATTCGGGCGATCTCGCCAAGGCACTGGCCGCCGGCGCCAGCGCGGCGATGATCGGCTCGCTGCTGGCCGGCACCGACGAGAGCCCGGGCGAGGTCTATCTGCACCAGGGCCGCTCCTTCAAAGCCTATCGCGGCATGGGCTCGGTCGGCGCGATGGCACGCGGCTCCGCCGATCGTTACTTCCAGGCCGAGGTGCGCGACACGCTGAAACTGGTCCCGGAAGGCATCGAAGGGCAGGTCCCATACAAAGGACCTGTGTCTGGCGTGCTGCACCAGCTTGCAGGCGGCCTGAAAGCCGCTATGGGTTATGTCGGTGGCCGCGACCTTGCCGATTTCCGCGAGCGCGCCACTTTTGTGCGGATATCCAATGCCGGACTTCGTGAAAGCCACGCCCATGACGTCACGATTACCCGCGAAAGCCCGAATTATCCTGGCGGAGCCTGACCGTCATGCGTCTTGGCGCAATCTGGCGGCAATGATCCTGCGGCTGTCGCGCCACGCGGCCGCACTCTGTGTCGCCGCCGTGGCGGTTTTCATCATCATGACGGCGATGGAGTTCCTCTATTTTCGCCAATTGAGCGGCGGTCTGCCGTCGCTCGACATGCGCTATGCCGGTTTCACCCCGGATGAGGGCATGGCCTGGCTGACGGCCCTCGGCCGGCGCGGCAGCGAGATTATCCTCGTCTGGCATTACCTGACCTTCGACCTGCTGTTTCCGGCGCTGCTGTCGCTGACGATGGTAAGCCTGATCCTGGCCACGGGCCGGCGGCTGAAGAACTTCCGTGCACTGCCTGCGCAAACCCAGTCGATATTCGCGGTTGTGCTGGTGCTGCCATACCTGCTTACCGACTATGCCCAGAACATCGCCGTGGCTCGTCTTTTGTCCGATTTCCTGTCGGCCAATCCGGATTCGCTATCCTTCGCCTCGGCGCTGATCGTCACCAAATTCGCCCTGCTGGCGATACCGGTGACCGTCATTGCGGCTTTCATTCTGATGGCTCAGAAACGGCCTTGAAGGCTGGGTGACAACGACAGGGGGCGTCTTGAACCAGACCGCGATCTTCTGGCCGATGCTGGCGCAGGTGCTGCTGGTCTATATCGTCTATGTCGTAATGGGCCGGCGCCGCCATGGCGCGGTCAGATCGGGCGAAGCCAAGACCGGCCAGTTCAAGACGCGCTCGACGGAGCCTGGGTCCAGTATCACCGTCGCCAACAATCTGAGCAACCAGTTCGAACTGCCGGTGCTTTTCTACGTCTTATGCTTGACGCTGCACGTGACCAATGGCGTCAATTATCTGACTTTGGCACTGATGTGGATCTTTGTCGTCTCCCGCTATCTTCACGCATCGGTCCACTTGACCAGCAATCGGATAATCCTGCGCAGCAGGGCATTCTACCTGGGCGCGGTCGTTCTTGCACTTGGCTGGATATGGCTAGCGCTGCATCTGCTCGGCTTGGTTTGAGCAAGCTCAAGGCTACAAATCGAACACCGCGATCTTGCGCTTGTCGAACCTGATGGCGAGTTCGCCGCGCACCAGCTTGAGCGCGGCTTCGCCAAAGACGGCGCGCCGCCAGCCTTGCAATGCCGGCACGTCGGCTTCCTCGCCCTCGGCAGCGATGCGGTCGATGTCGTCACTGGAGGCGAGTACCTTGGATGCGACGCCCTCCTTTTCGGCAACGATCCGCAACAGCACCTTCAGCAACTCCGCAGCCGCGCTTGACCCCTCCGGCGGCTGGAAGCTCTTCGGCAGCTTCGGCATCTCTTCCCTGGGCAGGGCAAGGGCAGCGTTTACCGCGCCAAGCAGTGCAGTCGCCGTCGACGAGCGCTCCCAGCCCTTCGGCGTGGTACGCAGCTTGCTCAGCGCCGCAGCGTCGCGCGGCGCCTGCTGCGCCACTTCGTAGATCGCATCGTCCTTGAGCACCCGGCCGCGCGGCACGTCGCGCTCGCGCGCTTCGCGTTCGCGCCAGGCGGCCACCGCCTGCACGATCGCCAGTTCCTGCGGCTTGCGCAGCCGCATCTTGAGCCGCTTCCAGGCATCCTCTGGATGCGGATCGTAGGTCTCGCGCGAGGTCAGCACGTCCATTTCCTCGTTCAGCCAGTGGGCGCGGTTTTCCCGCACCAGCTCGGCGCTGAGATGCTTGTAGACCTCGATCAGGTGGGTGACGTCGGCGAGCGCATAGTCGAGCTGCTTTTCGGACAGCGGACGGTGGCGCCAGTCGGTGAAGCGCGAGGACTTGTCGAGCCGCGCGCCGGTGATGCGCTGCACCAGCTGGTCGTAGGAAACGCTGTCGCCGAAGCCGCAGACCATCGCCGCGACCTGTGTGTCGAACACCGGATGCGGCACCAGATCGCCGAGATGCACGATGATTTCGATGTCCTGCCGCGCCGCATGAAAGACTTTGACGATCGCCTCGTTAGCCATCAGCCTGAAGAACGGTTTCAGGTCGATGTCGGGCGACAGCGGATCGATCAGCGCCGTCACCCCGGGCGCTGCCATCTGGATCAGGCACAGGATCGGCCAGAAGGTCGTTTCGCGAATAAATTCGGTATCGACGGTGACGAATTCCGCCTTTTCGAAAGCGGCAATAGCGGTCTCGAGTTCTTTCTGGGTGGTGATGACGTGCATCAAATCGCTTTTGGCAAGGGACTAGGGTCTCCTTCAATTTCAGCCGCGCGCGCTTTCGTCAAGCGCAAGCACCTCTATCCAGGCTTTGCCGGTTCATCGGGATCGGCATTCCGCTTCGCCAACCGGGCAAAAACCGTCGACGTGCGCAACAGCGCCGTAAAACGGCTGCGATGGGTGGCCGGCACGGCGGAGCGCGCCTGCATCCGGTAAAGGATGACGGCCACGAAGATCGCATAGACGGTGGCGCTGAACACGAACAGCGCGCTCGGCCCGAAAAATTGCATCGCCGTCGAGGCTGCGAACGGCCCGCCTATGGCGCCGAAGGAATAAAACAGCATCAAGGCTGCATTGATCAACACGAACTCGCCCTTGTCGGCGCGGTCGTTGGAATGCGCCGCCGACAGCGAATAGAGCGGCATGGCGAAGCAGCCGAAGATGAAGACGAGCAGGAAGTTGAGGAACGGACTGCCGCCAGCCACGAACGCCAGCGCCAGTGCCGCCACCATCGCACAGCACGTCGTCATCAGCAGCACCGAGCGCCGGTCCCAGCGGTCGGAGAGATAGCCAAGCGGGTACTGGATGATGGCGCCGCCGAAAATGCCGACGCTGACGAAGGTGACGACGTCGGCAACCGACATGCCGATCTGCTCGGCATAGACCGGCGACAGGGTGCGGAAGGCGCTGTTGGTGACGCCGACGGCGATACAGCCGAAGCAGCCGAGCGGCGAGATCCGCCAGACGCGCGCCAAATCGAGCTTGACGTCTTCCGGCGGCGTCGGATTGGAGCGGTCGCCGAGCGAAACCGGCACCAGCGAAACGGTGATCATCATCGACATGATGGCGAAGATGGCAAAGCCGCCGGCGCCAAAGATCGGGATCAGGAACTGGGCGCCAGTCACCGAGCCGATGTCGACCATCCGGTAGATGGCAAGCACCCGCGCCCGGTCGGTGTTGGTGACGCCGGAATTCAGCCAGGCTTCCATGATGGTGAACAGGCCGGCAAAGCAGAACCCGCCGGCGAAGCGCACGGCGCACCACATCACCGGATCGATGACCAGCACCAGAAGCAGCGTTCCCGCCGAGGCGATCGCCGCCAATGCCGAAAAGGCGCGCACATGGCCGACCGACTTCATGATGCGGGTCACGGCAAGGCAGCCAAGCAAAAAGCCGGCGAAATAGAACGTGCCCATCAGGCCGATTGAGGAAGCGGGAAAACCCTCCTGCGCACCACGCAACGCAATCAAGGTGCTCTGCAGGCCGTTGCCGCCGAGCAGGATGCCGGCGGCGATCAGGAGGGGGATCAGCGGGCGGATGGAAGACATGAAGGAAAGCCTGTCGTTGATCCCTTCTTGAACCATCGCCTTCGCCAATGCCAGCGGCAATTCCCGGCGGCGTTGGGGCCAGCCGGAGGCTACCGCGTGGCACCGGACGCTCCGTGTTGGGAACCAAGGCGTATCTTTGTAGTTCAGTGCTGGTGGGCGAATACACGTCTTGTGAGCTGCCGGTGTGCGGAGACGGTGTCGGGCATCGATGTGGTTTCTGTTGCCCGGCCTGAAGCTCCAAAGGGAGGTCCGCCATCATGAAATTTCGTCCCGCATTTGCTGCATTTGCCGTGGCGGCAGTTCTGGCGGCCGGGCCGGCGCGGGCTGTCGACCTCGCCATGGTGTCCGGCGACACCGGCAACGGCCAGCGAATCCTTCGCGAGATCCTCGATCAATACGAGAAGAAGACCGGCAACAAGGTTAGCGTCGTTCCGCTGCCGCCCTCGGCGACGGACCAGTTTGGCCAATACCGGCTCTGGCTCGCCGCCGGAAGCAGCGACGTCGACGTCTATCAAACAGACATCATCTGGGCCCCCCAGCTTGCAAGGCAGTTCATCGACCTGACCGAAGCGACCAAGGATGTCGTTGGCGCCCATTTCCCATCGATCATCAAATCGCAGACCGTGGACGGCAAGCTGGTCGCCTTGCCGATATTCACCGACGCTCCGGCGCTCTACTACCGCAAGGATCTCCTCGACAAATACGGCGCCAGGGTCCCGGCCAGCTGGGCCGAGCTTGCCGACACCGCCAAGCTGGTCATGGACAAGGAGCGCGAGGCCGGCAACAAGGACATGTGGGGCTTCGTTTTCCAGGGCAACGCCTATGAGGGGCTGACTTGCGATGCACTCGAATGGGTGAAGTCGAACGGCGGCGGCCAGATTATCGAACCGGACGGCACGATCTCCATCAACAATCCGCAAGCAGTTGCGGCGCTGGAAATGGCGAGGAGCTGGGTGGGAACCATCTCGCCGCCCGGCGTTCTGGCCTACCAGGAAGAAGAGTCGCGCGGTGTCTGGCAGACCGGCAACGCCGTCTTCATGCGCAACTGGCCCTACGCCTACGCGCTTGGCAACAGCGAAAGCTCACCCATCAAAGGCAAGTTCGAGGTGACGACGCTGCCGCCGGGGTCGGGTGAGGGCGCCCGCCCGGCAGCAACGCTTGGCGGCTGGAATCTCGCGGTTTCCAAATATTCGAAGAACCCGGATGCAGCGATCGAGCTGGTCAAATGGATCGCCTCGCCTCAGATGCAGAAGTACCGCGCCTTGAAGGGGGCATATCTGCCGACCATCGAGGCACTCTATGACGATGCCGACATCGCCAGCGCGCAGCCGGTTATCCCGCGCTGGAAGGAAGTCGTCCTCAACGCGGTGCCGCGTCCCTCGGCCCAGGCCAAGAGCAGGTACAATGAGGCATCGAGCGAGTTCTGGACCGCCGTCCACAACACCATTTCCGGCGAAGGCACGGCCGCCGACAATCTTGCCGATCTGGAGTTCTCCTTGACCAGGCTCAAGGGCACCGCGTGGTGACCTCGCCGCGCTCAGGCTCGCTGCTGGCGCGTCAGCGTGTGCGCTCGGCATGGCTGCTGCTTGCCCCGATGCTCATCGTGCTCGCCGCCGTTGCCGGCTGGCCGTTGACGCGCACGATCTATTTCGGCTTCACCGATGCCTCGCTCGCCGACCTGGAAGCCCGCCGCTGGGTTGGCTTCGCCAATTATTTCTCCGTCCTGCAAATGCCGAGCGGCCGAGTCGTCTATGACGGGCTGCTCGCCGATCCGGTCTGGTGGCGCGCCGTCTGGAACACGGTGCGCTTCGCGGTGATTTCGGTGACCTGCGAGACGGTGCTCGGCATGATCGTCGCGCTGGTGCTCAACGCCAGGTTTCGCGGCCGCGGTATCGTACGCGCCGCTATCCTCATCCCTTGGGCGATCCCGACGATCGTGTCGGCTAAGATGTGGCAGTGGATGCTCAACGACCAGTTCGGCATCATCAACGACATCCTGCTCAAGCTCGGCCTGATCAGCACAAAAATCGCCTGGACGGCCAGCGCCGACACGGCGATGGTCGCCGTCCTCGTTGTCGACATCTGGAAAGCGACCCCGTTCATGGCGCTTCTCATTCTCGCCGGCCTCCAGATGCTTCCACAGGAAATCTATGAGGTCGCCAAGCTCGACGGCGTCGGAGCGTGGAGAATTTTCTGGAAGATCACCTTGCCGCTCATCCGGCCGGCGTTGATGGTGGCCATGATCTTTCGCGGTCTCGATGCCCTGCGCATCTTCGATCTGATCTACGTGCTTACGCCAAACAACATGCATACCAAGTCGATGTCGGTGTTCGCCCGCGAGAGCCTGTTTGAGTTCGACAAGTTCGCTTACGGTTCCGCCGCCTCGACGCTTCTCTTCCTTATCCTCGCTCTACTGACCATGCTCGTTCTTTGGCTCGGCCGGATAAGACTGGACAAGGACTATTGATCATGTGGATCGTCAAGCGCACGGCTTTCTACCTCCTCGTCGCCGTCATCGTCGTCGTCGCGGTGTTTCCGTTTTACTACGCCATCATCACCAGCCTGAAATCGGGGACGGCGCTCTTCCAGATCGACTATTGGCCGACGACGATTACCTTCAGCAATTACAGAACCGTGTTCACCGAGGGGACCTTCCTGCGCAACCTCGTGAACTCGCTGTTCATCTCGAGCGCCGTCGTCGTCATTTCGCTGTTCCTGGGCGTCACCGCCGCCTATGCGCTGGCGCGCATCCGCTTCAGAGGCCGTTCGGCGCTGCTCCTCATCATCCTGTCCGTCTCGATGTTCCCGCAATTGGCGGTGCTTGCCGGTCTTTTCGAGCTGATCCGCACCTTCGGCCTCTACAATTCGCCGTTTGCGCTGATCTTGTCCTACATGATCTTCACCTTGCCGTTCACCGTCTGGGTGCTCACCGCCTTCGTTCGCGACCTGCCGATCGAGCTGGAGGAAGCGGCCATCCTCGATGGCGCCACGCCGTGGATCATCATCAGCCGCGTCTTCCTGCCGCTGATGTGGCCGGCGCTGGCGACCACCGGGCTTCTCGCCTTCATCGGTGCGTGGAACGAGTTCCTGTTCGCCCTGACGTTTACCTCCAGCAACGAGCAGCGAACCGTGCCGGTGGCGATCGCGCTGCTCTCCGGCAACTCGCAGTTCGAGATCCCGTGGGGCAACATCATGGCCGCATCGGTGATCGTCACCGTGCCGCTTGTCATCCTCGTCCTGATCTTCCAGCGCAAGATCATCTCCGGCCTCACCGCGGGCGGGGTGAAGGGGTGAGGTGCATAGTTGAACTGCCGGCACGGAGCAGCGAACTCAGATGGACGCCTCGGGCATAAATTGATGCCAGTGGGATAGGGGCGAGAAGAACGCGAACTCGACCCGGCTGCCGCTTGCCTTGACAAATGCACCCTCTCATGTGCTTTTCGCGCAAATTTTCAGGCTGGGCCATCGTGCCTTGGCCGCAACCAACATCCGGACCTAGCAATGACAATGCATCGTTACCGCAGCCATACCTGTGCCCAGTTGAGAAAGAGCGACGTCGGTTCCTCCGTTCGCCTGTCGGGCTGGGTGCATCGCGTGCGCGACCATGGCGGCTTGCTGTTCATCGATTTGCGCGATCATTACGGCCTGACCCAGATCGTCGCCGATCCGGATTCGCCCGCCTTCAAGATCGCCGAGACCCTGCGCGGCGAATGGGTCGTCCGCGTCGACGGCGAGGTCAAGGCGCGCCTCGCCGACACCGTGAACCCTAATTTGCCGACCGGCGAGATCGAGATTTTCGCGCGCGAGATCGAGGTGTTGTCGGCGGCCAGGGAATTGCCGCTGCCGGTCTTCGGCGAGCCGGATTATCCGGAGGACATCCGCCTCAAATACCGCTTCCTCGACCTGCGCCGCGACACGCTGCACAAGAATATCGTCGCGCGGACGAAAATCATCGCCGAGATGCGCAAGCTGATGGGCGAGGTCGGGTTCACCGAATTCTCGACGCCGATCCTGACCGCCTCGTCGCCGGAAGGGGCGCGCGACTTCCTGGTGCCGTCGCGCATCCACCCCGGCACTTTCTACGCGCTGCCGCAGGCACCGCAGCAGTATAAGCAGCTGATCATGGTGTCCGGCTTCGACCGCTACTTCCAGATTGCGCCGTGCTTCCGCGACGAGGACCCGCGCGCCGACCGTCTGCCGGGTGAATTCTACCAGCTCGACGTGGAGATGAGCTTCGTCGAGCAGGAGGACGTGTTCACCACCATGGAGCCGGTGATGCGGGGGGTGTTCGAGACCTTTGCCGCCGGCAAGCCGGTGACGCAGAAGTTTCCGCGCATCGCCTATGATGTCGCCATGCGCAAATACGGCACCGACAAGCCGGACCTGCGCAACCCGATCGAGATGCAGGCCGTCTCCGATCATTTTCGCGATTCCGGCTTCAAGGTATTCGCCAGCATCCTTGCCAACGATCCGAAGGCCGAGGTCTGGGCTATTCCGGCCAAGACCGGAGGGTCGCGCGCCTTCTGCGACCGCATGAACTCATGGGCGCAAGGCGAGGGCCAGCCAGGGCTGGGCTATATCTTCTGGCGCAAGGAGGGCGAGAAGCTTGAAGGCGCCGGGCCGCTGGCCAAGAACATCGGCGAGGAGCGCACCGAGGCGATCCGACAACAACTCGGCCTTGCCGATGGCGATGCCGCCTTCTTCGTCGCCGGCGACCCGAAGAAATTTGTCTCCTTCGCGGGAGCGGCGCGCACCCGCGCCGGCGAAGAACTCAATCTTGTCGACCGCGACCGCTTCGAATTGTGCTGGATCGTCGACTTCCCGTTCTTCGAATGGAACGAGGAGGAGAAGAAGATCGACTTCGCGCACAATCCGTTCTCGATGCCGCAAGGTGGCATCGATGCGCTTAACGGCGAGGATCTGCTCGGCATCAAAGCGTTCCAGTACGACATGGTCTGCAACGGTTTCGAGATCGCCTCGGGCGGCATCCGCAACCATCTGCCGGAAGCCATGGTCAGGGCCTTCGAAACCGTCGGGCTGGACCGCGCAACGGTCGAGGAACGCTTCGGCGGCCTTTACCGTGCCTTCCAGTATGGCGCGCCGCCGCATGGCGGCATGGCGGCCGGCATCGACCGCGTCGTCATGCTTCTGGTCGGCGCAAGGAACCTGCGCGAAGTGACAATGTTTCCGATGAACCAGCAGGCCTACGATCTGTTGATGAACGCGCCGTCGGAAGCCAGCCCGCAGCAGCTTCGCGAATTGTCGCTGCGCGTCGTGGCGACGAAGAAAGAGCTTTAGGAAACGCTCCGAACTGGTTCTGTTGAATTCATGAAAAAGCCCGGCATCGCTGCCGGGCTTTTGCTTTGGGATCTCAGTCAGTCTTCGTTCGCCGTAACCGTCACGCCGAGCGTTTTCGGCAGGTCGAGCGGGTTGGACATGGCGCCCGCCATGATCAGCGCGAACGGCACCGCTGCCGGCGGCTCGGCCGAGACCTCGATGCTTTGCGGATCGTCGAGGAACTTGTTGACCGCGGCCGAAACCTGCGCCGTCAGTTCCGGATTGTTGAGCTGCGCCATGCCGAAGGGTACGATCGCTTTGGCCTGGTTGGCGATGTCCTTGCCGGACATGCCTTGCTGCTTGCCGGCATAATCGAGCACCTTTTTGGTCAGCGAATCGTCGTCGAAGCGGATCGAGGCGCTGTTGAACGAAAGCTGCTGCAGCAGCCCGAGCATGGCCATGCCTTGCGCGGAATTGTCGGCGCCTTCGGGCTGCGCTGCCATCTTCTTCTGCATCTCCTGCATTGATTTGATGACGTCCAGCGTATAGCCGCCGAGATCGAAGGTCATGCCGAGCGTGCCGGCATTGTCGACCGATATTTCGTATTTCGATAAGTCCATCCTGCCGTCGGTAGGCTGCCAGGTGCCTTCCATCTCAAGATTGCCTGATATGTTCTGGTAGCCGAGCGCGTTGATGACTTCCTTGGACTTCGGATCTTCGACCAGGGTCAGGTCGGCAGTGAATTTTTCCGTGGTGCCGGAGAACTCCAGGGCCTTGCCGTCGGCCGGCGGCGTGATTGCGATGGCAAGCCCGTCCATCGAGAACGCAGTCTTGTCGGCGACCTTGACGGTCATGTTTTCTAGCTCGGCCGATTTGTACATCATCAGCGAGCCCAGCGGACCGGTTGCGCCTTCGGCCGGAACCGTCATGTCGTGGATGACGAAGGGGCTGAGATTGAGCGTGACGCCATCTTCGCTGTGTTCGAACGGCAACGTCGATACGGTCGCGATTTGATAGCCGCCATTGGCTTCGGTCACACCTTCGAGCTTGACGTCGCCGATCTTGAGCGCCTCCTTTTCGGCCGCCGGCTTGACCGCCACGCCTTGCAGAACCATGCTGGAGGCGTCGCCGGTTACGCCGGTCCAGGAGAGGTCGACGCCCTGGGCGGCGAGGGCAGCCTTCAGCCGGTCGGCGACCGCGGTATCCTGCGCGAATGCCGCATTCAGCGGCAGCGTCAGCAAAAAGGTCGAAAAAGCCAGTCTTTTAATAAGTGTCGAGTGTCTGATCGTCATCGAGAGCTCCCCTGAGAGTGTCCTGAAATTCTTTTCAAATCGTCGCGTCGCCACCATTCGGTGACGAACTGGACCGGAAAAAGGCGGGCCTCGGCACAATGGTCGAAAATCGCGACCAAAGGCAAACCCGATCCATCAGGCTTGCGATAGAAGCAGGATGTAACGGATTGATGTTGGCCGGCGTAGCGACGCTCCCAATTCCTGTTGCATAGGAGGACGTATGATGGTGCCTCTTGCCGCGAATCACCCGCTCGGCTAGTGCCAGCCCATGGGAAAAAGGCTTTTGCCGCCGGAGAGTGGCGGCGGCGACAATATCGAGCCGGTCGATCTGAAGAAGGCGCTGGAAGAGCGCTATCTCGCCTACGCGCTCTCGACCATCATGCACCGGGCGCTGCCGGATGTGCGCGACGGGCTGAAGCCGGTGCATCGTCGCATCATGCATGCCATGCGTCTGTTGCGGCTCAACCCCGACCAGGGCTTTGCCAAATGCGCCCGCATCGTCGGCGAGGTGATGGGCAAATTCCATCCGCATGGCGACCAGTCGATCTACGACGCGTTGGTGCGGTTGGCGCAGGATTTTTCGATGCGCTACCCGCTGGTCGACGGGCAGGGCAATTTCGGCAATATCGACGGCGATAACGCCGCCGCCATGCGCTACACCGAAGCGCGCATGACCGAAGTGTCGACGCTGCTTTTGGAAGGCATCACCGAGGACGCGGTCGATTTCCGCCCGACCTACAACGAGGAAGACGAGGAGCCCGCCGTGCTGCCCGGCGCCTTCCCGAACCTGCTCGCCAACGGCTCTTCCGGCATCGCCGTCGGCATGGCGACCTCGATCCCGCCGCACAATGCGGCCGAGCTTTGCGACGCCGCGCTCCACCTGATCGAGCATCCGGATGCGCCCGTCACCAAACTGATGGATTTCGTCCAGGGGCCGGACTTTCCGACCGGCGGCATCATCGTCGACAGCCGCGCCTCGATCCTCGACGCTTATGAAACCGGCCGCGGCGGCTTTCGCGTCAGGGCGAAATGGAACCAGGAGGATCAGGGCAGGGGCACCTGGAACATTGTCGCCACCGAAATCCCCTACGGCGTCCAGAAGGCCAGGCTGATCGAAAAGATCGCCGAGCTTTTGATGGCGCGCAAGCTGCCGCTGCTCGAGGATATCCGCGACGAGAGCGCCGAGGATATCCGCGTCGTGCTGGTGCCGAAGAGCCGCTCGGTCGATCCCGGCATCATGATGGAATCGCTGTTCAAGCTGACCGAGCTCGAAAGCCGCTTTCCGCTCAACATGAACGTGTTGTCGCGCGGCAAGGTGCCGAACGTGCTGTCGCTGAAAGGCGTGCTCAAGGAATGGCTGGAGCACCGCCGCGACGTCCTGATCCGCCGCTCCAAGCACCGCCTCGGCGAGATCGAGAGGCGGCTGGAGATCCTCGCCGGCTATTTGATCGCCTATCTCAACATCGACGAGGTGATCAGGATCATCCGCGAGGAGGACGAGCCCAAGCAGGTAATGATGGCCCGCTGGTCACTCACCGACACCCAGGCTGAAGCCATCCTCAACATGCGGCTGAGGGCGCTGCGCAAGCTTGAGGAATTCGAAATCCGCGAGGAATTCAATGGCCTGACCGGCGAGAAGAAGCAGATCGAGGCACTGCTTGCGTCCGACGCCAAGCAGTGGGCGACGATCAAGTGGGAAGTCGCCAACGTTCGCCAGAAATACGGGCCCGACACCGAGATCGGCAAGCGACGCACAGAGTTCGCAGATGCACCCGAACATGACCTGACCGATATCGCCCATGCCATGATCGAGCGCGAGCCGGTCACCGTCGTCGTGTCAGAAAAGGGCTGGCTGAGGGCCATGAAAGGTCATCTGACCGACCATTCGGCCCTGACCTTCAAGGAAGGCGACAGCCTCAAGCTCGCCTTCCACGCCCAGACGACCGACAAGGTGCTGGTCTTCACCACCGGCGGCAAGTTCTACACGATCGGCGCCGACCGTCTGCCGGGTGGGCGTGGCCATGGCGAGCCGATCCGCATCATCGTCGACATGGACAACGACCAGGATATCGTCACCGCCTTCGTCCATGATCCCAAGCGCAAGCTGCTGCTGGTGTCGCATGACGGCAACGGTTTCATCGTGCCGGAAGAAGAAGTCGTCGCCAACACCCGCAAGGGCAAGCAGGTGATGAACGTCAAGGCGCCCGACGAGGCCCAGCGCTGCGTGAGCGTCGCCGGCGACCATCTCGCCATTGTCGGCGAGAACCGCAAGATGCTGGTGTTCCCGCTGGCCGAGATCCCGGAGATGGGGCGCGGTAAGGGCGTGCGCCTGCAGAAATACAAGGATGGCGGTGTTCTCGACCTCAAGACCTTCACGCTCGCAAGCGGCCTGTCCTGGCAGGATTCGGCAGATCGCACCTTCATCAAATCGCGTGACGAGCTTGCCGAATGGATCGGCGCCCGCGCCTCGGCCGGCCGCATGGTGCCGAAGGGATTCCCGAGGACTGGCAAGTTCGGGTGAAGCGGTAATCTCCCCCCTTGAGGGGAGATGTCGCCGAAGGCGACAGAGGGGGTCGGAACGTCCAGACGCGACCCTTATCGCAGACAGAGGAGACTGGCGTCTCACGCGCGGCGACCCCCTCTGGCCTGCCGGCCATCTCCCCTCATGAGGGGAGATTAGCAGCTCCACCCAAACATTTGGAATGTCGTCACGATTGCTGCACTATATCAGTGCATAAGCGATGCGATGGGCCAGGGAGAGTTGGGCGCTTGAAGGAAGTCAGGATACAGAAGCCGGAGCGGCAGCAGCGCCTGTTTGGCCTGTCGACGCCGCTCAGGGCCGCTGTCATTCCGCCGCTGTCGGCGGCGCGCTGGCTCCTGGTGCTGATCGTCGCCGCCGGCGTTTATTTCTTCCACGGCTTCCTGTTCCCGGTCCTTGCCGCCCTGGTGATTGCTTTCGCCAGTTGGCCGCTCTATCGGCGGCTGCTCGCCGGCGTCGGCGGCAACCGCACGATTGCGGCGACGCTTGCGATCTTGTTCATCCTGACTTTCCTGGTGGTGCCGATCGCGCTTGCCGGCACCTACGCCATCAATGAGGTGCGCGAATGGGTCAACTGGGCGATCGAGACCAACCGCTACGGTGCGCCGACGCCGCACTGGCTCGCCACCATGCCCGTGGTGGGCGAATGGCTCAATGAACAATGGACGGTCAACGTTGGCCACCCTGGCGGCATCGGCGAACTGATCCAGCTGATCAGCGGCGCCAATATCGGCAGCATCTATCGCGGCGTGCTTGCCGCCGGCGGCAGCGCCTTCGGCCTTTTGCTGACGCTGCTGTTCATGATGATCGCGCTGTTCTTCGCCTATCGCGACGGCGAGCATTTCGCCGGACAGGTCGATCGCCTCGGCGAACGCATCCTGCCGGCCAGATGGGAACGGATCTCACGCGTGGTGCCTGCGACGATCTCCTCGACGGTAACCGGCATGACCGTTATCGCCATCGGCGAAGGGCTGGTGCTGGGTATCGCTTACTGGTTGGCCGGCGTACCATCGCCGGTGACGCTCGGCGCGCTGACAGGCATCATGGCGCTGATCCCCGGCGGCGCGCCGCTGTCCTTCACGCTGGTCTCGATCTATCTCGCGGCCAGCGGCTCGCCGATGGCCGGGCTGGCACTGTTCATCTGGGGCGCGGTCGAACTCTTCATCGTCGACAAGACATTGCGCCCGAAGCTGGTCGGCGGGCCGATAAAACTGCCCTTCCTGCCGACTTTTTTCGGCCTGATCGGCGGCGTCAAGACAATGGGCTTTCTCGGCCTGTTCATTGGCCCGGTGCTGATGGCGCTCCTGGTCGCGATCTGGCGCGAGTGGCTGCGCGAGGTAGAACTGACCGATGAGCTCGCTGCCGCCGAACCGGCGGAGCACGATGACGCGCCGCCGCAGATCGAAATTGTCGCCGAACGCGCCGCCGCGAAAAAGAATCAGGCCGGGTGACTGATGGCGAACGTGGCGCGGCGTTTGCGCCCCTCGTGCAATTGCCAGAGCGAATGGCCGATCAACGTCATGATGAGGATCGCGCCGCCGATCAGGCTGTTGCGCGACGGCGCTTCGGCGAAGATCATCCACACCCAGACCGGTGCCAGCACGGTTTCAAGCAGGTAGAACATCGCCACCTCCGGCCCGGAGATGTATTTTGGGCCGTTGGCGAGGCAGAAGAACGAGATCGGCATGATGACGGCACCGTTGAAGACGATCCACCATGGCGCGTTGACATGAAAACCCACCTTGGAAACCATCAGGGTGGCGACGGCCAGCGGCAGCACCACTCCAATCAGCGCCGTGAAACCCATGTCCTTGCCGCTTGCGCGCGAGATGGTGATGGCCGCTGCGATCATGAAAGCCGAGCATAGCGCCATCAGGTCGCCGAAGAGATGTCCGGTTCCAACGGAATCGCCGACAATGATCGTCACGCCGACGATCATCAGTGCCAGCGCTGCAAGCGTCAATGGCCGTGGCCTCTCCTTCAGGAACAGCCATGACAAAAGGGCCGCGAACATGGTTGTGAACGCCAGGATGAAAACGAGGTTGGCGGTCGATGTGTTGTAGACGCCGGTGATGAAAGCGATCGAGCCGAGCCCGTAAAGGCCGGCAACGATGAGCCCTGACCAGCCCGGCACAAGCTGCGGTGCCTTTGCGCTCAGCGAGCGCCAGACGGCCCAGATGATAAGCGTGGCGACGAAGGTTGTGCCGGTGCGCAACAGCAGGATCGTCCATGCCTCGCCATCGGCGAGCCGGATCAGCGGAATGTCGACGGTTAGCGTCAGCCCGCCGATGGCGGTGATCAGAAGGCCTCTCTGGTGGTCGTTGTGGGAAGACATGCGGCAATTCTCGCGTAGGCTTGGAGGCGCAAAATTGACCCGCCCGGTATTCCAGCCGATCGGCCGGAAGCCCAGCGGGCGTCCTCCTCGAAACAATTTAAGGGTGAATACCGAAGGCAGGAATCAGCGCGAAACCGCTTCGTGATTGTAGCGTTCCCAGCCTTTCGGGCCGAGATGCTCCTGCGGCTGGAAGCGCATCTTATAATTCATCTTGCGCGAGCCGTTGACCCAGTAGCCCAGGTAGACATGGGGCAGGCCCATCGCCCTGGCGCGGGCGATGTGGTCGAGGATCATGAAGGTGCCGAGCGAGCGGTCCTCGAAGTCCGGGTTGAAGTAGGAATAGACCATCGACAGGCCATCGGCCATCTTGTCGGTGAGGGCCACGGCGATCAGTTCGCCCTGGCCCTTGCCGGTGATGAAGCTGTCGGGTCCGCGGCGACGGTATTCGATGACCTTGGTGTCGACATGGGTATCCTCTACCATCATGGCGTAGTCGAGCACGGTCATATCGGACATGCCGCCACGGCGATGGCGGGCGTCGAGATAGCTGCGGAACAGCGAATACTGTTCGGTGGAGGGTTCGGCGTCGTGCATGGCGCCGACCAGATCCGAATTATGCTGTATGACCCGTTTCATGTTGCGGCTGGCGGTGAATTCCTGCGCCAGGATGCGCACCGACACACAGGCGCGGCAGGTCTCGCAAGCCGGCCTGTAGGCGATGTTCTGCGACCGCCTGAAACCGCCCTGCGTCAACAGATCGTTCATCTCCGGAGCCTTGTCGCCGACCAGATGTGTGAACACCTTGCGCTCGAACTGGCCCTCGAGATAGGGACACGGCGAGGGCGCGGTCAGAAAGAACTGTGGCGACTGGGTCGGGTGCTGCGTCATCGAGCCTTGGAAACACTCCTGCGAATCGCTCTACCTTTGGCGCGGACGCCGAAAAATTCAACAGGATTGTGAAAGCCTGGTTGATTGGATGTCTTCACATTTGTGCGCAAAGGCCGTGGCCGCGCTTCAAAAGTCTGCTCAGCGATCGCTGCGGCTGACGACGGTGCCGAGCAGCAGGTCGTGCAGCGTGCGCTTGCGGTCGGAAAACAGGCTCACCAGCAGGACCAGCGGTGAAAGGATGACATTGCCGGCCCAAAACAGCACCGAATGCACGACGGCGGTCAGCCCGTCGATGCGGGTGCCGTCGAGCCGGTCGAGCCGGATGCCCATCACCTTCATGCCGGTGGTGGCCTGGTCTTTACTGCCGAGCGTGTTCCAGATGTAGAGGACGGCGACCGCCGGTACGAGAATGGAAAACAGCATCCAGCCGAGGCCGAGCGTCAACAGCCCAAACAAGAACACCAGGATCGCGAATGGAATGGTGAGCAGCGCCACGATGAAATAGTCGATGACGAAGGCGAGAATGCGCCGTGTGCGCACGCCCTCATAGGCGCGGACATCTTCGAGCCTGCTGGTGATGATTTCGCCGTCGAAAACGCGAGCGTTCATTTCATTTCCTCGTAATCGAACCCGGGTTAAGGCACGGGCCGCTTATTGGTGAAATGGTGAAGGTTCGCGGCGGAATCAAGATCGAGCCTTTCGCCGCCGTGTAGATGGTGACGGTGTGCCTGGTGCCGTCTGACTTGTTGAATTCATGGCGCGGATAGCGTTAGCTTGCTGCGGCGCAACAAAGGGCGCCGAGCCGAGGGGACGGGGCGACATGGACTACGACATGCTGGTCATCGGCAGCGGCCCGTCCGGGCGCCGCGCCGCGGTGCAGTCGGCCAAGCTTGGCAAGTCGGTGCTGGTGGTCGACAGGGGCCGGCGACTCGGCGGTGTGTCGGTGCACACCGGCACCATACCGTCGAAGACGTTGCGCGAGACGGTGCTCAACCTCTCCGGGTGGCGTGAGCGCGGCTTTTATGGACGCGGCTACCGCGTCAAGCAGGACATTTCGGTCGGCGATCTGGTCGAGCGCCTGCACAAGACGCTCGACCATGAGGTCGAGGTGCTGCAGCACCAGTTCATGCGCAACACGGTCAAAAGTGCGCGCGCCGCGGTAAAATTCCTCGGCCCCAACAAGGTCAGCCTGACCACCGACACCGGCGACTACAGCGAGGTTGGCTTCGCCCATGCGCTGATCGCGGTCGGCACCCGGCCGCACCGGCCGCGCGACGTGCCGTTCGACAAGACACGGATCTTCGACAGCGACGAGATGCTGGAGCTCGACCGCCTACCGCGCACGCTGACGGTGATCGGCGCCGGCGTCATCGGCGTCGAATATGCGACGATCTTTTCGGCACTCGACGTTCCGGTGACGCTGGTCGAGCCGCGCAATACCATGTTGGATTTCGTCGACCGCGAGATCGTCGATGACTTCATCCATCAGATGCGCGACCGCGGCATGACCATCCGCTTGGGCAGCGCCGTCAAGGAGATCGCCTCCAAACCCGATCATGCCGAGGTGATGCTGGCCGACGGCCGCACCATACGTTCCGAGATGGTGCTTTATGCTGCAGGGCGTACCGGCAATGTCGGCAGCCTGGGGTTGGAAGCGGTCGGCATCGAGGCCGATCCCAGGGGCCGCATCAAGGTCGATCCGCAGACGTTCCAGACCAGCGCGCCCAACATCTATGCCGCCGGCGACGTCATCGGCTTTCCGAGCCTGGCATCGACCTCGATGGAGCAGGGCAGAGTGGCCGCCTGCCATGCGTTCGGCGTGCCCTTGCCGCCGCCGCCCGAAACCTTTCCCTACGGCATCTACGCCGTGCCGGAAATCTCCACCGTCGGGCAATCCGAGGAGCAGGTGCGCGAGAGCGGTGCTGCCTACGAGGTCGGCGTGGCGCGGTTTCGCGAGACATCGCGCGGCCACATAATGGGCGTCAACACCGGTTTCCTGAAGCTTCTGTTCTCGATCGAAACACGCCGTCTGCTCGGCGCCCATATTGTCGGCGAGGGCGCGACCGAGCTCATCCACATCGGCCAGGCGGTGATCAATCTCGGCGGCACTGTCGACTTCTTCGTCAACAACACCTTCAACTATCCGACGCTGGCCGAAGCCTACAAGATCGCCGGGCTCGACGCCTGGAACCGCATGGGGCGAGGGTAGCCTCGAGGCTCATCGGTCTGACGGTGCAACGGCGACTGCAGGATCCGCCAGCCATTGCCTGACGATCTCTGCGTCCGGATCGCCGATTTCATGGCCGGAGGCAATGGTTTGGGTCTCGACTTTGGCGCCATGCGAGCTCAGTAGAGCAGCCAGCGCCGGCGCGAATGGCCCGTAGGTCAGGTCGGTGGCGCCGGCGATGATCAACGCCCGCGCCTTCGACAGGTCGGCCGCCGGCACCTCGTCGAGCACCGGCATCGGACGCAGCAATGCGGCGCGCTGGATCAGGCCTGGATGCAGCAGCATGACGCTTGAGACCAGGTTGGCGCCGTTCGAATAACCAACAAAGGTCGCGCGGCGGAGATCGACGCGGCGGCGCTTCGCGATGCCGTCGACGAAGCCCGCGAATGCGTCCGCCTCAGCATGGATGCTGGCCTGTTCGAAACGCGTCGGGGTGATTCGCGTGAACCAACGGAACCCGTCCTCCTGAGGGATGCGGCCACGGACCGCAACCAGCGCCGCATGCGGCGCGATTTGCCGACCAAGCGGCAGCATGGTTGTCTCGTCTACACCCGATCCATGCAGCAGGAACAGCCAGTCACCGGGTAAGTTGGCGGGTCGATGTAGCCGGTAGAAAAAGCCTGAATTTTCCTGCAAAATACCGTCTTCGAGGCTCTCCTCGGCCATCGTCACATCCTTTTGATTTCGTGTTACTTTCGTTAATTTGCCGGCTTCAAAACGAAATATTTTCAAGCTCCGCGAAAGTTGATTGAACCGGGCGCATTTCAGTCCGTTTCTTTGCCGATATAATCCCCGCGGGAGGGATCGAAGCAGTGTGCGCCGGGTGATCGCCCGAGGGGTCGCATGCCAGGCATAAACAACCAGCTTTAAGGCCTTTTATCGATGACCATGCCAGTTTCGCCGGAACGCGATACGCGTATTGACGTGTTCCGGGCTCTCGCCCTCCTGACCATATTCATCGACCACGTGCCGGGCACCGTTTTTGAAACCCTGACCTATAAGAATTTCGGGTTTTCGGATGCGGCCGAGGCCTTCGTGCTGATCTCCGGCATGTCCGTCGCGCTTGCCTACGGTACCAAATTCCAGCCGGGAAACCGGCTGATCGCAACGCTGAAGATGTGGCGCCGCGCCGGCGTGCTCTATGTCACCCACATCGTCACGACGATGGTGGTCATGGCTATCTTCTGCGCAGCGGCGGTGTTTGCGAGACGCCCGGACCTTCTGACGCTGATCAACATCGAGCCGCTCGTCAGGAACCCGCCGCAAGTCCTGGTCGGTATCGTCACGCTCGGCCATCAGCTCGGTTACAACAACATACTGCCGGTCTATGCGGCTCTGCTGTTGATGGCGCCGGCCTTCCTGCTGTTCATCAGCTACAGGCCACTGGCCGCGCTTGCCGTGTCCGCAGCCCTTTGGCTGGTTGCCGGAATCTACCAGATCGCGCCGCCGAACTACCCGGAGCCCGGGTTCTGGTTCCTCAATCCGCTGTCATGGCAATTGCTGTTCAATATCGGCATGGCCAGCGTGTTGCATGTGCGGCGCGGCGGCACCATCCCGGTCAATCGCTGGCTGGTCGGCGCGGCGGCCGCCTACGTGCTGACGGCGCTCGTCTGGGTGCACAGCCCGCTGTGGGGGCATGTGTCGTGGCTCGACCTGCCGGTGGTGCTGACCGGTTTCGACAAGACGTTCCTGTCGTTGCCGCGGCTGCTGCACATCCTGGCGATGAGCTATCTGGTCGTCGCCTTGCCTTTCGTCTCGAACCTGTTCCGCACCGGCCGCGACAATCCGCTCGCCATATTGGGCAAACGCTCGCTGCCGGTTTTCATTGCCGGCACGGTGATTGCCATGGCGGCGCAGGTGATGAAGCTGATCAACCCGGGCGGCATTGCCTATGACAGTCTGCTGCTCGCCGCCGGCATCGCCATGCAGTTCGCGCTCGCCTTCTATCTGGAGTGGCTGTCCGCCATCGGCTGGTCCGGCAAGGGCAAGCCGGTCCGCAACGAGGCGCCGCCTGTCCGTCCATCCTTTGGCATCGGTCCCATGGCGGCCAATAGATAAGGGTTGGAGCCGATCTGCCCAGTCAGCCTGTACTTGGCGGCGGTCCGGACGATGCCCTGACGACAAGTTCGACGTCGAGCGTTTCTCGCCGCACCGTGCCGTCGAAGTCGAGGATTCTTCGCGCTGCCCGGCGGCCGATCTCGGCGATCGGCTGGGCGATGGTGGTGAGCGGAGGCTCGCAAATTGCGGCTTCAGGCACGCCGTCGAAGCCGACGACGGAAACATCGCGGGGAACCGCGATGCCCCGTGCACTGAGCCATTCCAATGCCACCATCGCGATCCGGTCCGACATCGCCAGGATGGCGGTCGGCGGCTCCGCCGCTGCGAAGATGGTTTCGAGACCAGCCCTTGTGCTCGCCTTGTCGTTTTCGGTCTCGTAGACCGGCACCTTGGCGGTGTCGACACCAAACCGGGAAAGCTCTTCGAAATAGCCGAGGAGGCGGTCACGGGTCCCGGTATAGGACGCCGTCCGGACCTGCTCGGGCGAGACAAGACCGGTGCTGTCGTCGGCGAAGGCCAGCGACAACACGGCGAAGCGGCGATGTCCAAGTTCCGCCAGATGGCGCGCCGCGAGCCGGCCGCCGGCAACATTGTCGATGCTGATCGCCGAGACCGTGTCGTCCTGCGAGCCGAGCTCCAGCGCGACGAAGGGGAGCTTTCGTTCGCGCGTCAACTCGACGAGGCGCGGACCGCCCTCGATGCAGAACAGGATGAAGCCGTCCACGAGGGCGCTCTGGATATTCCAGGCAAGTTTTTCCTCGTTGCCAGCCGACACGAGGGCTATCCCCGCGCCAGTTGCGTCGCAGGCTTCCGAAATGCCGGCCATCATCACGCGGGCAAACGGGTCGTCGAAGAAATAGGACAGCGGCTCGGTTGTGGCGACGCCGATTGCATTGACCTTGCCGGCGCGCAGCAGCCGGCCCTTGGGATCCGGGCCGGCGTAGCCCAGCGCGTCGGCCGCCGCCTTGACCCGCTCGCGGACTTCCTCGCGCACGATTTCGGGACGGCTGAAGACATTGGAGGCAGTGCCGTGCGATACGCCCGCGGCTTTGGCGATGTCCGCCAGCCGGATGGGCCTCCTGCTGCCTTCGGTGAGTGATGCCATTTGGTTGTCTCCGGGTCTCCCGTCCAACAGGATCGCCGATTACTTTAACACCTTCGTTGGATCGATTCAAATTTTTGCTTGACATTTATGGTGCGATACGTATTCTTTGAATCGATCCAAGAGGCGCTTCGCCAGCGGGTTTGGATCGATACAAGAGGAGAGTGCCATGCATCCCGTCAATTACCTGTTCGAGGACATTTACCGGAACGACTGGAGCATCCGCTCGAGCGCAGAAGCCCGTAAGGGGCGCGACAGGACCGGTCCGTGGATTCGCGACCTGCGTTTCCTCGTAGGACGCAAGCGGAGCTGATCGGCGGCCTATTTTTTTGCCCGCTGATTGGATCGATTCAAAAGGCTAGAGGAGATTAAGCCATGCACCCGATCAAGCATCTGTTCGAAGACATCTATCGCAATTATTGGGGCATTTCTCCGGCCGCCGAACGGCCGGAGCGACGGCGTGTAGTCAAGACGACCAAGCGCGAAGTCCGGCCCGAACGTCGTCAAGACTGACAGAGCCGGCGAACCTGCCGCGTCAAGGGCGCGGGCGTACCAGCGCCGAGGCGGCCATCACCAGCCAGCCGCCGATGAGCAACATGCCGCCGATCGGCGCCGACATCGGGAACAGCCGCGAGCCAAGGAAGTCGCGGGCCAGAAGATCACCCGAGAACAGCAGAAGCCCGACGAGGAGGATGAGGCTTCCGGTTCGCAGGATGCTGTTGCCACCGAGCAGCCCGACGGCAAGGAAGACCGGCGCATGCATGAGCAGGAAGGACGCGGCCGTACCGACGAAAGCGCCGCCGAGATGCGCCGCCGCCGCCGAAAGCGCCACGCCGGTTGCGCCGCACAGGCAGCCGGCAAGAACCAGAATGCGGCCGCCTGCCGCGTGTTCATCCGTGCTCATTTCCACGCCTCCGTGATTCCTGGCGACCGCCTGAGATAGTGCCGCGAACCGTGTCAGGATTTGCCGGCTTCCGCCAGCATGTCGCGTTCGCGGCGCGATTGGACCAGCCAGTTATAGGCCGCTCCGCCCGCCATCAAAACGGATGTGCCGAGAAACACCGAGCGCATACCGAAATGGCCACCGGCGAAGCCGCCGAGCAACGGCCCGGCAACCTGCCCGACATATTGCGCCGAGATCGACAAGCCCAGCACATTGCCGCCGACGCCGTCGGGCACATTGTGGCGGATAACGCTGGTGATGCAGGGCAAAAGACCGCCAAGCGCCAGGCCCATCAGGAAACGCAGGCCGACGAGTTGCCAGCCCTGCGTAACGAACGCCTGCGGAATCAGCAGCAGCGCCGAGACTGCGAGTGCGACAACGATGACGTTCCAGTGGCCGATACGGTCGGCGAGCTTGCCGAGCCTCGACGCCGACAGGATGGCGCCGAGCGCTGCCGCGGACATGACGATGCCGGAGACCAGCGTGACCTGGCTCTGATCTTCGATGAGCTGTTGGACGTAGACGGTGATGATCGGCTCGATCGACATGGTGGCGAAACTCAACAGCATGCCGGTCGCCAGCATGGCGACGACGGGGCGCTTGTCGGGAATCTGCGACCAGCCGTCTTTCGCTCTTTCGTCTGACTTGGCCTTGGCGGCAACCGGGCGAGGGGCCTCCTTGATCAGCAAGGTGGTTGCCAGAAACGCCAGGAAAATGACCCCGCCGGCGAGCAGGAATGTGGCGCGGATGCCAATCAGCGGCGGCAGCGCGCCGCCGAGCAGCGGACCGACCAGGGCACCGGCCGTAATGCCGGCCGACAGCACGCCCAGCGCCCAGCCGGAGCGATCCTTCGGCGTCTGCATAGCAACCAGGATGGTCGAGCCCGAAGAATAGCCGCCGGCAAAGCCGATCAGCAGGCGCAGGAGCACCAATTGCCAGACGGTCTGCACCATGCCGGTCAGCGACATGCACAGCGCCATGCCGAAACTGGCGCGCACCAGCATCAGTTTGCGGCCGTAGCGATCGCCTAGCCGCCCCCACAGGGGCGCGACCAGCGCGGCAGCAAGGAAGGTGGCGCCGTAGGCGATGCCCGACCACTGCACGATCGCCGCATGGCCCTCTGCGCCCAACTGCTCGACGTAAAGCGGCAGGAAGGGCAACAGCAGCGTCATCGCTACAAGCGTGCTGAACGAGCCGGCAAAACACACGGCGAGATTGCGACGCCAGTGGACGTTGTGCGTGCCTTGCGTGGCGAGAGTGGCGTCTTGCGGCATGTCCTATCCTGTCCGGCAGCTTGCATGAAAACTTGCTGCGGATACCATTTTGGGATACCAAGCTGGTATGTGTCATGAACGCAAGCCCCGTCGCTGTCAATGCGGGCCTCTCAAACATGATGGACAAAGGCCGGCGTGATCGGCCAACGCTGGCCAGTGACCCGATTGCCGGAACAAATGACCTGAACGGAGCGCCAATGTCGCAGATGCAGAACGTCGAAAAGCAGCTTCGCGAGATGATCCTCGGGCTCGAGATCGGTCCCGGCGAGCGGCTGACGGAGCGCTGGGTCGAAAGCCGCTTCGGCGCTTCGCGCACGCCGGTCAGGGCGGCATTGCTGCGGCTCGAGACCGAAGGCCTGATCTGCCGCGACGGCCGCGGCTGGACGGTCTCGCCCATCAATCTTGCTGAGCTCGAGCAGATCGCTGTCTATCGCGAGGCGGTCGAGGTCGCGGCACTAAGACTAACTTGCACCTTGCAGGACAGAAGTGCCGTCGAAATCATCGAGGCGATGCTCGATTCTTGCGACGACAAGACGCCGCGCGAGGAATGGCATCGCGTCGGCATGGATTTTCATATCGAGTTGGCCCGCCTGTCCGGCAACGAGTTCCTGTTCAGAGCGGTTCGCGACGCGATGACACGCCTGTCGCGCGCCCGCTGGCTCGAGGTTCGCGACGAGGCAGCGCTCGGCCGTGCCTGGGCCGAACACCATGCCATTCTGTCGGCGGTGCGGGCCGGCGATGCCGATAGCGCCGCCCGCCTGCTTTCAGCCCACATCATTGGCAGCCGCGACCGGCTGGTGACCTCGCTGCGCAACGACCGGCGTGGCCTCCGCGCCAGGGGATTTGCCGTCGTCGCTTGAGTGTCGCTTGAGTGAGGATCGGCTGCCATTGATCACGAAAAGGGCAGATGAGCGAAGAATGCTACTTTCGGTCTCGCTTCGCAAATGCCGATGGCGTAAGAGCGGCGATGGAAAACAACCGATTTGACACACCCGTGACCGTCAAGGGCGCGGCGGGAAGCAATCAGCTCTTGCGTACGGCCCGCGAGGCTTCCGACTACCTCCTCAACAATTGGCCAGGCAAGCGCAGTCCCAAGCACCGCGAAGCGCTGCAGGCCTGTCATGATGCGCTGGCCGGCGACAAGCCGGCCATGAACGCAAGACGGGCCTTCATTGCCGCCGCCCGCGAAGTGAACGTCTTCGTCAGCGACAAGGCGCCGGCCTGAGGCATAGCGGGGACTTGACCGAGACCCGGGCCGCCTGACAGGCCTGATATCATCACTCGGCCGTTTCGGTGTTGGTTTGCGACTCGCTTTCGCCCTCGGGCTTCGATCGCTCTTTGGCCGCGACCTTGGCAGCCTGCTTTTCCGCCTTCTTGGCAGCCTTCTGCCGGTCGCGTTCCTTGCGTTCCTGACCGTAGTTCGGTGCTCGTGCCATATCGTTTCCTTTCATTGTGCTTGGCCTTTGCCTAGGAGCATTGGGCCACAAACACAACACCGCAAGGCACGATCGGCTCCATATCTCGTCGCAGTCCGGAGCCCCGCTTCAGGGCCGTTTTTTCAGGCGCCGTCTCGGTCGAGGACGAGATCGGCGGGCCCGAACCGGTCCTTTGCCGTGAATTGCTGGTGCCAGTAGGGATAGAGCACGGGCGGCCTGCTAACCACGTCGAGCCGTGTGCGCTCCTCATCGGCAAGCACAAGGCTTGCAGCGGCGATATTGTCTTTGAAATGCGCTTCGGTTCGTCCGCCGATCACCAGCGAACTGACAGCGGGCCGGCCGAGCAGCCAGGCAAGCGCCACCTGCGCCGCCGACACGCCGTGGTTGTTGCCGATATCGATCAGCACGTCGACGATCCGCCACAGCCGGTCCTCGTCGCGGATCGGCGGTTCCGACCAGCCGCTGAGCTGTCGGGCGGTCGGCTGGTCACGGTGGTATTTGCCGGACAGCAACCCGCCGGCAAGCGGGCTCCAGACCAGCACGCCGAGTCCCTGGTCGACCGAGATCGGCAACAATTCATACTCGGCCTCGCGCGCTTCCAGTGTGTAATGGATCTGCTGAGTGACGAAGCGCGGGTGGTGATGACGGTCGCTGATACCCAGCCCCTTCATCACCTGCCAGCCGGAATAATTGGAGCAGCCGACATAACGGACCTTACCCTGCGCGACCAGCGTGTCGAGCGCGGCGATGGTTTCCTCAAGCGGTGTCAGGCCATCCCACTCGTGCAGGAAATAGATGTCGATGACATCGGTCCTGAGGCGCTTCAGGCTCCTTTCGCATTCGCGGATCAGATGGTAGCGCGACAGGCCTTCATCGTTGGGGCCCTTGCCGATCCGCATGCGCGCCTTGGAGGCGATCAGCACGTCGCCCTTGCGCTTGCCGCCGAGCACCTCGCCGATGATCTCTTCCGACACCCCGTTCGAATAGACGTTGGCGGTGTCGATGACATTGACGCCGGCATCGATGCAAAGGTCGATCATCCGGCGCGCCTCGTCGAGGTCGGTCTTGCCGACCGCCGAAAACGCGCCGCCGCCGCCGAAGGTCATGGTGCCCATGGTCAGCGTCGAAACCTTCAGCCCGGAACGGCCGAGAGTGCGGTATTCCATGTCGTATCCTCACGATTTATCGGGAAAGGGCGTTGCAAACGACAGCCCTCAATGAACCGGATATTTGTAGGATAATTCGTTCCGCTTGTCGCCCGTTCCGCAGGGCAAGCTCGATCACATCTTCCGGATTGAACGCACAGCCAGCGCAGTAGTGGCTGCAATAAAACCGTCATTGCCGGCCTATACCAACATCGGTCCAGCGCTTCGATTTCCGGCCGCCGGGCCGGGCGGCAGAGCGCCTGACAGCGGCCGGCAAGGCCTGTAAGCGGAGCAGCACAGAATTCCCCGGCCAGGGACTGGCTGGAGGAGGTGCCGCACGAGGAGATCACACTGCCGGAGCGCGTCTTCAATCCCGAATACGAGCGCCAGGTACTGCCGCGCGAACTGTATGTGCCGGAGAAGTACTGAGGCAGGGACCCCTTCTCCCCGTCACTATACGGGGAGAAGGTGCCGGCAGGCGGATGAGGGGCAGCGCCAAGGTCGGCAATTGAACCCGCTCAAATCACTTCGTGGACTAAACTTATTCTGACGTCATATTGCCCTCGGTGGCATTGTCCGGCAGCGTAAGCTTCGATCGCTTGCGCCGCCCCTCATTGCCCTGCCGGGCATTTCTCCCCGTATAGTGACGGGGGAGAAAGGGGCCTGCACCAAGGGTTTCGCCAACAGCGCAGACAAAAACGCCCACGCTACTTCCTAATCGCGCTCGATGATGACATGCGTGGCCTTCGGCGTCGCGACCTGCTCGCTGCAGCGGTAGCCGAGCTTGGGCATGTCGATGCCGGCAAAAAGGCTCTCGCCGGCGCCGAGCAGGACCGGTGAGATCGCCAGATGCATTTCGTCGATGAGCTTTTCCTTGAGATATTGCCGGATCGTAGAAACGCCACCGCCCAGCCGTACATCCTTGCCGTCAGCCGCTGCTCTCGCCTTTTGCAGCGCTGAGTGGATGCCGTCGGTCACGAAATAGAAGGTCGTGCCGCCTTCCATGACGATGGGATCACGCGCATGGTGGGTGAGCACGAAGACCGGCACATGGTAGGGCGGGTTGTCACCCCACCAGCCTTTCCAGCTGTCATCCGGCCATTCGCCGCGGATCGGCCCGAACATGTTGCGGCCCAGGATCCATGCGCCGACATTTTCGAAGCTGCGCGCCGCGAACGCCTCGTCAGTGTCCGTGGTCCCGCCATCCTTGCCGAGGACCATCTTGCGGAAGGTGCGGGTGCCGAACATCCATCCGTGCAGGGCTTCCCCGCCAACACCCAGCGGGTTCTTCAGGTCTTGGTCGGGACCGGCGCCGAAGCCGTCGATCGACAAGGTGAAAGCGCTGACGCGAAGTTTGGACATGAGAGCCTCCTTGATAACCAATTGTGAGATGCAAGCAGTTACCGGGTAGCTTAACTGATTGCATTTTGCAAGCAGTATCTACTGCCGCATCTGTGAAATGACGACGATTGGCATCGGAAGTGCTGATGGAGGGCCGGTCGGGACGATGGGTTGCCTAGGTTCTGATTGAACCAGCCTCTCGTCAGCCACAGTCGCTGCTATGCGCTCTGGGCTCGGCGACAAGCTCACGTTTCAACAACGTCAGCATGGTTCTGGCAAGTTGATCGGGAGCCTCGCAATTCGCTGAGACGCGATAGTAGCGGCTTGCGTCAAAGCCTAGTCCAACCGCCAGCAACTCAACCCTGCCGGCTTTCTCGAGCTGACGAACCACATGAATGAGATGATCGTCGAGATAGCGCGGGCCGTTTGCTAAAAGTGTGGCATCGTCGACCGGCGCGCCGTCGGATACGACAAACAGTACTTTACGGGACTCAGGACGTTGCAGCAGCCGCCCGGCCGCCCACTCGATGGCTTCACCATCGACATTCTCTTTAGGCAGGTCGGGTCGCAGCATCGGCTTGAGGGCATGGCCCATACTGCTCTGGCGCTTGTCGCCGGCCTCCCTGTAGACGATATGAAGCAGGTCGTTCAATCTTCCCGGATTGGCGGGCCGGCCATCTTCATTCCAAGTGCGTCTTGATTCTCCGCCGCGCCAATTGCGCGTTGTGAAGCCCAAGAGTTCGACCTTGAGGCCGAGTGTGCTCAGGAATTCCTGAACAATGTCGGCGGATGCAGCCGCGTACAGAATTTTTTGGCCGCGCATCGAGCCGGATTGATCGAGGAGGATAGAAACGACGGTGTCGTCGAGGTCTGATTCCGAGAGGCTGTTTCGGATCTCGGCCGCTATATCCGCCGCCAGGATATGGTTCTTCGTCTTCCACCCGGCGAGGCCGCTTTCAAGCTCGATCCATGCGGCGTCGAGCGCGGAGTTTTGCTTGTCCGAGATTCGACCAATAGCGCTGGACAGCTTGGAACTCGGCACAATCCAGTCATAAAGCGTGACATAGGCGTGATACCCAAGCGTATCTGTGTCGCCGCGTGGCTTGGGACCGAACACCGTTTTGAAATGCTTGCCCAGCCCCCACAACAACGTTTGCTAGCCCTTCAGCATCGCCGCCACTTCGGGCGCAAAGTAGGTGAGAATCCCGTCGCAGCCGGCGCGCTTGAAGGCGAGCAGCGATTCCAGCATCGCCTGTTCGCCGTCGATCCAGCCATAGGCGGCGGCGGCCTTGATCATCGAATATTCGCCCGAGACCTGATAGGCGAAGGTCGGCATCTGCAACTCGTCCTTCAGCCGGCGGATGATGTCGAGATAGGGCAGGCCAGGCTTGACCATCAGCATGTCGGCGCCCTCGGCGAGATCCTGCTCGGCCTCGCGCACCGCTTCGTCGGAATTGGCGTGATCGATATAATAGGTCTTCTTGTCGCCCTTGAGCAGGCCGGCGGTGCCGACCGCCTCACGATAGGGGCCGTAAAAAGCGGATGCGAACTTGGTCGCATAGGACATGATCGCTACATCCTGAAACCCATTGGCGTCGAGCGCATCGCGGATGGCACCGATCCGACCGTCCATCATGTCCGAGGGGGCAATGATGTCGGCCCCCGCCGCCGCCTGGATGACGGCCGCCGCTGTCACCTGCTCCACCGTTTCATCATTGACGATAATGCCTTCGCGCAAGATGCCGTCATGGCCATGCGAGGTGAACGGATCGAGCGCCGCGTCGGTGATGATGCCGATCTCCGGGACCGCGTGCTTGATGGCGCGGGTGGCGCGGTTGATAATGTTTTCCGGATCGAGGATGTGCGAACCGGTCTGATCGCGAAGGCCGAGCTCGACATTGGGGAAAGTAGCAATCGCCGGAATGCCAAGCTTTGCCGCGCGCTCCGCCTCCTTGACGGCGAGGTCGAGCGACAGGCGGAAAACGCCGGGCATGGCGGCGATCGGTTCGCGCACTTGTCTGCCGTCGACGACGAAGATCGGCCAGATCAGATCGTCGACCGACAGCCGGTTCTCCTGAACAAGGCGGCGCGACCAATCGGCCTTGCGCATGCGCCGCAGCCGCCGGCTGCCGGTGATCTCGTCGACGCTGCGCGCGCCGGCAGGCTTTGCAGGGGTGAATTTGTTCATCGCAAAAACTCCGGATCGGGCGGCTTTTACCACGAGCCTCCGCTGCTGACCAATGCGACACGATTGTGCCAGCGGTCCTGTTGGCTATTCTGGTTGACCATTGCCCGACAGGATCTGCGCAGCACCCCGCATGGCGACGCGGAATGCCTCGTCGAAGCTGACACCGCGCACTTGCCATTTATAAGCCTTGCCCTTCATGGCAAGCCGCCAATCTGCGACCCAGCCAAGTTCCTTGTCGCTCCAGACGATGCTGCCGGCGAGCGCCTGGTCGGCGCCGGCCTTTCGGGCAAGCTGGTCCAATGTCGCCATGTCGGCATGGCTGAGGCTTCGGTCGCCCAGCTTTGAGGCGGAGAGCAGCGACGCTGCGGGAAATACAATCCGCATGACCAGTGGACCGGTGGCATTGGCAAAGGATTCGCGCATCGCCGCGCCGCGCTGATCGTCCGCGTTCAGCGCGAAATGTCTCGCGCCTTGCTCCGCGGTGAGGAAAATCGCCAAGCGTGGCCGCTCGCCAAGCCATGGTTTGCTGCCAAGCGCGGCAAGCACCGGATCGATGACTTCGGGCTTATAAAGGCAGGTGAGATCGTGCGGCCGGTCATGAGTGCCCTGTTCGTCATGGACCGGAATGCCTTCGAGACGGTCATGATAACGGAATTCGGCAACGAAGCTGCCGGCCTTGTCGCGCAGCGCCGCCATCTCAGTTCTCTTCGGCAGCCGCTGATCGCCGGACACACGAACCAGCACCGCATCGAGGCAGGCCTTGAAACCGATCTGCCTGTTGACCTCGCCCTGGCCGGTGACGACGGTCTGCGATTGATAGAGCTCGTTGACGGTTTCGGCCGATACGGGAGGAGTGTTCGCAGCGATCAGGCCGACCACCACAACAGCAAGGCGCAGCAACCAAGGCATGATTCCAACCTCCCGGTTCAAAGCGCCAGCATTAGCACCGGGTGACGCCGACGACCAAGCCGCGGATTGGGCGCCGCCATTGACGCGGCCATGCGCCACGCTTTAGCACTTCACTCCCGGCGGGGCGCAGGGAGGGAGTCTCTGGCGATGGATTTTGGCGGAGGCGACGAGATTCGCTTCGAAAGATTGGGCAGGGCCGGCGTCGTCACGCTGACGCGGCCGCAGGCGCTCAATGCCGTAACCCACCGCATGGTCAAGGCGCTGGACAAGGCGCTGCGCAGTTGGGAGCGCGACGACGGCGTCGACGTTGTCGTGGTCAAGGCCGAGGGCAGGGCGTTTTCGGCGGGCGGCGACATCCTCCACATCTACGAAGCCGGCCGCGCAGGAAAGCCTCCGGTCGATTTCTTCGCCGATGAATACCGACTGAACGCCCGCATCGCTCGCTTCAAGAAACCCTATGTCGCGCTGATCGACGGCATCGTCATGGGCGGCGGCGTCGGCATCTCCTTCCATGGCTCGCAGCGGGTGCTGACCGAGAACGCGCAGTTTGCCATGCCCGAGGTCGGCATCGGCTTTTTCCCGGATGTCGGCGCCAGCCATCTGTTGCCGGATCTCGGCGGCAGCTTCGGCATGTATCTGGCGCTGACCGGCGACCGCATCCGCTATGGTGATGCTTTGTGGTCGGGCCTCGCCACCCATACGATCAAGGCGGAGGACCGGGCCGGCTTTCTCGACCGGCTGGCGGAAAGTGGCGATCCGGAATCAGTGCTGCGCGGCTGCTTCGTCCCGGCTAGGCGTGAGACCGACAGACCGACGCTGGAGGCCATCGCCCGGCATTTCGCGCAGCCGTCGCTGGCCGATATCGTCGCCAGTCTGGAGCGGGCAGCCACTGCCGACGAGTTCGCCGCAAAGACGCTGGCCACCATCCGCACCCGTTCACCGACCAGCCTGCATGTTGCATGGCGCCAGATCAGCGCCGGGCAGACGTTGTCGATGGACGAGTGCATGAAAATGGAGTTCCGTATCCTCAACCGCATGCTTGCCGGGCACGACTTCTATGAAGGTATCCGCGCCGCCATCATCGACAAGGGCTCGACGCCGCAATGGCGGCCGGCAGGCATCGATGACGTCAGCGCCGCCGACGTCGACGCCTATTTCGCACCGCTCGGCGAACGGGAACTGAAGCTGTGAGCGAGGTGGCCTCGAGACGCGTGGTGCTGCAGCCCTCGACGATCGAGGTCATCTTCGCCTGGTTCCAGCGCGTCATCGCCGGCTACTGCCTGCTGTTCGGCATCTTGTACTGGATCCGGCTGATCGGCTTTTACCCCGGCCCGTTGTGGCGCTTCGACCTGATGCCGGTGCACTGGCAGGTGGCGGCGGTGGTGCTGGCGGTGTTCTTTCCATTCGCTGCCGCCGGCCTCTGGATGCTGGCGTCCTGGGGGCCGGTGATCTGGTTCATCTGCGCGGTGACCGAGAGCGTCATGTATGCCGGCTTCCCCGAGCTGTTCGGCCACCGGCCGCTGATCGTCGCTTCGCACCTTGCGGTAGCGCTGCTCTACATAGTGTTCCGCGTGGTGATCTGGATCCAGAAGCGGCAAGCCCGGCGATAGCAATTCCGGCCAGGATCGTTGGCTAAATCTTTAGGTTAATTATCCTTGCTCGGGTGACCGTCCGTTAAGCCTCTTTCGAAACCCCTTACCGGTAAGCTCTTGTTAGCCTTGGCGTTTAAGTCGAATTTTATGAGTATTCGATAGTGTCGCGATCAAGGTGAAGAACAAAAAATCACCGGGCGACAAACGAGAGGCAAAGACAATGATCAATTCGCGTCCGGCGGCGAAGACCGCCAACGTATCCGATGACCGCCGCGAGGCGATCCGTTCGCTGTACATGGAATCGCTGCAGCTGGTCGAGCGGCTGCATCGCCGTCTGCTTGATGTGATCAAGGACGAATTCGACCGCAACGGCCGCTCCGACATCAACGCCATCCAGGCGCTGCTCCTGTTCAACATCGGCAATTCGGAACTGACAGCCGGCGAACTGCGCTCGCGCGGCTATTATCTCGGCTCGAATGTCTCCTACAATCTGAAGAAGCTGGTCGATCTCGGCTTCATCAACCACCAGCGCTCGCGCATCGACCGCCGTTCGGTGCGGGTCTCGCTGACGCCGAAGGGCAATGAGGTGGCGGAAGTCGTCGCCGGCCTCTACGAGCGCCATGTCGGTTCGATCGAGCAGGTTGGCGGCATCAACACCGAAGAGTTCAAGCAGATGAACCGCGCCCTGCAGCGGCTGGATCGGTTCTGGAACGATACCATCGCCTATCGGATGTAGTCGCATCCGCCACAGCAAGATCTGAAGCTGGACCACGGAAGCGCTGCCGCGGAGCAGACCAAAGGCCGGTGCCGAAAAGCACCGGTCTTTCCGTTTCGTCAGGCCGGCCGCTCCAAATTCGAGCAACAGCCACGTTGCCGCCATATTCCAATGGAACCGAAGATGCGGGTGATGCCGGGGCCAAAGCCGTGCATTTGTCCTGTGCTCAAATCACTTCCCATGTGGTTTTACACCGAAGTGATGCGGGCCATGGTTGGCTAATTGTTAAGAAGCCAACTCTAGAGTGCGGGCGAGAGCGCCCGGTGGGTTGAATTGTAGCAGGAATGTCTGGAACGTCCATGAGAACCAGCCGCCGTTTCTTCCTTTCAGGAGCCTCCGCGCTCGCAGCCGCAATGGTCGCCGGCCGCGCCAGTGCGCAGGATGTGATCGGGGATATCCTGAAATCCTCGGCCCGCGGCAATTGGGACGACCAGTTCGACGCGCGCCCCAGCCAGGGCGGCAAGGTGGCCTCGACGCTGCCGATCTTCAGCCTGCAGACCGTTTCGTTTACCGAGCAGGCGGTCGCGCAATACCAGAACATCGTTGCCCAGGGCGGCTGGGAGCCGGTTCCCGACACCAAGAAATTGCAGCTCGGCGTCGATGATCCCGACGTGGTCCCGCTGCGCAAGCGCCTGATGATTGCGGGCGATCTGGCGCAGAGCGCCGGCATTTCGACAGCCTTCGATTCCTATGTCGACTCGGCGGTCAAGCGCTTTCAGGCGCGTCACGGCCTACCTGCCGACGGGACGCTGGGCCAATATTCCTATGCGGCGATGAATGTTTCGGCGCCAATTCGTCTCGGCCAGTTGCAGACCAATCTGCAGCGGCTGCGCGAGCGCGCCGGCACGCTGGGCAACCGTTACGTGCTGGTTGACATTCCAGGCGCCCAGATCGAGGCGGTCGAGAACGATCGCGTCGTGCTGCGCCATACCGCGATCGTCGGCAAGATCGACCGCCAGACGCCGATCGTCAATTCCAAGATCAACGAGATCATCGTCAATCCCTACTGGAACGCGCCGGTCTCAATCGTGCGCAAGGACATCATTCCGCTGATGCGGAAGGACCCCAACTATCTCAAGGACAGCCATATCCGCCTGTTCGCGCCGGATGGCAGCGAGGTTGATCCGCTGACCGTCGACTGGTCGACCGACGATGCCGAAAAGTACCGCTTCCGCCAGGATCCGGGTGCTGGCAACGCGATGGCCTCGGTCAAGATCAATTTCCCTAGCCCGGACGGCGTCTACATGCACGACACGCCGCAGCAGAGCCTGTTCGGCAAGATGATGCGCTTCGATTCCTCGGGCTGCGTGCGCGTCCAGAACGTGCGCGATCTCGTCACCTGGATTCTTCGCGATACACCGGGCTGGAACCGCCAGCACTTCGAGGCGGCGATCAAGAGCGGCGAGAACGTCCCGGTGCAGGTCGCCAATCCAGTGGCGGTCTATTTCCTCTATATCTCGGCCTGGTCGACGGGGCCGGGCGTGGTGCAGTTCCGCGACGACATTTACGGCCTCGACGGGGCCAACGAGCTGCAGATCACATCCGCGCTCTAAGCAGCTGAGTTCATTTGCAAAAGGCTGCCGGAAGGGCGGCCTTTTTTATTGTCGTCGGCGCGCTCTGAGCTTTGCGCATGATTCCGAAAATCGGTTTTCGCCACGGATCATATTCAAACCATGCGGGGCTGTTCAGGAGATCACGCGAAGCCCTGCTGCCGGCCGGCAGGCGAAGAAATAATGTGCTTTCAGGGGGGCTGCCGCAATCCGGCCAGCAAATTTCGCGCTGCAAACGTGGCGGGCCGAAAGCAACTGTGTTAATGGCGCGACAGACCCCGAACCTTGAGGATTTCAGCCCATGGCAACAGCAGCGGCAGTGTCGAACAAATTCGAATCCTTCTTCGAAACCACGCTTGCCGATGCCGACCCCGAGATTTTCGGCGCCATCCGCAACGAGCTCGGCCGCCAGCGCCACGAGATCGAGCTGATTGCCTCGGAAAACATCGTCTCGCGCGCCGTGCTCGAGGCGCAAGGGTCGATCATGACCAACAAATATGCCGAGGGCTATCCGGGCAAGCGCTACTATGGCGGCTGCCAATTTGTCGATGTCGCCGAGGAACTGGCCATTGAACGCGCGAAAAAGCTGTTCGGCTGCAACTTCGCCAACGTCCAGCCGAATTCCGGCAGCCAGATGAACCAGGCGGTGTTCCTGGCGTTGCTGCAGCCCGGCGACACCTTCATGGGACTCGACCTCAATTCCGGCGGGCACCTGACGCATGGCTCGCCGGTCAATATGAGCGGCAAATGGTTCAAGGTTGTCTCCTATGGCGTGCGCAGGGAAGATCATCTGCTCGACATGGACGCGATCGAGAAGACCGCCCATGAGACCAGGCCGAAGCTGATCCTGGCTGGCGGCACCGCCTATTCACGCGTCTGGGACTGGAAGCGTTTTCGCGAGATCGCCGATTCGATCGGCGCCTATCTGATGGTCGACATGGCCCACATCGCCGGCCTGGTCGCCGGCGGCATGCATCCTTCGCCGCTGCCGCATGCCCATGTGGTCACCACCACGACGCACAAATCGCTGCGCGGGCCGCGCGGCGGCATGATCCTTTGCAATGACGAGGATATTGCCAAAAAGATGAATTCGGCCGTCTTCCCCGGCCTGCAGGGCGGTCCGCTGATGCATGTCATCGCCGCCAAGGCGGTGGCCCTGGGCGAGGCGCTGAAGCCGAGCTTCAAGATCTATGCGGAGAGCGTCGTCGCCAATGCCAAGGCGCTGGCCTCCAGTCTGCAGGAAACCGGTCTCGACATCGTCTCCGGCGGCACCGACAACCACCTGATGCTGGTCGACTTGCGCCCCAAGAACGCCACCGGCAAGCGCGCCGAGGCTGCCCTTGGCCGCGCCAACATCACCTGCAACAAGAACGGCATCCCCTTCGACCCGGAAAAGCCTTTCGTGACCTCGGGCGTTCGGCTCGGCACGCCGGCCGGTACCACGCGCGGCTTCGGCCAGGCCGAGTTCCGCGAGATCGGCAAGCTGATCGCCGAAGTGCTGGATGGACTGAAGGTCGCCAATTCCGACGAGGGCAATGCGGCCGTCGAGGCAACCGTGAAGGCCAAGGTGGCGGCATTGACGGATCGTTTTCCGCTTTACCCGTATCTTGGTTGACGCAGGGCGTCGTTCCCCCAACTGTGACGGCGCCGATCAACTGGGCACGGCTTCATCTCGGAGACGCTTGATGATGATGCGAATTTTCCGTTTCGCCAGTGTTGGCGCTGCCTTGCTCACCTTAGCCACCTCGCAGCTACTCGGCGCGGCCTTTGCGCAGACCGAGCCGGCGCCGGCAGCACCCAAGACAGAGACCTTCGGCAGGTGGTCCACCACGGTGGACGAGGTCAACACCGGCGAGGATGAGCGCAAGACCTGCGCCGCCTCGACGGTCTTTTTCGACGCCAACGGGACCAGTGGCACCCTCACGCTGGCCATCTCGAATGGCGACGTACTGCCGCCAGGGGGCTATCCGAGCCTCATCATCGCCGTGAAAAACAGTGAGTTGCCCAAAGGCGACAACATCCCGGCGGTGTTCCGCGACGTCAACGACAAGATCAAGGCTGGTTTTCATCTTATCGCCGACGGCCAGTGGATAATGAACAACAAGCCCGAGACCACGCTCGCCATACTGCGTGCCATGCGCCGTACCAGCGCCCTTGATGTCAGCTTCGCCGACAAGCCGGTCGCGACCATATCGATGGACGGCTTCACCAAGGCCTATCGCTATCTCGGCACGTCCTGCGGCTTCCCGACCGGCGACGTCGCTCCCTGATTGGCGTATTGCCGTCCAACTGATTGCCGCTCTCGCAATTTTGCTCGTGCCTCGCTATCTCTGAGGCGCGATCGGTCATCGGCCATACTTTGCCATCGTGGCAAAAACCTCTAAGCCTTTCGCTCTACGAGAAACGCGAACCGAAGGCTCTCCATGCGCTGTCCCTACTGTCAGTCCGAAGATACGCAGGTGAAGGATTCGCGCCCCGCCGAAGACGGTGCAGCGATCCGCAGGCGGCGCGTCTGCCCGGATTGCGGCGGCCGCTTCACCACTTTCGAGCGCGTCCAATTGCGCGATCTCGTCGTGGTGAAGAAGTCTGGACGCAAGGTGCCGTTCGACCGCGACAAGCTGCTGCGCTCGGTCGAGATTGCGGTACGCAAGCGCAACGTCGACCCGGAACGTATCGACCGGGCGGTGACCGGCATCGTGCGCCAGCTCGAAAGCTCGGGCGAGACCGAAGTGGCTTCTGGCGAAGTCGGCCGGCTGGTCATGGAGGCGCTTAAGTCGCTCGATGATGTCGCCTATGTGCGCTTTGCCTCCGTCTACCGCAATTTCCGCGAGGCCAAGGATTTCCACGACGTGTTGGGTGAGCTCAAGGGCGACGAGCTCAAAACCGACGAGTCCAGAGGCGAAGAGCTGAAGAGCGAAGAGGACGCCAGCTGAGCATGGCAGGGTCCGAACGCAGCACGGCCGAGCAAGAGGTCCTCGATCGCCGCTATATGGCGGCGGCCCTCAGGCTGTCGCGCAAGAATGCCGGCCGGACCTCGACCAATCCTTCAGTCGGCACGCTGATCGTACGCGATGACGGCGACGGGCCGATGATCATCGGCAGCGGCGTCACCGCCGTCGGCGGCCGGCCGCATGCCGAGACCGAGGCGCTGGCCGAGGCCGGCGAACTGGCGCGCGGCGCCACCGCCTATGTAACGCTGGAGCCCTGCGCCCATCACGGCCGCACGCCGCCTTGCGCCAATGCGCTGGTCAGTGCCGGTGTGGCGCGGGTGGTCGGCGCTGCCAGCGATCCGGACCCGCGTGTTTCCGGCAAGGGCTACACAATCTTGCGTGCCGCTGGCGTCGAGGTGGTGGAAAAAGTGCTGGCGGCCGAAGCCGCGGAGCAGATGGCCGGCTATTTGATTCGATCTCTGAAAAAACGCCCGGAAGTGATCTTGAAACTTGCGCTTTCGAGCGACAACAAGATTGGCGTGAAAGGCGAGAGACAGGTCTCCATCACCGGCGATATCGCCCGGCGCGAAGTCTATCTGATGCGCGCCGAAGCCGATGGCATATTGATCGGCATCGGCACGGCACTGGAAGACGATCCGGCGCTGACGGTTAGGCTTCCGGGACTGGAGAGCCGTTCGCCGGCACGCATCGTGCTCGACCGTCAGATCAGGCTACCCGAGACTTCGAAACTGGTCGCCGGCGTCGACCGCGTGCCGCTCTATATCGCTGCCTGCGCCGAGGCCGATCCGCACCGGCGCGCCGCGCTCGAACGCGCCGGCGTTCGCTTCATCGGCACTGAGACCTATGAAGGCGATATTGCGCTGCCGGAACTGCTCGAGGATTTGGCGGCGCTCGGCATGGCCAGCGTCCTGGTCGAGGGCGGCGCCAGGGTGGCCAAGGCGTTCCTCGACGAACAACTGGTCGATCGTATCGTGCTGTTTCAGGGGCCGGACGCGATCGGCGAGGGCGGCATTGCATCGCCGATCGATGCCAGCAATATCCCGCCGGGATTTCGCAAATTGCGCAACATGCGTTTCGGCGAAGATACATATGCGGAATGGATAAGAGACATCTAGGACCGAACTGATGTTCACGGGACCAAACTAATGTTCACTGGAATCGTCACCGATGTCGGCACCGTCGCTGCCGTGAAGCCGCTCAGGGAAGGCGTTGGTTTGCGTATCGACACCGCCTACGATCCGCAGACCATTGCCATCGGCGCCTCGATTTCCTGCGGCGGCGTCTGCCTGACGGTAACGGGATTGCCGGAAGATGGCGCCAACGTACGCTGGTTCGAGGTCGAGGCCTGGGAAGAGGCGCTCAGGCTGACGACCGCGATGGGCTGGAAATCCGGCACGCGGATCAACCTGGAGCGGGCGCTGAAGATCGGCGACGAGCTTGGCGGCCATATCGTGTCAGGCCATGTCGACGGCATGGCCGAGATCGTAGCCCGCAAGGAAGAGGGTGACGCCGTGCGCTTTACCCTGGAAGCACCGCGCGAGCTTGCCAAATTCATCGCCCCCAAGGGTTCCGTCGCACTCGACGGCACTTCGCTCACCATCAACAAGGTGGAAGGCACCCGCTTTGACGTGCTGTTGATCCACCACTCGCTGACGGTCACCACCTGGGGCGAACGCCAGGTCGGGGACTGGGTCAATCTCGAGATCGACACCATGGCCCGCTACGCGGCGCGACTGGTGGAGGCGGCTAAAGAGGGGCTTTGAGGCGCTCGTCCATAAAGCCCATTCCCTGATACGACCGCCGCCGAGTTGGCCTTGTAAGTTCCTTCGGCAATCTTCCGCTTGCGATCAAACCGGCTTCGGCCTAAGTCACCGGCGATCCCCGGAGACATCTATGGCAGGCACATCCCAACACGGCAAAGCGTTCATCCGTCCGAAGAAGAAGGCCCACCTTCTTGTCATCGAGGCGCGCTTTCACGACGACCTTGCCGACGCGCTGCTCGAAGGCGCGACCAGCGCGCTCGACGAAGCGGGCGCGACATACGATGTCGTCACCGTTCCGGGCTCGCTCGAAATCCCGGCGGTGATTTCCTTCGCGCTCGATGGCGCCTCCGAAGGCGGGACGAACTATGACGGTTTCGTCGCCCTCGGCACGGTGATCCGCGGCGACACCTATCATTTCGAGATCGTCGCCAACGAATCCAGCCGTGCCCTGATGGACCTGTCCGTGCAGGATGCGGTCTGCATCGGCAACGGCGTCCTGACCACCGAAAACGACGAACAGGCCTGGACACGGGCCAGGCGTTCGGAAGGCGACAAGGGCGGCTTCGCGGCGCGTGCGGCGCTGACCATGATCGCTCTAAAGGAACAACTGGGAGAGCGAACGTGAGCGAACCCGCTTCGCCCGGCCAGCCTGCGGTTCGCCACGCCAACAAGCGCGGTGCTGCCCGTCTGGCCGCTGTGCAGGCGCTCTACCAGATGGACGTCGCCGGCAGCGGTGTGTTTGAGATCACCGCCGAATACGAGGCGTTCAGGCTCGGCAAGGAAGTCGACGGCGCGCTCTATCGCGAAGCCGATGCGCAATGGTTCCGCGCCATTCTTGCCGGCGTTGTCGAGCACCAGAAGACCATCGATCCAGTCATCCGACAGGCGCTGACCGAGGACTGGCCTCTGTCGAGGCTCGATTCCACATTGCGCGCCATATTGCGCGCCGGCGTCTACGAGCTGATGCAGCGCGAGGACGTGCCGGTGGCGGTCATCGTTTCCGAATATGTCGACATCGCCAAGGCATTTTACGAGGAAGACGAGCCGAAACTGGTCAATGCGGTGCTTGATCGCGTGTCGCGCCGGGTGCGCGGTGAGGGCCGCGGCAAGGACGCCCTATGACTGCCGTCGTCGCCGCTGAGGCGGGCAGGGAAGCGCGTCGCACCGCCTTCATCCTTGCAGCCTCGCAGGCGATCATCGGCTCGGCCGCACCCATCGCCATTTCCATGGGCGGATTGGCCGGGCAGTACCTGCTCGATGCTGACAAGTCGCTGGCAACCGCGCCGATCACCGGTTTCAATGTCGGCGTGGCGCTCGGTTCCCTGCCGGCCGCGGCCATCATCCGCCGGCTCGGCCAGCGCGACGGTTTCATGACCGGCACGGCGGTGACAGCACTTGGCGGCCTGGTCGCCACGTTGGCGTTGTTTCATGCCAGCTTCTGGCTGTTCGCTTTCGGCTTGGCCGTGATCGGGATCGGCGGCGCCTTCGTCCAGCAGTTCCGCTTTGCCGCCGCCGACAATGCGCCGCCTGAATTCAAGGCGCGTGCCATCTCCTTCGTGCTGGCCGGCGGCATCGTCACCGCCATACTCGGGCCGCAGATCGTCATCTTCACCGGCGATCTGTTCTCGCCGGTGAAGTTTGCCGGCTCGTTTGCCTCCATCCTGGTGCTGGCGGGGGTTGGCGCCGCCATTCTCTCTTTGTTGCGCATCCCAGCGAAGGCAACCGAGAAGGTGGAAATTGCCGACAGCGACGCCCGGCCGCTCTCAGAAATCGTCACCAGGCCACGCTTCATCGCGGCGTTGTTTTGCGCCATCGGCAGCTACGCACTGATGAGCTTCGTGATGACCGGCGCGCCGCTGGCCATGGTCGGCTGCGGCCTTTCGACCGACGACGCCACGCTCGGCATTTCCTGGCACGTCATGGCGATGTTCGCGCCGAGCTTCTTCACGGGGTCGCTGATCCATCGTTTTGGCGGGGAACGGATCGTGGCCATCGGCCTGGTGCTGCTCATTGGCTGCGGCATAGTCGCGCTGTCGGGGTTGGCACTGTGGCAGTTCTGGACGACGCTGATCCTGCTCGGCCTTGGCTGGAACTTCAGCTTCATCGGTGCCACCGCCATGGTGGCCGACAGCTACCAGCCATCCGAAAAAGGCAAGGTCCAGGGGTTCCACGATTTCGTCCTGTTCGGCTCCGTCGCCTTCGCCTCGCTGATGTCGGGCGCGGTCTACAATGCCTGGGGCTGGGAGATGCTGAACTGGATGATTTTCCCGGTTGTCGCGCTGTGCTTCGTGGCGCTGGGCGTGTTGAAGATGACGGGCTTGCGCGCGGCCAGCTGACGTCACGCTGTCGGGACGAGGCAACAGCGGAGTCACTCGCATCCGAACAAAATTATTGCGTCCATCCCCCTTCTTATGAAACCGTGTACCCCGACGTGACATCGAAGCCATGCTCATATGCGGCAGCCGTATTCCAGTTCACAGCAAGGGATTTGTGAGATGTTTTCAATCAAGGTTCTGGCCGGCGCTGTACTGGCGCTCGGCATCACGGCAGCCTCGGCAAGCGCCCAGGTGGTGGTGTCGTCGAAGATCGACACCGAGGGCGGCGTGCTCGGCAACATCATCCAGCTGGTGCTGAACGCCAACAATATCCAGACCACCGACCGCATCCAGCTCGGCGGCACGCCCGTGGTACGCAAGGCGATTACAGCCGGCGAGATCGACATCTATCCCGAGTACACCGGCAACGCCGCCTTCTTCTTCGAGAAGGCCGACGATCCGGTGTGGAAAGATGCCGCCAAGGCCTACGAGACTGCCAAGAAGCTCGACTACGACGCCAACAAGATCGTCTGGCTATCCCCGTCACCGGCCAACAATACCTGGGCGATCGCTCTGCGTAAGGAGGTCGCCGATAGCAACAAGCTCGTCACCCTCTCCGACTTCGGCAAATACGCCTCGGGCGGCGGCAAGGTGGTGCTGGCGGCCTCCGCCGAGTTCGTCAATTCGGCGGCCGCGCTGCCCGCTTTCCAGAAGACCTATGGCTTCACGCTGAAACCGGACCAGTTGATCACGCTGTCGGGCGGCGATACGGCGGCCACCATTGCCGCTGCGGCCAACCAGACCAACGGCGCCAACGCCGCCATGGTCTACGGCACCGACGGCGGCATCGCGCCTTCCGGCCTCGTCGTGCTTGAAGACGACAAGGGTGTGCAGCCGGTCTACCAGCCGGCGCCGATCATCCGCGAGGCGGTGCTGAAGGAGCATCCCGAAATCGAGACGCTGCTGAAGCCGGTCTTCGCCAAGCTCGATCTCGTCACGCTGCAGGAGTTGAACGGCCGCGTGCAGGTTGGCGGCGAACCGGTCAAGGGCGTCGCCGAGGACTTTTTGAAGAAGAACGGCTTCCTGAAGTAAGGCGATTCCGACGCGCCGCTTTCGAGGTGCGCCGGATCGGCCGATGGGGGAGGGCGTGCGCATCAGGTTCGACAAGCTCGGCGTGGTCATCGCGGCGATATCGGCCTATGCGGCTTTTGCGGCGCCATTCGCCACCTTCCGCGCCAATCGCATCGTACCTGGCGAGGCTCGCTCGATCCTCGAATCTTTGCCTGCGGCGGTCGGTCCGCTATTGATGGCGATTGTTGTCGCAGCGGCGCTCATTGCGCTGCTGAAAACGCCGCTTGCCCTGCGCCTCGCCGCCAGCGTGGTTGCACTTGCGGCGCTGGCGCTGCTAATCGGCGTTGCCGGCAGCTTCCTGACGCCCGCCGGCAACACCTTCGCCCGTATCTCGCCGGCTTCCGGCTTCTGGCTGCTTATCTTCGCCTTCACGCTTCTGCTCGCCGACGTGCTTACAAGGCTGAACCTGTCGCCGCAGGCACGGGTCGGCGTGCTTGTTGTCGCCGCAGCGGCGATCGGCCTGCTGCTGGTCTCGGGGAGCTGGAACAGCCTGTCGATCCTCAAGGAATATTTCAATCGCGCCGATAGTTTTTGGGCGGAAGGCTCCAAGCACGTGACGTTGGCGCTGGGTTCACTGGCGGCAGCAGTGATTATCGGCCTGCCGCTTGGCATCCTCTGCCACCGCGTTGAGAAATTGCGGGCCGGTGTGCTCAACGTACTGAACGTCATCCAGACCATTCCTTCGATCGCTCTGTTCGGCCTCTTGATCGCACCGCTCGGCTGGGTTGCTTCGCATGTGCCGGGAGCTGCCGCGCTCGGTATTCGCGGCATCGGCACAGCGCCGGCTTTCGTCGCCCTGTTCCTCTATTCGCTGCTGCCGGTGGTGGCCAACACCGTGGTCGGCCTTGCCGGTGTGCCGCGTGCCGCCAACGACGCAGCGCGCGGCATGGGCATGACCGACCGCCAGCGGCTGTTGGACGTCGAGTTTCCGCTGGCCTTCCCGGTGATCCTCACCGGCATCCGCATCGTGCTGGTGCAGAATATCGGCCTCGCCACCATTGCCGCGTTGATCGGCGGCGGCGGCTTTGGCGTATTCGTATTCCAGGGGGTCGGCCAGACGGCGATGGATCTGGTGCTGCTCGGCGCCGTGCCGACGGTGGCGCTGGCCTTCGCCGCCGCCATCATCCTCGATGCAGTCATCGAAATGAGCGCCAGCAAGCGCAGGGTTGAAACGGCATGATCGAGATCGAAGGCATCACCAAGCGCTACGGCGAGACGACAGTGGTCGACGACGTGTCGATAGTGATCGAGCCGCGCAGCATCGCCGTCATCGTCGGCACCTCCGGCTCCGGCAAGACGACGCTGCTTCGCATGATCAACCGGCTGGTCGAGCCGACGTCGGGCGTGATCAAGCTCGACGGCGTAGACAACCGCTCGGTGCCGGATTACGAACTGCGTCGCAGCATCGGCTATGCCATCCAGGGCCACGGCCTGTTTCCGCATCGCACGGTGGCGCAGAACATCGCCACTGTGCCGGTATTGCTTGGCTGGGATGCCAACCGCATCAAGGCTCGAGTCGACGAGCTTATGAGGCTCTACCAACTCGACCCCGAAGCCTACGGGCCACGCTATCCGCATGAGCTTTCTGGCGGCCAGCAGCAGCGCGTCGGCGTCGCCCGCGCGCTTGCCGCGGAACCCAGCGTGCTGTTGATGGACGAGCCGTTCGGCGCGCTCGATCCGATCATCCGCACCAAGGCGCAGGAGGATCTGCTGGCGATCCAGAAGCGCTTCGGCACCACCATCATCCTTGTCACCCATGACATGGAGGAGGCCGTTCACATGGGCGACAAGATCGCTGTGATGGATGGCGGCAAAGTGGTGCAATATGCCGGGCCGGCCGAGATACTGGCAAAACCGGCCAGTGCGTTTGTCGAAACCCTGGTAGGTGCCAGCGAAAAACCGTTTCGACTGTTGTCGCTTGGCCGGGTCCGCGACGCGGTGGAAAAAGGCACCGCCGAAGGTGAGGCGATCCCCGGTGATGCCAGCCAGCGCGACGCGCTCGCCGAACTCCTGTGGTCGGGCCGCCCGGCGCTGCCGGTGAAAGATACCGAAGGCAAGCCGCTTGGCCGCGTTACGGTGGACGGGCTGGTTAAGCGCGCGGCGAGGCCGGCATGAAGGTTTGGCTTCCCTCGCTGCTCAGGCTTGCCCTGGTGGTGGTGCTTATTGCCTTCGTCACCAATCCCGGCTGGTTCGAACCGCTGCTGAAGCCGCTGACAGAGAACAATGCGCCGGTAATCTATAATCAGGGCAGCCTTTTGACGTTGACGCTGCTGCATCTGCGGACCGTCCTGATCGCAACGGTTGCCGCGACGATCGTTGCGGTCGCGCTCGCCATTCTGGTCACCAGGCCAGCCGGCGCCGAATTCCTGCCGCTGTCGCGCAGTCTGGTCAATATAGGCCAGACCTTTCCGCCGGTGGCGGTACTGGCGCTTGCCGTGCCGGCGGTCGGCTTCGGCGAAAAGCCGACGCTGATTGCGCTGTTTCTCTATGGCTTGCTGCCGATCTTCGAGAACGCGCTGACCGGCCTGACGACGCTGCCGGCCAACGTCGTCGAGGCGGCGCGTGGCGCAGGCATGACTGGCTGGCAAAGGCTGGTCAAGGTCGAGCTGCCGCTCAGCGCGCCGATCATTCTCGGCGGTATCCGGCTGTCGGTGGTGATCAGCCTCGCCACCGCAACCATCGGCTCGACGGTGGCGGCGAGGACATTGGGCGAGGTGATCATCGCCGGCCTGCTGTCGAACAACCTCGCCTTCATCCTGCAGGGCGGCCTGATCGTCGCCGCCCTTGCCGTGCTGATCTATGACGGGCTGTCGGCGATCGAGCGCTATACGGCTCGGCGCATGGGGCGCGAGGCCGAGTAGCGTCTCGGGGCGAAGTTCGCTTCTTTCAGCGGCCACTCGAACGCGCCGGATGATCGAGCGTCAGTTCGAGCGCGGTGCCCGTCTCGCCGGCGATCCAGCGGCGGCGGATGATGGCGAAATCGTGCTGTGTGTCGGCTCTAATCACAGAGACCAAGTCGCCCACCGCGCAATCGCTGTCGAGATCGAGGGCTTCGACAGTCTCGGCAATGTCTTGCTTGCCGACATAGTGTCTCGCAATGGCTGTGAGCACGATGATCACTGGCCCACCCGTTGCGCGATCTTCGGGACTCGGCGATTGATGAGTGCGATGCCCCGATCTTTCAGCAGGAGTTCTTGCCATGACCGCGCGTTTCTCCAAGATCGTCATGTGTCTGTGTCTGGCGGCTTTCGCCTTCCTCGTCGCCTTCGGCAACATCACCGATTACGGCTCAAACTTCGCCTTTGTCCAGCATGTGCTGAGCATGGACACGACCTTTCCCGGCAACGCACTGATGTACCGCTCGATCACCAACCCGTCGCTGTGGACGGCTGGCTACTGGCTGATCATCATTGGCGAGGCGCTGACCTGTCTGCTCTACCTGATCGCCGCCTGGCAACTCTGGCAGGCGCGCAACGCCAGCGGACAGGCTTTCAACGACGCCAAGAAGTTCGCCATCATTGCCGCCACCATGGGTTTCCTCGTTTGGTATTTCGGCTTCATGGTCGTTGGCGGCGAGTGGTTCGCCATGTGGCAGTCTTCGACATGGAATGGTCAGGAAGCGGCGTTCAAATTCTACATGACCATGCTGGTGGTGCTGGTCTTCGTCATCCAGCCGGACGGCGACCCGCGCAAAGCCTGACGACCGTTCGCCGATTTCGATCGATCTAACCGGGCGGCAGTGTCGACAGGCGCACTGCCGTCCAGCCTTTTGGACGAAACCCGGGATCTTTTGGGCGAAAGCCGGACAGAAACCGAACAATATCTTGACGTTCCGAGCCCTGTTTCGCATAAGCCGCTGCGAAGGGACGGATTCCGGTTGCGGAAAATTCGTCCCTGTCTCAACGGCCCGGGGAGGGGTTCTTTTGGGCCACCAATCGAGGAAAATTCGGCAATGACCATAATTTCAGCTGTCATCGCCTGCGGTCTGCTTTCAGTCCTTTACGCCATCTGGGCGACACGTTCGGTCCTCGCGGCCGATCAGGGCAATGCACGCATGCAGGAAATTTCCGCGGCCATCCGCGAAGGCGCCCAAGCTTATCTGGCGCGCCAGTACACCACCATCGCCATCGTCGGCGTCGTGGTCCTGCTGCTTGCCTGGTGGCTGCTTTCGATCACCGCCGCCATCGGCTTCCTGATCGGCGCCGTTCTATCGGGTGCCGCCGGCTTCATCGGCATGCACGTCTCGGTGCGCGCCAATGTGCGGACCGCGCAGGCAGCTTCCAACAGCCTCGCTGCCGGCCTCGAGATCGCCTTCAAGTCGGGCGCCATCACCGGCATGCTGGTTGCTGGCCTGGCCCTGCTCGGCGTCTCGATCTACTACCTGATCCTGACCCAGTTCATGGGTCTGCAGCCAAACGATCGCGTCGTCATCGACTCGCTTGTTTCGCTCGGCTTCGGCGCCTCGCTGATCTCGATCTTCGCTCGTCTCGGCGGCGGCATCTTTACAAAAGGCGCCGACGTCGGCGGGGATCTCGTCGGCAAGGTTGAAGCCGGCATTCCCGAAGACGATCCACGCAATCCGGCGACCATTGCCGACAATGTCGGCGACAATGTCGGCGATTGCGCCGGCATGGCCGCCGACCTGTTCGAGACCTATGCGGTGACCGTGGTCGCCACCATGGTTCTCGCTGCCATCTTCTTCGGTGGCACCGCCGTTCTCGGCGCGGCCATGCTCTATCCGCTGGCCATCTGTGGCGCCTGCATTCTCACTTCGATCGTCGGCACCTTCTTCGTCAAGCTCGGTTCCAGCGGATCGATCATGGGCGCGCTCTACAAGGGCCTGATCGTCACCGGCCTGCTGTCGATCGTCGGCCTTGCCGTCGCCACCTCGGCATGCATCGGCTGGGGTGAGATCGGCACCGTCGCCGGCATGGCCATCACCGGCACGAACCTGTTCATCTGCGGCCTCGTCGGCCTTGTGGTGACCGGCCTCATCGTGGTGATCACCGAATATTATACCGGCACCAACAAGCGTCCGGTGAACTCCATCGCCCAGGCCTCGGTCACCGGTCACGGCACCAACGTCATCCAGGGCCTCGCGGTCTCGCTGGAAGCGACGGCGTTGCCGGCGATCGTCATCGTTGGCGGCATCATCTCGACGTACCAGCTCGCCGGCCTCTACGGCACGGCGATCGCGGTGACGACGATGCTTGGCCTCGCCGGCATGATCGTCGCGCTCGATGCCTTCGGCCCGGTCACCGACAATGCCGGCGGCATTGCCGAAATGGCCGGCCTGCCCAAGGAAGTGCGCCAGTCAACCGACGCGCTCGACGCTGTCGGCAACACCACCAAGGCGGTAACCAAGGGCTACGCCATCGGCTCGGCCGGCCTCGGCGCGCTGGTGCTGTTTGCGGCCTACTCTAACGACCTGAAGTTCTTTGCCGCCAATGGCGACAAATACCCGTACTTCCAGGGCATGGGCGACGTCTCCTTCGACCTCTCCAATCCTTACGTCGTCGCCGGCCTGATCTTCGGCGGCCTGATCCCGTATCTGTTCGGCGGCATCGCCATGACCGCGGTCGGCCGCGCCGCGGGCGCTATCGTCCAGGAAGTGCGTAAGCAGTTCCGCGAGGATCCGGGCATTATGGCCGGCACCTCGAAGCCGAACTATGCGCGCGCCGTCGACCTTCTGACCAAGGCAGCGATCCGGGAGATGATCGTTCCGTCATTGCTGCCGGTGCTGGCGCCGCTGGTGGTCTATTTCGGCGTCCTCCTGACCTCCGGTTCGAAGGCATCCGCCTTTGCCGCGCTCGGCGCCTCGCTGCTCGGCGTCATCGTCAACGGCCTGTTCGTTGCCATCTCGATGACCTCCGGCGGCGGTGCCTGGGACAACGCCAAGAAGTCGTTCGAAGACGGTTTCGTCGACAAGGACGGCCTCAAGCACCTCAAGGGCTCCGAAGCGCACAAGGCCTCGGTGACCGGCGACACGGTCGGTGATCCCTACAAGGATACTGCCGGCCCGGCGGTCAACCCGGCGATCAAGATCACCAATATCGTCGCGCTGCTGTTGCTGGCCGTGCTCGCGCACGGCTAAGCTCAGCCGCTACGACTCAAGACAAAACCCGCGGGATCGCTCCCGCGGGTTTTTCATTGCCTGAGATGTGCCGCTTACGGGGAAGCGAAAGGAACGAAAGCCGATACCGCCGGGGTGGATCAGGTGCCGCCGAGCGTGCTGCCGCCGCTGGCGCCGGGAACACCAGGCGCCAGCTTGCTGGCGCCACTGATGATCTGGCTGAGGAAGTTCTGGTCCTTACCGCCGGTCGGCGTGGTGCGCGAGATGAAGTCGAACACCTTGCCGTCCTTCAAGCCGTAGTTGGCGATCTGGGTGACGCGCCCGTCATCGCCAAAATAGACCGCCAGCACATGCTGGTCGACCAGCCGCGGCTTGTCGAAGGCAACATAGCGCTTGCGCGTCTGAGAAATGTAATAAAAGGCCTCGTTATCGAAGGTCGCCTTCGTCGAGGGAGTGCCGAGCGCCAGCAGCACCTGTTCGCGGCTTGAGCCGACCGGCACCAGGTCGATCGACTGCTGGTCGATGACGTAGCCTTGCGTCAGCGTCTCGCTCGGATTGAGATCGCCGATCATCTTGGACGAATTGCAGGCGGAAAGTGCCGCAGCGATCACCAGCAGCGAAACCGCACCGCCGGGCCTGGGCAGGAAAGTCGACTTGAATTTCAGCGCGCGCAACTACAACTCCATAAGCTGGCCGCAACTTGCGCTGGGCCGCAAAACCGGTAAACCAGCTTGCTTGCCGATGCAACAAGGCCACTTCAACAAACGGTCCCGGGAGACCACCCTCTAATGTTCCAGCGCCTCTTTGGCCGCGAACGTCATGCCAACCGCGCTATCACCGAGGCGCTTTACGCACAAATCGTGGCGGCGGCGCGGCAAACGGTGTTTTATTCCGCCTGGAACGTGCCGGACACGCCGCTCGGCCGCTTCGAGATGCTGTCCTTGCACATGTTCCTGTTCCAGCACCGGTTGCGCGGCGAGGGCGGTGCCGCGGCAGAGGTAGCGCAGGTGGTGATCGACGAGTTCTTCATGGATGTCGAACATTCGTTGCGGGAACTTGGCATTGGCGACGTCGGCGTGCCGAAGCGCATGCGGAAACTGGCGAAGATGTTTTATGGCCGTACTGCCGCCTATGATGATGCGCTGCAACGAAATGACCATGATGCGCTTGCCGCCGCCCTTGCCCGCAATGTCCGGCCGGATGCCGGCGCCTGGCCGCAAGCGTCGCAACTGGCACTTTATGCCGCCGATGCATCCAGGCAACTCGCGGAACAGCCGACCGAATCGATCGTTTCCGGCACGGTGGCATTTCCCGTGGCCAACGCTTGAGCGACGGCAGGCCGAATGAAGGTGGCGAAGTGGAGGCGAAGATGAAACATCCTGATACCCACAGCCCAGTGTCATTCCGGGCAAACGTCGCCCGGCTGCCGCAAAAGGGGCTGCCGGTGGTGATCGATGCCGACGCCGGGCAGCGCGCCCTGCTGGCCGCCGAGCACGAGCTGCTTTCGGTCGAAAACTATCGCGTCGAACTCCTGGTCGAGCCCTGGAAGCGCAACGGAGTGAAAGTCAGCGGCCATGTCGAGGCCGATATAACGCAGGCCTGCATCGTCACCCTTGACCCGGTCGAGGCGCATATCGACGAGCCGGTCGAGGCGCTGTTCCTGCCAGAGCAATCCAAGCTCGGGCGGCAAGGTTTCGACGGCGGCGGTGAGATCCTGCTCGACGCCGAAGGCCCGGACAGCCCGGAAACCTTTTCGGGCGATACGATCGACGTCGGGGCGCTTGCCGAGCAGTTCTTTGGCTTGGCGATCGATCCCTATCCGCGCAAGCCCGGTGTGTCGCTGGAAGCAGCCGGCGATGCCGAGCCTGTGGAGAATGAATTCCAGCAGAAGCTCAGATCACTGTTGGGAAAATCCTGATGGCTGACCCAATTTGAGAAAAGTTGGTTGTGCGGCAGCCCAAAACCGTTATTTTCGCCGAACCTTCGCGAGCCCCGTACCTTGGCAAGCCCGCTGGCCAAGCAACCGTGAGATGAACACCGCGTGATCAGGATTTCCATCGATGCCATGGGCGGCGATCACGGGCCAAGCGTGGTCGTCCCGGCGCTCATGACTGTCGCCACCCGCCGTCCGGATATACGCTTCGTCATTTATGGGCGTGAAGAAGTGGTAAGGCCCGAACTCGCCAAATTCCCCAAGCTGGCGGAAGTGAGCGAGTTCATCCATTGCGAGATTGCAGTGCGGATGGACGACAAGCCGAGCCAGGCGCTGCGCCATGGCCGCTGGAAATCATCGATGTGGAAGGCCGTCGAGGCAGTCAAGGCAGGCACTGCCGACGCCTGCATCTCAGCCGGCAATACCGGCGCGCTGATGGCAATGTCGAGATTCTGCCTTCGCACCATGGCGACCATCGATCGCCCGGCAATCGCGGCGCTCTGGCCGACATTGCGCGGCGAAAGCGTGGTGCTGGACGTCGGCGCCACCATCGGCGCGGATGCGCATCAACTGGTTGATTTTGCCATTCTGGGCACCGGCATGGCGCGCTCGGTTTTCGGCATCGAACGGCCGACCGTCGGTCTGCTCAATGTCGGCGTCGAGGAGATCAAGGGTCAGGAGGAGGTCAAGGAGGCGGGCCGTATGCTGCGCGAGGCCAACATGGCCTCGATGAACTACCACGGCTTTGTCGAGGGTGACGACATCGGCAAGGGCAGTGTCGACGTCGTCGTTACCGAAGGATTTGCCGGCAACATCGCGCTGAAGACGGCGGAAGGCACGGTCAGGCAGATCGCCGGCTATCTGCGCGCGGCGATGAACCGGACGCTGATGGCCAGGATCGGCTATATCTTCGCCAAGACCGCCTTCGATCGCCTGCGCGAGAAGATGGATGTCGGCCGCTCCAATGGCGGCGTCTTCCTCGGGTTGAACGGCATCGTGGTGAAAAGCCACGGCGGGGCTGATTCGGATGGCTTTGCGGCGGCGATCGAGCTTGGCTACGACATGGTGCGCAACAATCTGCTTGATCGCATCGAGGCCGATCTCGACCTGTTCCATGCCCGCAATCCGAATGCCCAGACAATCCGGAAATCCGACGTCGTCATCGACGCAAAGGAATAGGAAAGAGCATTGATCAGATCAGTCGTGCGCGGCACGGGCGCCGCGCTGCCCCGCCGCATTATGAAGAATGCCGATTTCGAAGGCATGGTCGAGACGTCGGACGAGTGGATCGTCCAGCGCACCGGCATTCGCCAGCGCCACATTGCGGCCGACGACGAGACGACGGCCTCGCTGGGCGAGGCGGCAGCGCGCGCAGCCCTCGACAGCGCCGGCCTGACGGCTGACGACATCGACCTGATCGTGCTGGCGACCTCGACGCCCAACAACACCTTTCCCGCGACGGCGGTCGAGATCCAGAACCGGCTCGGCATGCACCACGGTTTTGCCTTCGACCTGCAGGCGGTCTGCTCCGGCTTCGTCTATGCTGTGACGACCGCCGACCTCTATATCCGCGGCGGCTTGGCCAGACGGGTGCTGGTGATCGGCTCGGAAACGTTTTCGCGTATTCTCGACTGGAGCGACCGCTCGACCTGTGTCTTGTTCGGCGACGGCGCCGGCGCGATGGTGCTGGAAGCAGGCACGGGGGCAGGCGGCATCGCCGACCGAGGCGTTCTGGCAGCCAGCCTGCGCTCCGACGGCATCCACAAAGACAAGCTTTTCGTCGACGGTGGGCCGTCGACCACAGGAACGGTCGGGCACCTCAGGATGGAAGGCCGCGAAGTGTTCAAGCATGCGGTCGGCATGATCACCGACGTCATCGAGGCGACGTTCGCACAGGCCGGCATCGGCGCCGCCGATCTCGACTGGTTCGTGCCGCATCAAGCCAATAAACGAATTATTGACGCTTCGGCCAAAAAGCTCGGGATAGAGGAGCGGAAGGTGGTGGTGACCGTCGATTTGCACGGTAATACCTCGGCGGCTTCCGTGCCGCTGGCACTGTCCGCGGCCGTCGCCGACGGTCGCATCAAAAAGGGTGACCTGGTGCTGCTCGAGGCGATGGGCGGGGGCTTCACCTGGGGCGCGGTTCTGCTCCGCTGGTAAGTGCCGAACTATCGGGTTCGGGTCCTTGACCTTGACGGATCAATTACTTAGGTTCTGCCGTTGCTTGTATCGATTTATGTTTTTGAGCTGATGGGACGGTTCGTATGGGGGGAAAGACACTTACGCGCGCCGACCTCGCCGAAGCCGTTTACCGCAAGGTTGGGCTGTCACGTACTGAATCGGCCGAGCTTGTCGAGGCGGTGTTGAATGAGATCTGCGAAGCGATCGTTCGCGGCGAGACGGTGAAGCTGTCGTCCTTCGCGACCTTCCATGTCCGCTCCAAGAACGAGCGCATCGGGCGCAATCCAAAGACCGGTGAGGAAGTGCCAATCCTGCCGCGCCGGGTGATGACCTTCAAATCATCGAACGTGCTGAAGAACCGTATCCTGCGCTCCCATCAAAGCAGCAAAGCCAAGGGCAGCAAGTAGACGTCCACTCCCGCTTTGCCGAGAATCATGCTCAAGGCTTCGGTTGAAAAACGAACCCTGCTTTTGCGCCGGGCTTGAATATTGTTTCATAAACCGCTGAAATAAGATGCGATTCGGTAGGCCGGATCGGTATTTGGGTGTGATCCGTTCCGGCGGGACGGGAAGCTGCTCTCCTTGTTAAGCGTGATGTCGCCCGAACCGGTTCCCGCCTTTCGCGATCATGTTCTAGCGTGAGGATTCGCCCATGGACAAGAGCCCCGATGCTTTCCGCACCATCAGCGAAGTCGCGGAGGATCTGGATTTGCCGCAACACGTGCTGCGCTTCTGGGAGACGCGTTTCAACCAGATCAAGCCGATGAAGCGCGGCGGCGGCCGCCGCTACTACCGTCCGCAGGACGTCGAGCTGATCAAGGGTATTCGCCATATGCTCTACGATCAGGGCTATACGATCAAGGGCGTGCAGAAGCTGTTGCGCGAGAACGGCAACCAGTTTCTGATCGCCGTCGGCAGTGGCGACATGGCGGCGGTCGAGGCGATCTCGCAGCGCCGACAGGCTGACACGGTACCGCTGACGCAAGCGGCGCAGCCGCGCGGCCCGGACGACGAAATGCTGGTCGGCCAGCCGAGGGTGAAACCCAGCCGTCGTTTTTTCGGCATAGGCAAGACCGACGAGGAAGGCCCGGTTCCGCCGGACACGTCAAAACTTTCCCGTGACAATCGCGCTTTGCTGCAGGAGGCGCTATTCGACCTCCTGGAATGCAAGCGCCTGCTCGATCAGGTTCGCTAGAGCCCGCCGGGTTGACCGGAACGGTCTTCGGGGTCATGCGTTAGGCTTCCTTCTGCAGATGAAGGAAGTACGTCATGGCATCGCTTCGAGCATCTCCGACACCGATCTGAACAAGCAGGTCGCGGCCTTGACCAGGGAACTGGCCACCTTGAAGAAAGCCGTGTTGAAGCAGGGCGGCGCCTTTTACGAAGACGGGCGCGATACCGCGTCGGATTATTATTCGGATATCACTGAGCGGCTCGGTCACGCCTTGCCGGCAATCAGAAGGCAAGGCCGGGCGATCGAGCAGACCGCCCGAGATCACCCGGCGACAGCGGCCGCTGTCGGGCTGGTTCTGGTCGGGCTCGTCGCCAGTCTGTTCCTCACTGGCCGGCAGCAAAACGCGCCGCGAGCGCGTTCAAGGTCGGCACGTTGAGATAGGCAGACGGCGGTGGTCGGCGGACCGCCGCCATTTTTCGCCGACACGGCAAACCCGGCAAGCGCGCCGCCCTTAATCAAGGACCAGAACGCCTGCTTGCCGGTCGTTCGCCCGAGGGTGTTTTCAGTACTTCTTCGCCACAACCTTCTTGTGGTGGTGGCGGTAGTGGTGGACGCGGTGATGGTAGTGATGGCGGTGATGCTTCTTGACGGTGGTGTGCATCGTCGTTGCATTCGCGCTGCTTGCGCCGATGATCGGCATTGAAAGGGCAAGTGCGATTGCAAGTCCAAGGGCGGAGAGAAGAGGCTTCTTCATGACATCGTTTCCTTTTTGCGCAGGCGGAATTTGAGCGTCACTGATTCAGGTCGGTGACTCGAGCGCTGCAGTTGGGACTATCGCCTTGGAGTTTTTCGGCAGTTTTTCCGGCCTGTAGAATTTTGTTTCCGGACTGTGTCTGCCGACGATCCGGCCAGATGTCGGCTCGCCGGCATCCGCCTTCATTCCGGCGTCGGTTCACGATGCCGTGACGCTATCTTTGATGCTTGGCAAATCACCGGCGAGCGGGCATTCTCCCGATCGTCTCAGGCAACAACATGATTTGATCTAACTCTTTCATCCCACGGAGTTGCCAATGCCCCAAATAGCAAAACGCGAACCTTACTCCGAACTGGCGGCGAGCGCGGTTACGCCTGAACGCAGTGCTGTCCGAACCGCCCGGGAAGCCCGTGGATACAGCATCGAAGAGCTGTCCCTGGCGTGCGGGCTGGCAGCCTATGAGATTGCCGACATTGAAAGCGGCAAGGATGCCGATCCCTCGAAACGTCGGCGTATTGCCTCCGCGCTTCAGTTTCCGGAAAGCGCTCTGTTTGATGAAGCCGTGTTGCCCGCCAAAAGGCGATCCGTGTCGTAGCGGCGTGCCATGCTTTTATTCCACGAGCTCGCCATGGGTCGCCCTGGCGGGCTTCGTTTTTTCGGCCGCGTAGTAGACTTGCCGGCCGCCACGGCGACGCCAGACGGAAATTGCTGGAGATGAGCCTCGAATCCGTTCGCGCCTTCTTCGCCGCCCACGCGCCCGACATTGACGTCATCGTCACGGAGGCAAGCTCGGCGACGGTACCTCTTGCCGCCGAAGCGCATGGCGTAGCGCCGGCGCAGATCGCCAAGACGATCTGCCTGCGCGCCGGCGACCAGACGATGCTGATCGTGGCCGGCGGGGTCTCCAGGCTGGACAACCGCAAGTTCAAGGACCGGTTCGGCGGTAAGGCGCGAATGCTGGACGCCGAGCAGGTGTTCGCCGCGACCGGCCATCCCGTCGGCGGCGTATGTCCGTTCGGCCTGCCGTCACCGCTGCCGGTCTATTGCGACGTCTCGCTGCGCGCCTTTGACGAAGTCGTCCCCGCCGCAGGCGCAACCAACGCCGCCGTGCGGCTCAGCCCGCAACGCATGGCGGAACTCGTTGGCGCCGAATGGGTGGATGTTTGCCAGTAGCCATTTATCTGGGTCGTGGGACCCGCTGAGCGTTACCGCTATTCGGTCTTCTGTGGCTCTTCTTTCTTGATCGTCTGAGCGTCCGTGGCAGTCGACATATCGGCCTTCTCGACGCTCGCTGTCTTCGTCTGCGTGTCAACCGATGCCTGGACCTTGGAATGCGCGGGGCAGTCCGCAGAGGCAGCTGATATGGACATGGTCAGTGCCGCGGCCATTGCGAGGAATGTCTTCATGATCATTCTCCTCTTTCGTTCGATGGGTAAAGTTAGCCCGTCTGGCACCGACCGCAAAATCACATTTGTTCACACGCGCTCTTGCGCACACGGAAGCCTACGCTGGGCCAGTAATTCAAATGGCTGCGCGGATAGCCGCTTGCCGTATCAAAGCCCACCGGCTGCGGCCGGAGGATTCTTGGCGTTAAAGATCTCGCCGCTCAGAGCCAGTCTCAAATCTTCGGCGCTGAGCTGACCACTTTCGAACAAATCCATCACCCTGCGGCCGAGCACGTCTCTGCCTGGATCGCCGTCAGCGAGGCCCAATTCACGGCATCGGGCATCGAGTGCTTTGGTTAACATGGTCAGCTCGGCAGGACAGGCAACTCCTTGAAGCGACATTGCATCTCTCCCGAAAGGGCGAAAGCGCGTGGCATCTTCGAAGCGTCCGCTCGCCCTTGCAACTGCGGACGACGGCGATTCAACTAAAACCAACCTTTTTCGAACTCAACATTCAAACGTACCAAAACGCCGCGCGCTCCAATGGAAGGATCCTGCTACAATACGGTATGGCCGTCCGAATAGCGGTTGTCCTCGCGCTTATTTTCGCCTTTGCCTATGGTTTCGCAAAACTCGCGGAATATTATGGCAGCGTTCGCGACCGGCCCCCTCCGTGTGAAGAATTGCCCTATCCTGATTGTCCTGACCAAAAAGCTCCTCCCCGGGAAGAAACTACGCCTTGAGCGCGCGCCTGTTCAGGCCAGGCCAGCCGTCCGCATTGAATTAGTTCGTTCCAACCGACGGTTGGTGGACGCAATGCAGCTGATGCGCCTAGGGTTCACTACGATCCGCGCGCACCGGGCATGCCCAACCCCCGAGTCACCCCTGCCTGATGCAAGGCGCCTGATCGAGTCCCGCCGTTCTGGCATGTGCGGCGGGACCTTTTTTATTGAACACGGCTCACGGTGAAGGTTACCAAACCATACCTAGCCACTACCGCGCGGTTTCTCGGCGGGCTTTTGGCTAGACTTCAGCATCCCTGCCTCGCGCACGAGTGATGCGTGATCGATTCCTCATGAGATCACGCGCCTGCGTATGCTGCGCTGGCTGCAATGCGGCTATTGTCTGTATAGCCAGTTTGGGGGAAAACTGGCTAAGCCTTTGGATTTTAATGGTCGGAGTGGCCGGATTCGAACCGACGACCCCTTGACCCCCAGTCAAGTGCGCTACCGGGCTGCGCTACACTCCGGACCGGTCGCGATGTATCGTGATAGACCGGCTCCGGTCAACCGAATTCGGTTGCTGTCCTGCCTGAAGCAACAGCAACGGGTATTGCCGGTCGCTGCGCCGCCCGCAACTGCCACTGGTGGCGGTATTCGAGCGCGATGGCACCCCAGATCAGGCCGAGTAGCAGGTAGACATGGCGCCAGTGGTCGATGTCGATGAAGGTGCCGAGCCCGATATTGCCGATGAAGGCGACATAGGCGCATAGAAGATAAGGCTGCCAGGGCCGGTTGCGCAGCAGAATTCGGAAGCCGGCGGCGATCGTCCAGCACGTCAGCGTCAGGAACGACACGAAGCCGAGCCAGCCGTAATCCATCAGCATCTTCAGCCAGATGTCGTGCGTGTCCTCGCCGAACATCTTGCCGAAGACGAGCGGGCCGATGCCGAACGGATGCTCCAGTGCCATCTGAAAGCCGATCGTGTAGCGGGCGAAGCGGCCGAGGCGGGCGGTGTCGTAGCTTTGTTCGAGTTGCGCGCGGTTCGAGAACATCTCCGCGACGCCCGGCAGTTGCAGGATGACGATCATCGCGATGACCAGCAGTCCGACGGCGGCGATGGTCATGACCACAACGCGCAGCCTGAACTTGCCGCTGGCGCTCTGCAGGAACAAGGCACCGGTCAGCAGGATCGCCGAAACGGCGAACATGCCCCAGGCGCCGCGCGAAAAAGAAAAGAAGATGCCGGCGGTGATGATCAGCAGCGGCACCGCCAATAGGGGCATGCGCGCGACCGAGCCGGTAAGCAGCAGGTAGAGCAGGTAGATGCCCGGCAGCACCAGGAAAGGCCCGAACACGTTCGGGTCCTGGAAGGCGCCGGCGGCACGGTCGTATTTGGTGAAGATCTCCGCTCCTGGAAAGGCATGGAAATAGCCGGCTATGCCGACCAGCGAAGTCAGCACCGCCGACACCACATAGGCGACGAAGATCACCCGGTAGAGACTGGGCCGGACGGCCGTTACGGAAGCGAAGAAAACCGCGGTGAGGGCCAGGAACAGCGAGACGGCGAGATAGAGCGGCGTGCCGGCGAGGTCCGACATCTGCGTCATCGAGATCATACCGCCGATGTTCATGATAACCAGCAGCACTAGCAGCGGCACGGCCGCGCGCTGTATCCGCAGGCCGAACAAGGGCCACACCACGATCAGCCCGATCATATAGAGGTCGTACGGCGCGGGCTCGGCAATGACGAAGCCGGACAGGAAGACGCCGAGGAAAACCGCCCCCGACGCAATCAGTGCAATCAGCTTGGCGTTGACCGCCGCCGCCGGCAATTCAGAAGCCGTCGCGCTCAATACGCGTTTTCCGTATTGAGCAGGCGGATCGGCGTCAGGCACAGGATTTTTAAGTCGAACAGGAGCGACCAGTTCTCGATGTAATAGAGGTCGTATTCCGTCCGCATGCGAATCTTCTCGTTGGTGTCCATCTCGCCGCGCCAGCCATTGATCTGCGCCCAGCCAGTCACACCGGGCTTGACCTTGTGACGGGCGAAATAGCCGTCGACCACCTCATTGTAGAGGAGGTTGTGCGACTGCGCGGCAATGGCGTGCGGACGCGGCCCGACCAGCGACAGCGAACCGAACAGCGAATTGAAGAACTGCGGCAGTTCGTCGATCGAGGTCTTGCGGATGAAGCGGCCGACGCGGGTGACGCGTGGATCGTTCTTGGTCACGGTCTGCTTCGCCGTCGGGTCCGCCTTGTCGGTGTACATCGACCGGAACTTGTAGACGTCGATGATCTCGTTGTTGAAGCCGTGCCGCTTCTGGTGGAACAGCACCGGCCCCTTGCTGTCGAGTTTGATCGCGATTGCGGTCGCCAGCATCACCGGCGAGAACACGATGATGCCGATGATCGAAAAGACGATGTCGAACGCGCGCTTGGCGACCGAATCCCAGTCGTTGATCGGCTTGTCGAAGATATCGAGCATCGGCACCGAGCCGATGTAGGAATAGGCGCGCGGCCTGAACTGCAGCGCGTTCGAATGCGCCGATAGCCGGATGTCGACCGGCAGCACCCACAGCTTCTTCAATAACTGCAGCACGCGCGATTCGGCGGTCAGCGGCAGCGATACGATCAGCATGTCGATGCGCGCGATGCGGGCAAATTCGATGAGTTCGGAAATCGTGCCGAGCTTGGGATAACCGGCGACAACCGGCGGCGACCGCTTGTCGCCGCGGTCGTCGAAGATGCCGCAGATGCGGATGTCGTTGTAGGGCTGCCTTTCCACCGAGCGGATCAGTACCTCCGCCGCCTTGCCGCCGCCGACGATGACGGCGCGGCGCTCCATCCGCCCGTCGCGCGCCCAGCGCCTGATCAGCTTCGACATCACCAGGCGGAGACCCAGGATCAACACGAAACCGACGACGAACCACGTGCCGAAGAGCAGGCGCGAATAGTCTTCCGACATTTTCATGGTGAAGGCGGTGAGCGCCATCAAGGCGAATGTTCCGGCCCAGACCAGCAGGAGACGGCCGAAATTGGCGATCGGCCGCATCAGCGCGACGATCTGGTAGCAGTCTGTGACGTCGAACAGAACGACCGCGAGGAACGAGGTGGCGGCGATCGTCAGTGAGTATTGCCAGGCAAGATAGTTGAAAAAACCGACATAGTAGAAATAGACGGCAAGACCTGACACCATCAGCAGCGCGAATTCCACCATGCGCAGGACGCCGCTCACCATGATCGGCGACATCGTATCGCGCCGGTATTGCGAGGCGACCTGGCGGGCAACATCGTTCATGCCGCCGGCCGTATTGTTCTCGGCAGGGGCGTCGAATTTGCGCACCGCGTCTAGCGAAAAACGGCGCGCGGGGTCGATTTCGTTCATGGGGCGTCCGTAGGTTTCCCTCAGGTGAATAGCAAAAGAGAGCTAAGAAACCCTTGAAACAACAGATGGCTTTGGAGACGCTTTCACCAGGAGCAGCCCGGTGGAAACCCGTTGCTCTATTTTTTGAGCGCGGCGAAATAAGCCTTTTCGATTTCGGCGGCCATTACATCGGCGCCGAAGCGTGCTTTGAGGTCGGTGAGGCCGGGCATCAGGCCTCTGTAGGTGTCGAGATCGGCCAATGCGGCGCTTATCTTATCGGCAAGTTCGCGCGGGTCGGGCCGGATCAGGGCAGGCGAGCCGGTGTCGAAGATTTCCGGTATGCCGCCGACCGACGTCGCGATGATCGGCTTGCCGGCGGCGAGCGCTTCCAGAACGATATAGGGCATGGCTTCCGCGCGCGAGGGAACGACGACCAGTTCGGCCAGCGTGAAGGCGAGCCTGGCCGGCATCGGCGCCAGGAACCCGACGTCCAGGCCGAGCTGATTTACCTGGGCGCGATAGCGCGGCAGGTCGTCGCCGTCGCCGACCATCAGCGCCGTCAACGGGCGACCAAGTCGGGTCGCGGCTAGCCCCAGCGCATCGATGAAGATGTCCGGGCCTTTGAGGTCTCGCATCATGCCGATATAGAGGAGATCAGCCGCCTTGTGCTCGGTCCGCACCAGCTCGAACTCGGCGGCGCGCAGGCCGTTGTGGACGAGAGCGTTCGGAATGGGCGGCTCGCCGATCTTCCGGCGATAAGTCCGCCGCTCATAATCGGAAACAAACAGCAGGCAATCGGTGAAGCGAGCCATGAAGCGCTCGAGCGCGAAGAACAGCTTCCCCATGGCGGTGGTCTCGTCATAGTGAAGCGAGCCGCCATGCGGCGAATAAAGGCGGGCTACGCGAGACCTGGATACCCGCAACAATGAGCCGAACAGACGGGCATAGGCGCCACCTTTGGCGCCATGCCCGTGCAGCACGTCCGGCCGCAATTCTTTTATGATCCTGTAGGTGCGCCGGGCCGAGGCGAGATCGCCTGGCCCGACATGCCGCTGCATCGGCGTGCGGTGAATGCCGAGCGCCAGGCTGTCTTTCATCTGTTCGAACAGCCGTTCCTCGAAATCGCCGCCCGTCGTCGAATCGCAGACGATGCCGACGGCATGGCCGGCGGCGACCTGAGCCTCGGTCAGGTCGCGCACATGCCGGAAGATGCCTCCGACCGGTGAGCGAAAGCAGTGGACGATCCTGAGTGTGTCCGCCACTTGGTCAGCACATCAAAACAGGCGTTCGCGAACATAGACTGTATCGCCGGGCAACAGCGGGTCGGAGGTCACCACGCGTCCGGTTATTACCTTGCCGTTGATGTCGCGGGTAATGTCGACGCTTTCCTGGTTGGCGCGCGGCGTGAACCCGCCGGCGATGGCGACGGCTTTCTGCACGGTCAGGCCTGGAACATAGGAATACTGCCCCGCCGCACCCACTTCACCCATGACGAAGATCGGCCGGTAGCGATCGATTTCGACCGAAACATCGGGATCCCGCAAATAACCCTGGCGCAGTTTCTCGGCGATCTCGCCCTCGAGCTGCTGGGCGGTGTGGCCGCGCGCCGGCACGTTGCCGACCAGCGGCAGCGAGAGATAGCCGGACTGGTCGACGCTGTAGGTATTGGTCAGTCCTTCCTGCTCGAACACGGTTACGCGGACACGGTCGCCGGCGCCGAGGCGATAAGGCTGGTCGAGAACTTCATGGAATGCGGCCGGCGTCGGCCGGTAGCTGGAGCAGCCCGAAAGCATCGATACGGCAAGCAGCGCGCGGAAAAGGGGAGCAGTGCTTTTCATGAGCGGACACGTACCTTTGAATAGCCGGCGACTCTGCGGCAAACCTTAACGATCGAGCTCGGTTATCATCCTGTTAGGGTTAATGGCCGGTAAAGGCGCGCGGCCGATACGGGCCGGATCGACAAATGCAGATGGTTTTCAGCCTCTTGTTTGCGGCTTGTTAGTAGAGCCTGACAGGTTCTTACCGCGATATTAACGGCTGAGTTACCATAGTTGTTTACGGTGCATGCTGACTCAGTACCGGAGCAGGGATGCATGTCCGTTCAATCCGCGGCCGCAGATGTCGACGTCGATCTCAGGCAGCTTTTCGCCAGCCTGGCGCGAAACTGGCTGCGGATCCTTTTCGTCGCGCTGGTTGTAACCGGCCTGGCCTTTGCGCTCGCCTGGCTTGCAACGCCCGAATACAAGGCGGCAGCCAAGCTGGAGATCGGGCCTCGAGAATCGGAGTTCACGCGGCCAGCCGGGGCCAACGGCAACGAGCGGTCGATTCCCGACGAAGAGGCTGTGGCCACCGAGGTCCAGATCATCTCGTCCCCCGACATCCTCAAGCAGGTGGCGACGAAGCTCAACCTGGCGAAATTGCCCGAATTCGACGAGGCGCTGAAGATGTCGACGCTGAGCCGCGCCCTTGTCCTTGTAGGCTTGAAAAGCGATCCGTTCGAGATTCCGCTGGAAGAGCGCGTGCTGGACGCAATGCATGAGAAGCTCAACGTCTATGGCGTTGAAAAAACCCGCGCGATCGCAATCGAGTTCTCGTCAGAGGATCCAAAGCTTGCCGCCGCGATCCCGAACGCCATTGCAAACGCCTATATCGCCTCCAAGGGCAATGCCAAGCTCGAATCGAATTCCGCCGCCACCGACTTTCTGGCGCCTGAAATCGCGGATCTGCAGAACCGGGTGAAGGAGGCGGAAGCCAAGGTTGCCGCATTCCGTGCGCAGTCCGATCTTTTGATGGGCGGCAACAATTCGGTGCTTGCCACTCAGCAGCTGTCCGAATTGTCGAGCGAACTGTCACGGGTGCGCGCCAACCGCGCTTCGGCGGAAGCGACCGCTGACGGCGTGCGTAGGGCGTTGCGCAATGGCGGCTCGCTGGATGCCGTTCCGGAGGTGTTGTCTTCCGAACTGATCCAGCGCCTGCGCGAGCGGCAAGTCGAACTCAAGAATAACATCGCCGACCTTTCCACCACCTTGCTCGACAACCATCCGCGCATCCGCGCGCTGAAGTCGCAGCTCGCCGATCTCGACCGCCAGATCCGCAACGAAGCGGAAAAGATCATGAAGGGTCTGATGGCGCAGGCCGAGACGGCGAAGGCGCGAGAGGCTCAACTCGTGGCAGACGTTAACACGCTGAAGGCGGCGTCCGCCCGCGCCGGCGAAGAGCAGGTGGAACTCGATGCGCTGCAGCGTGATGCCGCGACCAAGCGTCAGCAGCTCGATCTCTATTCGTCCAGCTATCTCCAGGCGGCCGCACGCAAGGATCGCAACTACCTGCCCGTCGACGCTCGCGTATTTTCGGAGGCCCAGGTGCCGGCCGAACCCTATTTCCCCAAGATTGGTCCGATTGTCAGTGCGGCCTTTGTCGGCTCGTTGCTCATCATGGCGATCGTCACGCTGCTGCAGGAACTGTTTTCCGGCCGCGCCATGCGTCCGGCCGCCGGTGCCCATTTCGAGCGCATCGAGCAGGTTGCGATGCCGGCTGTCCAGGCCGAACGCGTAATGGCCGAGCCCGACCCACCGATTGCCCGGCCCGAACCGGCAGCCGCCGAGATCGATGAGACCGACGACGACAAGATTATCGAGACCAAAGTGGAGCCGGAACCCGTCGCGGTGGCGGAAGCGGCTGCCGAGAAAATCGAACCGGAGTACTCTGAAATGGCTGCTGCAGACATTGAACCGGCACGTTCTGTCCTCGGCGAGGTCGACATCGACAAGGCCGCGGAAAAACTGATCGCCACCGGTGCCGCCCGCGCCATATTCGTGTCGCCGGAAGGCGACGAGGCGGCCGCCTCGGCGGTGCTGGTGGCGCGCGCAGTCTCCGACGCCGGGCTACGTGTGCTGCTGCTTGATCTCACCGCTTCGGGTGCCGCCTCGCGGCCGATGCTGGACAGCGGGCTGTTTCCGGGCATCACCGATCTGCTCGCCTCGCAAGCGCAGTTCAGCGATGTGATCCACCCCGATCTCTATTCGGACTGCCACGTTATTCCGGTCGGCACAGCCGATCCGGTCCGCGCCATGCGCGCCGCCGACCGGCTGCCGATCATCATGCAGTCGCTGACCACCGCCTATGATCTGGTCGTGGTCGAATGCGGGCCGGCCGACGCGCAAGGCATCAGCCGCCTGGTGGGCGAGGGGACCGAGGTCCTGCTCTCCATGCTGGAGCCGGACGACGAGGTGACGCAGGCCGCGGTCGCGCTCATCGAGAGCGGCTATCCCGACCTGACGCTGGTCACACCGATCGGCCATGTGGCGCCGGGGCCAATGCCGGGACGGCGCTCGGCCGCCTGAGGTAGTTTTCTCAAATCGAAATCAGCTGTCGTCTTCGCCTGCGGCCGGTGCTGTCCGCCCCACCGCTTTGCGGCGCAGCAGCTTGGTCAGCTTCCAGACCATTGGGCTGTGCTTGATGAATGCCTTCAGGCTTGCGCCGTGCCTGAGCGCAAGCGCCAGCGCACGACCCTTCAGCGTCAGCGGAACCAGCACCTCGAAATGCTGCGTTTCGACATCGCACCACAATCGCTTGTAGGGTTCGTCGCCGACCGAGAAATCATAGATTTTGAAACCCGCCTCGCAGGCTTCCTGGATGTTCTCGAAGAACAGGAAGTCGCCCGGGCTGGTGTGTGCGAGGTCATCCTCGGCGATCGCCCCGAATTCGCAGATCAGCCGCTTGCCCGAGCGGCTCGATCCGGTGACAGCACGGAGCTTGCCGGCGACTTCCAGCCCATGCAGGACGAAGGACGGATCTTCTTCTTGAAGCGCGTCGGTAAACAGCGAGCGGAAAAAAGCGCGCACCTCCGCTTCACCGAAAACATTGGCGATACCCATCTTGCGAAAGCGGAATTCCTTCATCTCGAAAAAGGCATCGAGCAGCATGTGCACCTCGTCCGCGGTCCTCGCCTCGATGCGACGATAGCTGCCGACGGCCTCGAACTTGCGCGCCTGCGAGCGATGCTTCTTGCGCCTGCGCTTGCCGCTCACGCGGGTGAGCAGCGCATCAAATCCTCCTACAAGACTGGCGGCCAGCGACAGATTGGGGCTCGAAAAATGCGGCAAGGCGGAGAGCGGGTTGGCAACGCCGTCGAGATCGGGCAGCAGCCGCTCCAGCGCGACAAGATCGATGTCGCGCCGCGCCTTGGCAATCGCAGCCAGCATCGAGCGGATCGCCGCACTATCGGCATTCGCCAGCCATTGCGGGTCGGCGGCGGCAAAATTGCCGTTAGCATGGCGGCCGCCCATGAAGCGGGCGATGCGGAACGCTCCACTGTGGGTGACCTCCAGCGCCAACGAGAAGACCGGCCTGTCGTCGGCGCGCAGCGTCGCAACGACAACGTCGGCGCCGGTATGTGCGGCCCAGTTCAGGATCCAGCCTGCGCTCTGCGCCGGGGCAAAAAGCGCCGAATGGCAGAATTCTGCGTACGCCGCCAGCGCCGCACCATCGGCGACCGAGGTTGACAGGCCGGCCTTGCCGGCCGGCAAGGCACACGGCGACGCCTCGCTGCTTGCCAGCCGATTGCCGTCAAATGACGCGGTGGCGTCAACCATACCTCAATCCTTAGGGCGTATTCGTCGCGATTGGGGGTCCGCGCAGGCGCATTCCATGCTTGATGAGCTTAGGCGCAAAAGGTGAATGAATGATCGACGGGGGCGAGGCAATCCGCAAACTGGCGCTCAATCTCGCCCGTTATTCCGGTCTCGCTCCGCTGGCTAAACCATTTATCGGCGGCCTCGGCGCCATCCTGATGCTGCATCGGGTCACCGCGACGCCGGAAAAGCCGAACGGCGTCAACCGCCACTTGAACATCGCGCCTGGGTTTCTCGACGCCGTGATCGCCGACATGAAGGCGAACGGCTACAGTTTCGTCACGCTGGACGAGGCCATCGAGCGCATCAAGGCTGGCGACAAGGACGGCCAGTTTGCGACGATCACCGCCGACGACGCCTATCGAGACAACATGACCGAGGCGCTGCCGGTGCTGGAGAAACACGGCGCGCCGATCACCATCTATGTCGCGCCGGGACTCATCGACGGCGCTGCCGATTTGTGGTGGGACGTGGTCGAGGACATCGTCAATGCGCGCGATCGCCTGACTCTGACGACGCCGGATGGCGCAGTGACGATCGACTGCTCGAGTCCCGGAAAAAAGGTCCAGGCCAATGCGCGCCTGCACGCTCATCTGACGCTGAAGGTGCGCGAGCAGGACCAGCGCGCGGTGTTGCGGGATCTGGCGCGCTCGAACGGCATCGTGTTGGGTGGTCCGCGCCCGAGCACGCTGATGAACTGGGACGAGATCCGCACCATGGCCGAGCACCCGCTGGTGACGATCGGCGCACATAGCGTCAATCACTGCAATCTGAAGCGGCTTTCCGAGAGCGATGCGCGACATGAGATCGGCGACGTCAAGCGCATATTGCAGGCCAAACTCGGCGAGGAGCCGCGCCATTTCGCCTATCCCTACGGTTATGCCAGCGCCGTCGGCCGCCGCGAAGTCGGCCTAGTCCGCGATGCCGGCTATGCCTCGGCGGTGACGACCCGCCACGGCATACTCCGCGCCGAGCATGCCGGCTTCCTGCATGCCCTGCCGCGCATTTCGGTCAATGGCCGCTATCAGAGCGTCGCCCACATCCGAACAATGTTGTCGGGCGTCACGACGCCGCTGGCCAATGCCGGCAAGACGGTTGTGACGATCTAACTGTTGCCTCGCCCCTTCGGCCGCGGCTCCAGGATCAGCCATTTGATGATGCCCATCGCCGGCAGCACCCACAAAAACCCGCTGAGCAGGAAGAAGAGGAAGTGCGCCAGCGGCCCGGACTGCGACAACTGCGCAACCGCCACGATCGAGGCGACCAGCGCATAGACTGTGACCAGCACTACCAGCAGGAAGCTTCCGATCAGCTTTTTCAGGCGAATGGGCATGGCGCGATCTCGTTGACCGCTATCGCTTAGGCCGAACATTCGATGCGCGCAACCCGCCGGAAACGGCGCGACGGCGTGCCGCGCTGTCTGGTCTTGCAAGCCGGGTTGCGATGGTTCACCAATCCGCGACTTCAACTGCCGGGACAAATCCATGGCTGCTGCCATATCCGATGCCGCGCCTTTCGCCGCCCGCGATCGCGACCTTCGCAACCGCGCGCTGGTACGCGGTTGGCTCTATGTCGTGCTCCTAGTGCTGTTTGCGCTGGTACTGGTCGGCGGCGCTACAAGGCTAACCAATTCCGGCCTGTCGATCACCGAATGGCAGCCGATACACGGCGTCATCCCGCCGCTCAATGATGCGGAGTGGCAGGAGGAGTTCCTGCGCTACCAGCAGATCCCACAATATGCCGAACTCAACAAGGGCATGAGCATCGAGGCGTTCAAATCGATCTTCTGGTGGGAATGGGTGCACCGCATCCTGGCGCGTAGTGTCGGCGTGGTCTTCGCCTTGCCGCTGCTGTTCTTCTGGGCGACGCGCCGCATCGAGCGGGGCCTCGGCACGAAATTGTCGGGCATCCTCCTTCTCGGCGCCCTGCAGGGCGCGATAGGCTGGTGGATGGTGGCGTCCGGGTTGGCTGACCGCGTTTCGGTCAGCCAATACCGGCTGGCGATGCATCTGACGTTGGCGGCACTTATCTTCACGGCGACCATGGTGGTCGCGCGTGGGCTGGCGCCGCACTCGGAACCTGCCGCCGACCGCTCGACGCAACGTCTGGCCGGCGTCCTGGTGCTGCTGGCGCTGGTCCAGATCTATCTCGGCGGGCTGGTCGCCGGGCTAGACGCCGGCTTGAGCTACAACACCTGGCCGCTGATGGACGGCAAGCTGGTGCCCGGCGACCTGCTGCTGCTCGAGCCGGCATGGCGCAATTTCTTCGAAAATCCGAAGACGGTGCAGTTCGTCCACCGGGCCGGCGCCGAAACGATCTTCGCGGTCGCGCTCTGGCACATGATTGCAACACGCCGGCGCCTGCCGGGCACGACGCATGCCCGGCGTGCGACGCTGCTGTTCCTGATTGTCGTGGTGCAGGCGTCGATCGGCATCGGCACCCTATTGATGCAGGTGCCGCTCCACATGGCCTTGGCGCATCAGGCATTCGCGCTGGTTCTGCTCGGCTTCGCCGCCGCGCATTGGCGCGGTACCAGGGGCGCTTACCCGCTGCCCCACGAGATTGCTCTCAGAGGCTGAGCCGCACCCGCCGGATTGCCGCGGCAATCGCCAGCTCGCGGTTTTCGTCGACCGCGTTGCGATCTTCATGGTGCCATGCAGCCGACAGGCAGCCAAAGGCGATAGCGTGGTCCAGTATGGCGGGCGCCGTCTGGCCGAGCGTTGCTGCAAAGACTTGCGCCATATGGGCGATCCGCCGCGGATCGAGGCAAAGATCGTCTCGGTCGAGTGGGTTGTAGAACATGTTGGCGGCATCAAAGCCCGGGTCGCCGAAAACGCCCTTCGGATCGATCGCCAGCCAGCCACGTGGACCGTGCATGATGTTGTCGTGATGCAGGTCGCCATGCAACGGCCGCGCGTCATGCGGATTGGACAACAGCCGTTCCGCGATTTCGGCAGCTTCGACATACAGGCTCTTTTCGCCGGCGGCGCGATCGGCCTTCGCCTTTTGGAACAGGCTGAAAAACCGTGTCCGCAGCGGCTGAAGGTCAGGCGGGGCAGGGTGCGTCGACGGCGACAGCAGCTTGGCCATCACCTCCGCCGCGATGGCGGTGGCGGCATTGTCGTCCTCATCCGCAATGATCTGTGACAGCGAGGTTTCGCCGGCGTATTCGAGCAGCATGCGGTGGCCGTCGCTGCCGAGCAGCCGCACCGCGCCTTCGCCGCATCGCCAGGCGAGGAAATGCTCGCCACGCAACTCGTCCTCGACATCGTCGAAAGGCTTTAGATCCTTGACGATTGCCGGCGAGCCGTCCTCACGCGCGACCTTCCAGACGCGGCTGCTGAACGTTTCGGCGACGAGTTCGGGCGCGCCGACCTTCCAGCGCTTTGGAAATGCCGGCGCATCCATTCAGAGGCCGAGCATCAGATCCATGTTCTGCACGGCGGCGCCCGAGGCGCCCTTGCCGAGATTGTCGTAGACCGCAAGCAGCAGCGCCTGCGCTCGATCGTCATTGGCGAAGACGTAGAGCTTCATCCGGTTGGTGCCATTATAGATCTCCGGATCGATGTCAGGCATGCGTTCCTGATGCAGATACGGCGCCACCTCGACCACGCCGCCATCGATGGAAGCGAAATGATCGGCGATCGCCGCATGCAGCTCGGCGCCGGTCGGCACATGGTCGAGGCCGCCGAGTTGCAGCGGCACCACCGTGATCATGCCTTGCGCGAAATTGCCGACCGCCGGCTGCATGATCGGATCGTGCGAAAGCTTGGCATAGGTCCTGAGCTCAGGCACGTGCTTGTGCTGCAGCGTCAGCCCGTAGGGCAGGAATTCCGGCGCATCCTCCCCCTTGGCGACATAATCCTCGATCATCGGCCGGCCGCCGCCGGAATAGCCGGAAATGCCGTTGACGGTGACCGGAAAATCGGCCGGCAACAGCCCCGCCGCAACCAGCGGCCGCAGCGTCGCGATCGGTCCTTGCGGCCAGCAGCCCGGATTGGCGACGCGCTTCGCCGAAGCGATCTTCCTCGCCTGGTCCTTGTCCATTTCGGCGAAACCGTATTCCCAGCCATCGGCAACACGATGCGCCGTCGAGGCGTCGATCACCTTGGTGGTGTCATTGGCGATCAGCGAAACGCTTTCCTTGGCGGCCGCGTCCGGTAGGCAGAGGATCGCGACATCGGCGGCGTTGAGGAACTCGGCGCGCGCTGCCGTCTCCTTGCGGCGCTCGGTCGGGATGGAGATGATTTCCAGGTCGCCGCGCTCGGCAAGCAGCGCCCTTATCTGCAGACCGGTGGTGCCGTGCTCGCCGTCGATGAAGATTTTCGGTTTCATTGCTTGCCAAAATTCCTGTTATCTCAAAGCTATATGCCGCTTGCCAGATTCAATCCGGCAACGCTGTGATTGCCCTGGTTCATTTCCTCGAGCCGCGCCTTTCGTTCCGCCAGCAGCCCGAGATAGTGCATGGCCACCATCGACCCGGCAATTGCCGTTATATCGGCGTGATCATAGGCTGGCGCAACCTCGACGACGTCGGCGCCGACGATATCGATCTGGTTGATCTGGCGCAGCACCGACAGGATCTTTGCCGAAGATGGGCCTCCCGCGACCGGCGTTCCGGTGCCGGGCGCAAAAGCCGGATCCAGGCAATCGATGTCGAAAGTGACGTAGGTCTTCTTGCCGCCGGTACGGTCGACGATGGCATAGGCGATGTCGGACGCACGCATTTCCTCCACTTCATGGCCATACAGGATCTTGATGCCGAACGTGTCGGGCGCATGGGTGCGGATGCCGATCTGGATCGACCGGTCGGGGTCGATGATGCCCTCCTTGACCGCACGGCCGACGAAGGAGCCGTGATCGATGCGCTTGCCGTCGTCGGGCCAGGTGTCCTGGTGTGCGTCGAACTGCACCAGAGCCAGCGGGCCATGGATGGCGGCATGCGCCTTGAGCAGCGGCCAGGTGACGAAGTGATCGCCGCCGAGTGACAGCAGAAAGGCGCCGGATTTCAGGATCTTCGCTGCCTCGCGCTCGATTGTAGCAGGCGTCTTCTGGTGATTGCCGCTGTCGAGCAGGCAATCGCCATAATCCACCACGGCGAGACGTTCGAACAGGTCGCGCGAAAACGGGTATTGCGGGTCGTTGTCGAGGATGGCCGAGGCGCGGCGAATCGCCTGCGGTCCGAAACGCGCGCCCGGCCGATTGGTGACCGCGGCGTCAAAGGGAATGCCCCACACCACTGCATCGGCGCCCTTCACGTCCTTCGAATATTTGCGCCGCATGAACGACAGCGCGCCGGCATAGGTCGGCTCGAACGACGCACCCGTCCTGGAGCGGGTGGTGAAGGCGTGATCGATGGTCCTTGGCGGCATGAAGCGATCTCCTGTGCGTCGGCGCGCAACCTTATTGGACATAATTCTCAGAATTGCGACCCCTGCGGAGGATCATGGCCATTCGATCCGGTCACAAATCCTTGCTCGCCAGGCAAACCCCGCATGGCTGGCCAGGAGACTGCCTGGCAAACAACCGAAAGTAGCCGCCGACGGCTGCTTCGGCCGGCGCTGACCTGATTTTCCGGCATTTTGCAAGCCGGCTTCGTTCACCTGCCTGTCACGGGCATCGCTTAACGGGGGGTGCGATCCCGGTACGGAGCGATTCTCATGCGAACGATTTGGCTGAGCCTTCTGCTTTCCGCGGCGTTGGCGGTCTCCCTTGGTCATGCATCGGCAGGCGAAACGCGCGCCAGGCAGATTCTTGAGCGGTTCGAGCACGCCAACCAATGGCGCGACCATGTGATCGTGGCCGCGCACCGCGCAGGTGGCATGCAGGCCGGCAAGACGCTCTATCCCGAAAACTCGATCGCCGCCGTCGAGGCGTCGATCGCAATGGGCGCCGAAATCGTCGAGGTCGACATCAGGCGCTCGAAGGACGGCGAATTCGTCGTCATGCATGACAGCTGGCTCGACCGCACCACGAATTGTAGGGGCGAGGTGGTCAAGCGGACGCTGGCCGAACTCAAGACCTGCCGGCTGGTGATCGAAGGCACCGGCGCCGTTACGGGCGAGACGGTCTCGACGTTGGGGGAAATGTTGATGGCGACCAGGGACAGGATCCTCGTCAATCTCGACAACAAGCTCGATGTCGATAGCCTGGCGGGCATGATTGCGGTTGCGCGCGACCTCGGCATGGCCGAACAGGTGATCGTCAAGGAGAACCTGTGGAATGCGGAGCGGATCACTACGGTCAGGGCTGCCATGGACGCGATCGGCAGCGGCTTCCAGTTCATGCCGATCATCGCCGATGACGCGGTTCGCGACGCCATGTTTGCCGAGAAAGTCAGCCGGGCCTTCCCGGTGCGCGCGGTCGAGATGATCAACTGGCGCGCAGGATCAGAGACGCTGACCGAGAACGGCGGTCCGCTGTTCAGCCCGCACATGCGCGCGCTGGCGGTGAGGGGCGACTGGCACATCTGGGCCGACACCTACGCCATCGTCAACAAGCCGGGCGGCTTCCTCGCCGGTGGCCGCGGCGACGAGCTGGCGGTCGCGGCCAGCCTGCCGCGCGAGACCTACGGCTTCTGGGTCGAGCGCGGCGCCACCATCATCCAGACCGACGAACCGAGGGCCGCCATCGGTTGGCTGGCGGCGAACGGTTTTCGCGTGCCCTATGCCGGTGAGAAGCGCCCGGCCGAGCCGGCGAATACGGCCAGCATTAACTAGGAGCGGCGGTCGCGCTGCCAATCTCCCCACGAGGGGGGAGATTGGCTCATCACCGCCTTCGCCAGTCTCCAACACCGGCTGGAGGCACCTCGAGCCTCGTCCGCAGGTCAAGCGGCCATCGCCACGCCATCCAGCTCCTTGAGAACATCGTCCGACAGTTCGAGTTCCGCCGCGGCGAGGTTCTCCCCGAGATGCGCAACTGAAGACGTGCCGGGAATCAGAAGAATGTTCGGCGCGCGGCGAAGCAGCCAGGCGAGCGCGACCTGCATGGGCGTGGCGCCGAGGCGTGCCGCGACCTTGGACAAGGTCGACGATTGCAGCGGGTTGAAGCCGCCAAGCGGGAAGAACGGCACATAGGCGATGCCGTCGCGGGCCAGATCGTCGATCAAGGTATCGTCGCCCCGATGCGCCAGATTGTATTGGTTCTGCACGCACACGATCCTGCAGATCCTGCGGCCTTCGGCGATCTGCGCAGCGGTGACGTTGCTCAGCCCGATGTGACGCACAAGGCCCTGGCGCTGGAGCTCGGCCAGCGTCGCAAGCGGCGCCTCGATCGACCCTTCGGCGGGGCCATGCGCGTCGAACATGACCCGAAGGTTGACCACCTCCAGCACGTCGAGTCCGAGATTGTGCAGATTGTCGTGCACGGCCTTGGCGAGTTCCTGGGCCGAGAAGGCCGGCAACCACGATCCGTCCTTGCCGCGCCGGGCGCCGATCTTGGTGACGATAACGAGGTCGTCGGGATAGGGTGCGAGCGCTTCGCGGATCAACAGGTTGGTTACGTGCGGGCCATAGAAGTCGCTGGTGTCGATGTGATTGACGCCTTGCGCGACGGCTTCGCGCAGCACGGCCAATGCCGCGTCGCGGTCTTTTGGTGGGCCGAAGACGCCGGGCCCTGCGAGCTGCATGGCGCCGTAGCCGAGCCGTCTCACTCTGCGGTCGCCGAGGATGAATGTGCCGGACTGGTCGACGCTGGACATGGTCTTTCTCCTTCAGGAATGGTGCACAGATAGACGCTGTCCGATCTCATGATAATTGGGTACAATTCGCACGGGCTGTGCGGAATGACGAACAATGCAGATCGATCTCGGGGATCTTAACGCCTTCGTGGCCGTAGCGCGCGCCCGAGGTTTTCGGGATGCGGCACGCGCCAGCGGCGGCAGTGCGTCCGGCTTGAGCGAGGCTGTGCGGCGCCTGGAGACGCAGCTCGGTGTCAGGCTGCTCAACCGGACGACCCGCAGCGTTGTCCTGACGGAAGCCGGCGAAGGCCTGCTGGCGCGGCTCGGTCCTGCCTTGATCGAGGTGGAATCGGCCCTCGACGTGGTGAACGGCTTTCGCGACAGGCCGGCAGGTACGCTGCGCCTCAATGTGCCGGTCAGCGCGGCGCGGCTGGTCCTGCCCGGCATCGTCCCGCGGTTCCTTGCCGCCTATCCCGGCATCCGGCTGGAGGTGATCGCCGAGGAAAGCTTTGTCGATGTGCTGGCGGCGGGGTGCGACGCCGGCATCCGCTATGACGAGCGGCTGGAGCAGGACATGATCGCCGTGCCGATCGGACCGCGCGTGCAGCGCTTCGCTACAGCCGCCAGCCCTGCCTACCTGGATCGTCATGGCCGGCCGCAACACCCGAGCGACCTGCTCGGCCACGCCTGCCTGCGCGGCCGCTTTGCCAGCCGTGCGATGCCGCCGTGGGAGTTCGAGCGCGACGGCGAGGTGGTGCGGGTCGACCCAAGTGGGCCGCTTCTCGTGACCCTGGGCGGGGCGACCGACCTCAAGGTCGATGCAGCCATCGCCGGCACAGGCATCGTCAGCCTGTTTGAGGATTGGCTGCGCCCTCACTTCGAGAGCGGGGCGCTCGAACCGGTGCTTGAACCGTGGTGGCAGAGCTTCTCCGGGCCGTTCCTTTATTATCCTGGCCGGCGCCTCGTACCGGCGCCGCTGCGGGCGTTTATCGATTTCATCAAGGTATCGGCCGGCCAGCCCTGACATCCGGGAGAGCCGCGCCCGAAAATAAGCGCGGCTCCCTTCCCTCAGGTGACCTCCCGCTATGCTTCGCGGCAGGTCTTGCTTGGACTATTTGACCGGGATCATCAGGTGCGCGTACGGCGTACCGGGGAACATGACATATGGCTGCGTCGGACTCGGCTCGTGGGGATACAACGCCATCAAGTCCGGTGCATTCATGACCATCACGTGCGGACCGTCATGCAGCCATTTGGCCCCTTCCGGCGGCTTGGTTGCAAAGGGATCGGTATTGCTGGCCGCATCGCCTCCCTTCAGCATATAGGCGAAGGCAACCTTTCCTGCTGGCGGCTCCTTCTTGGACATGATCGCGTGCATCCACGCCATGCCGTTCTCATCCGTGCACATTGGGTCGTCTGCGGGAGTGCCAGGGTCGTCCGGGATGCAAGTGAAGCCGTTGGTGCCCTTCCTCAACGTCTTCATCTCCCAATTCACGACGGCGGCGTTTTTGCCGACAGCCTCCGGTGCCGCTGTAATCGCATTCTCGATCAGCTGCTCGTCGCTTTTATCGGCCGCAGGCGCGGCGAATGCCCAAGTCACGGCGACAGCTGCTAGAAATACACTGCTGGAATGGATGCGCATTGCCTCCTCCTTCGCGAGCGTCAGGTTGCCGGCGCGTCGCAACGTGCACAGCTCCCGCTCTTTGAAGTTGGCTGCTGCCCTGGGGTCTGGAACGCACCTGTAATTAAGATACTACTAATATTACTTTGGGTCACCTGAAGATGCGGGATTGCCATGTCGACAAACAAAAGGGGCTGCGAATACGCAGCCCCTTTGAAAAATCGATAGAAAATAGGGTATTTAGCGCTTCGAGAACTGGAAGCTCCGGCGGGCCTTCGCCTTGCCGTACTTCTTGCGCTCGACGACGCGGCTGTCGCGGGTCAGGAAGCCGCCCTTCTTGAGCACGGCGCGCAGCGCCGGCTCGTAATAGGTCAGCGCCTTGGAGATGCCGTGGCGCACGGCACCGGCCTGGCCGGAAAGGCCGCCGCCGATGACGGTGGCAACGATGTCGTACTGGCCGGCGCGGTTGGCGGCGATGATCGGCTGGTTGAGGATCATCTGCAGGACCGGGCGTGCGAAATATTCGGCGAACACCTTGTCGTTGACGACGATCTTGCCGGAGCCGGGCTTCACCCAGACACGGGCGATGGCGTTCTTGCGCTTGCCGGTGGCATAGGCGCGGCCCGATTTGTCGAGCTTCTGGACATGGACGGGTGCTGCCGGCTGGGTGTTGGTGTTGCCGGTGGCAGTTCCGAGTTCTGCGAGCGAGGAAAGCTCAGCCATCTTACGAAACCTTCTTGTTCTTGGCGTTCAGCTTGGCCACGTCGAGGACGACGGGCTGCTGGGCGACATGCGGATGTTCCGTGCCTGCGTAGACGCGGAGGTTCTTCATCTGGCGACGGCCGAGTGGGCCACGCGGGATCATGCGTTCGACGGCCTTCTCCACGACACGCTCGGGGAAACGACCCTCGAGCAGCTGGCGCGCGGTGCGCTCCTTGACGCCGCCGGGGTGGCCGGTGTGCCAGTAATAGACCTTGTCGGTGAACTTCTTGCCGGTGAACACCACCTTGTCGGCATTGATGACGATGACGTTGTCGCCGTCGTCGACGTGCGGGGTGAAGGTGGGCTTGTGCTTGCCGCGAAGATGATTGGCGATGACAGTGGCGAGACGGCCGACGACGAGACCCTCGGCGTCGATCAGCACCCACTTCTTCACCACATCCGCAGGCTTCTGCGAAAAGGTTGCCATGGATTGTTGCTTTCGGTTCGGACCTTCAAAAGAAGGCGTTTCTTGTTGCTTGGATTGGCAAAGGCACTTGCCGTCGCCAATAACAAAACGGCGGCCTTTGCGGGCCGCTGTTCCGTGAGGGCTTATAGGGGAGGGTGGTTATCGCGTCAAGGCGCGTGAAATGCCTGCCAGAAGATAAAGCTAAACAAAAACAAATACTTGAGTTAAAGGTATCATTTTACCACATCACGACTTGGCTCTGTGTCAGACAAATCTCAGTGCTTTGCCTCGATTTCCTTGCGAGCTGCGCTGGAGAGGAATGCAGATCGCGTTATGCCTCGGTCGCGCGCCGCAGCGTCGATCGCCCGCAAGACGCCGCGCTCGAAAGTTACATTCGCCCTCACGACGGCGCTGTCATTGTCGATGAGTGGTACCGACACCAGATAGCCTCCTTCAGCAAGTGCTTTGCGTATATCCGCAAGCGCGACGATCGCCTCATGGCTGGACGGTTCGGGAACAGGCATGTCCTCCGCCCACAACTGCAACGCTTGGACTGCATTCGGTACGATGTCTTCCGCCTCGTCCGCGGCTGAAAAGCAGCCCGGAATGTCTGGAAAGCGAATGCCGAACGCGCTGTCGGGATCTTTATCGATCAACGCGAAATAGTTCTTCATCTCGGCCTCCAAGACGCTTCAGGTCACCTATATCCAGCCCGCTTGTTTGGCGATGGCGCGAGCTGTACCGGTTGGTAGATCCTTCTCCGGATGCGGAACGATCACCACGATCTCGCCCTTTCGGAACTTGTGATGCGAGCCGCGTACGGAAACCAGCTCGAAACCATCATCCTTGAGACGCTTCACGATTTTGCGGCTGTCACGCTCAAGCAAATATCACCTATGCGCACATATATACACATCAACAAAAAAATTCAATAGAAAGCATTAGGCCGGAATCCGCCTTGGCGGGATCGAATAGGTGCCCGTTGCGTGCGCTACCGTGTGTCCCTCCGGGCCGGCGACGATGTCGATATCGAACACCATCAGGTTCTTGCCCAGCTTCAGGATGCGGCAATGGCCGTCGATCGGCCCGGCCTCGGCCTTGCGGACAAAATTGATGTTGAGACTGGTAGTAACCGAAAGCGCATCCGGCCCGGCATGCGAGAGCACACAGACATAGCCACCTATGTCGGCCAGCGTGAACAGCGCCGAACCCGACACAGTGTCGCCGGGACGCAAATGGCGCTCGTCGGCATTCAGCCGCACGACACAGCCGCCTGGAAACACCTCCAACGCCTCGTAGAAGGTGAACTGGTCGTTGAGCTGCGGGAAAACGGTCGCCATCAGCGCGTTGATTTCGGCAGCCGTCAGCATCGGTTTGAGATTGCTTTGGGCAGGCATGTCAGTCTCTCGTTTGCGCCTGCCTGTATGAGCGCAGCCTGCGGTTTCTGGCAACAGCCATTCATTATGGCAGAAGCGGAGTGTTGGACGAAGCGAGACCCGCATACTAGATTAGTCGATCACCGATCCGGAATCGCGGAGGAACGACCCATGGCCGAAATCGTCGCCATCAAGCCTGCCGTTGCCGAAGGGCCGGTCGCCGCCCGGCTGGACAAGGGCGTGCTGCGCCTGACGCTCACCAATCCGCCTGCCAATGCTCTTTCGCTCGCTGTGATGGCGGCGCTGACGACGGAACTCGACCGCGCCAAGGCCGACAAGTCCGTCCGCGTCATCGTTCTTGGGGCGGCCGGCAAAGTGTTCTGCGCCGGGCATGACCTCAAGGAGTTGAGCACGCATCGCGCCGATGCCGATCGCGGCAGGGCCTTCTTCGAAAAGACGTTTTCCGCCTGCGCCTCACTGATGCAGGCAATCGTTCGCCATCCTAAGCCGGTGATCGCTGAAGTCGACGGCTTGGCGACGGCGGCCGGGTTGCAGCTGGTCGCCAGCTGCGATCTCGCAATCGCCTCGCACGAAGCGACCTTCTGCACGCCTGGTGTCAATATCGGACTGTTCTGCTCGACGCCGATGGTGGCGCTGTCGCGCAACGTCTCGCGCAAGCACGCCATGGAGATGCTTTTGACCGGCGAGACGATCGATGCGGCAACCGCCAAGGAATTCGGCTTGGTCAACCGCGTCGTGCCGCGCGAATATCTGAATCAGATTGTCACCAAATACGCGCAAACCATTGCGTCCAAATCCTCCTTGGTCGTCAAGATCGGCAAGGAAGCCTTCTACGAGCAGGCGGAAATGGGGCTGGCCGAGGCCTATGATTACACCGGGCGCGTCATGGTCGAGAATATGCTGGCGCGCGATGCGGAAGAAGGCATTGGCGCCTTCATCGGCAAGCGCAAGCCGGAATGGCCGGAGGAATAGGAGGCGGATATGGAACCGCGCATCTCCATCATCACCATCGCCACCGACGATCTCGAGCGCGCGACGCGCTTCTATGAGGCGATGGGCCTGACCCGCCATGCCGGGATCACCGACGGCGTTGCCTTCTTCCAGATGGGCGGTGCCATTCTTGGCTTGTTTCCGCGCCCAAGCGCCGAAGAGGATTCGGGCGTTACCTTCTCCAAGGCGCCGTCGGCGATCTACCTTGCCTACAACACCCGCTCCGACGCCGAAGTCGACGAAGTGCTGGCGATGGCAGAGAAGGCCGGCGGCAAGATCGTCAAGCCGGCCGGGCGCGCTTTCTGGGGTGGCTGGTACGGCTATTTCGCCGATGCGGACGGGCATATCTGGGAAGTCGCGCACAATCCGGCCTTTCCGATCTCGGAAGACGGATCGATTTCGCTGCCGGCCTGACGAGGTTCCCCTCTGGCTCATCGCAAGCAACTGACGCGGCTGAAGGCGCCCTATCTCAAACGCATCCTGATCGAGCCCAGCCGGGTCGTCGATTGGGAAAAATATCCCTGGAACCTGCCGATCTTTCACGGCCATGAATTCGAGCTCGAATTCACCACGCCGATCACCATCATCGTCGGCGAGAACGGCACCGGCAAATCGACGCTGCTCGAGGCGATCGGCGCGCTGGCCGGCTACGATGAAGCCGACGGCGGCAAGGGCTACATGCCGGTCGACCACTCCCGCGCCATCGACAAGAGCGGCGCGGCGCTGGCGGCAACGTTGCGCGGTCACTGGCTGCCGAAGGTCACCGCAGGCTGGTTCTTTCGCGCCGAATCCTTCTATTCGGTCGCCCGCTATCTCGATCAGGCTGCCATCGACGCACATGAGGCGCCGCCCGACTTCCTGTCCTGGTCGCATGGCGAGGGCTTCATCAGATTCTTCGAGGAGCGCTGCCGCCGGCAAGGCATTTACATCCTGGACGAGCCCGAAAGCGCCTTGTCGCCGACGCGGCAGATCGAGCTTCTCAAGATGCTGCGGCGGATGGAGGAGTCCGGCACGGCACAGGTGATCATGGCGACGCATTCGCCGCTGCTGATGGCCTGTCCCGGCGCGCGGCTGTTCCGCATCGGCCGGTCCGGGCTCGACCCCACCGATCTTAGCGATACCGACCATTTCCGCATGATGCGCAATTTTTGCAATGATCCAGATGGTTTTCTCGCCGAAGCGCTGTATGAGGACGAGGCATGAACCACGACGCCTACGACAACGCCTACATCGCCGGCATCCTCAATTCGGTGAAGACCATCGCCATGGTCGGCGCGTCGGCCAATGACGTGCGGCCGAGCTACTTCGTGCTGAAATATCTGCTCGGCAAGGGGTTTTCGGTGTTCCCGATCAATCCCGGCCAGGCTGGCAAGGAGATCCTCGGACAGATGACCTATGCGAGGGTCGCCGACGTTCCGCGACCTGTCGACATGATCGACGTGTTTCGCGCTTCCTCTGCCGTGCCGGGCATTGTCGACGAGGTGTTGCGGCTCGATCCCTTGCCGAAGGTCATCTGGATGCAGCTTGGCATACGCCATGACGAGGCGGCCGCACGCGCCGAAGCCGCCGGCATCAAGGTGGTGATGAACCGTTGCCCCAAGATCGAATATGGCAAGCTGTCCGGCGAGATCGGCTGGACCGGCGTCAATTCAGGCGTGCTGTCGTCGAAGAAGCCGCTGATGCGGCCGGGGTTCCAGAGTTTCGGCGTTCGCCAGAAGTAGGTAGTGAATAGTGAAAGGTGAATAGAAGGATTTTTCTGAAAGGCGGGCCACGCGGCATATGAGCCGCTTGCAATCAGGGTGGGGCTGGCCGACTTTGCCATTCACCATTCACCATTCACCATTCACCATTCACCATTCACCATTCACCATTGAGGGAGGTTTTCGATGGCCCGCACGCCCGGTTTCAACACGCTCGCCGTCCATGCCGGCGCCAAGCCGGATCCGGCGACCGGTGCGCGAGCGACGCCGATCTACCAGACGACCTCCTTCGTCTTCGACGATGCCGACCATGCCGCCTCGCTGTTCGGGCTGAAAGCGTTCGGCAACATCTACACCCGCATCATGAACCCGACCCAGGCGGTGCTGGAAGAGCGCATCGCGGCACTCGAAGGCGGCACGGCAGGCCTTGCGGTCGCCTCCGGCCATGCTGCGCAGGTGCTGGTCTTCCACAATCTGATGCAGCCCGGCGACAATTTTGTTTCGGCGACAAAACTTTACGGCGGCTCGATCAACCAGTTCGGCCACGCCTTCAAGAATTTCGGTTGGCAGGTGCGCTGGGCCGACACCAACGACATCTCGACCTTCGAGAGCCAGATCGACGACAGGACCAAGGCGATTTTTATCGAAAGCCTGGCCAATCCGGGCGGCGTCTTCGTCGACATCGAGAAAATCGGCGACATTGCCCGCAAGCACGGCCTGCCGCTGATCGTGGACAACACGCTGGCCTCCCCCTATCTGCTGCGGCCGATCGAACATGGCGCCGACATCGTCGTGCATTCGCTGACCAAGTTCATCGGCGGTCACGGCAATTCCATCGGCGGCGCCATCGTCGACGGCGGCACGTTCGATTGGTCGAAGTCGGGCAAGTATCCGATGCTGTCGGAGCCGCGCCCCGAATATGGCGGCCTCGTCCTGCACGAAACCTTCGGCAATTTCGCCTTTGCCATCGCCGCCCGTGTGCTCGGCTTGCGCGACATCGGCGCGGCGATTTCGCCGTTCAACGCTTTCCTGATCCTGACCGGCCTGGAAACCTTGCCGCTCAGGATGCAGCGCCACTGCGACAATGCGGCGGCGGTCGCCGGATGGCTCTCCAACCATCCCAAGGTCGCCTGGGTGTCCTATCCCGGCCTGCCCGGCGACAAGAACAATGCGCTGCAGAAGAAGTACTCGCCGCTCGGCGCCGGCGCGGTGTTCACCTTCGGGTTGAAGGGCGGCTACGCGGCGGGCATCAAATTCGTCGAAGCGCTCGAACTGTTCTCGCACCTGGCCAATGTCGGCGACACCAAGTCGCTGGTCATCCACCCGGCATCGACCACGCATCGCCAGCTTTCCGACGAGCAGAAGATCAACGCCGGGGCAGGGCCGGACACGGTCAGGCTTTCGGTCGGTATCGAGGACGTCAACGACATCGTCGCCGATCTGGAACAGGCCCTCGCCAAGGTTTGATCGCCATGGCAACGCCGAAATTTCTGTCCGTCGGCGTCGACACAGTCGAGCCGGAACTTGGCGCGCCGGCGCCGGATCGCCTGATTTCGGGCGATCCGAAATTCCGCACCTGGAATGTCGAGGAACAGGACGGCCGCCTCTTTGCCGGCGTCTGGGAAGCAACGCCGGGCAAATGGCGCATCGAATATGATGAGTGGGAGTTCTGCCACATCCTGTCAGGGGTTTCGGTGATCGCCGAAGACGGCGGCGATGCGCGCACTGTCAAGGCCGACGACAGTTTCGTGCTGAGGCCGGGCTTTAAGGGCAGCTGGGAAGTGCTTGAAACGACTCGCAAGGAGTATGTGATCAAGCTTTGATCACCCCTGCGGCTGAGCCTGCCGGACCGAATGCTCAAAAGCGCACGGCGAGCGTCTCCAGCCCATGGAAATGATAGGTGTCGCGCAAGCGCGGCTGTTCGGCAAGATGCAACTGCGGTAGCCGGTCGAACAGGGTTTTCAGCGACACCTGCAATTCGAGCCGGGCGAGCGGCGCGCCGATACAGAAATGAATGCCGGCGCCGAACGATACGTTCTTCTGGTCGGCACGGTCCGGCCTGAAGGCGAAGGGCTCGGCAAAGGCCACCGGGTCGTGATTGGCCATGCCGAGCAGCAGGCCGATCGTCTCGCCAGGGCGCACGATGACCCCGGGGCCGGCCTCGATCTCTTCATAGGCATAACGCGTGAACATGTGGAGCGGCGCGTCGAAGCGCAGGCACTCTTCGACTGTCGCGGCTGTTGCTTCCGGCGAGGTGGAGAAGCGGCGCGGGTCGCCGCCTTGCGCAAGGATCGAGCGCACCGCATTGCCGGTCTGGTGGACAGTTGCCTCATGGCCGGCATTGAGCAAAAGGATTGCCGAGGACACCAGTTCGTCCTCCGACAGTTTCTGGCCGTCGTCCTGTGCCGCAATCAGCAGCGACAGAAGATCCTCGCCCGGCCTCTTTCGCCGCTCGGCGACGTAGCCGCGCAGAAAATCGGAAAAGTCGCGCGCGGCGCGATTGGCTGTCTCTTCCGTCTCGCGGGTGCGGCCATGCATGTACATGGCGACCATCCGATGCGACCAGTCGAGCAGCTGCGGCCCCATGTCGACCGGCACGCCGAGCATTTCCGCAATGATGGTGATCGGCAAGGGAGCGGCGAACGCCGGCAGCAGGTCGACTCCTCCTGGTTCGAAACGGTCGATCAATTCATTGGCCAGCGCCTCGACGCGCGGCCTGAGCCGCTCGACCTGGCGCGAGACGAAGGCGCGGTTGACCAGCGTTCTGAGCCGTGTGTGGACGGGCGGCTCCAGCTCCAGCATCGAATTGGCCTCGGCGCCGTCGAAGGCGCTGAGATGCGTGCGGTCCTGGCCGACGCCCCGGCTGTCCGGAATGCCGGTCGGGTTCTGGCGGCCGAAGCGGCGATCGCGCAACAGACGGTTGACGTCGTCGAAGCCGCCAAAGCACCAGAAACCAAATTCTTCCCAGAAGAGGGCGTTCGATGCGCCGTGCAGGAAGGCATAGGCCTCGTATGGATTCTGGAAAAAGGCCGGCTCGTGCGGATCGAGCCGCAGGCGACGTGTGGCTGGATCAAAGGCAAGGTAGGGCGGCTTCAATTCGGTCATGCCAGATCATTAGCGCGGCTTGCCAGTCTGGTGCCAGACCGTATGTTGGCCCTCCCGTGAGGTGAGCCGCGGAGCGGTTGCGGAAGGACGGTTGTCATGAATGTGATCGTGGTCGGTGCGGGCATTGCCGGGCTTTCGACGGCGTGGTCGCTGGTCAAGGCCGGTCACCTCGTCTCGATCGTCGAGCAGGGACCGATTCCTAATCCGCTTGCAGCGTCGGGCGACCATCATCGCATTATCCGCCGCGCCTACCGGGCCGGAACGGGCTACGGCCGGCTGATCACCGAAGCCTATGAAGCATGGGACGAGATGTGGGCCGATCTCGGCGAAAGCCATCTCGATCCGCGCGGCTTCATCTGTATTTCGCGGGAGCCGGGAGATGAGGCGGAGGAATACCGCGAGGGCATGGAAACGGGAAATTATCCGTTCGAATTGTTCGAACCGGACGCCGCGGTCGAACGCTGGCCGTTCCTACAGCCCGGTTCGTTCCGCTATGCGTATTTTTCGCCGGACGGTGGCGCGTTGCATTGCCGCAAGATCGCCTCGGGCCTCGCCCGATGGCTGCGCGCGAATGGCGCCAATGTCTACGAAAACAGCAAGGTGGTCGAGATCGACGCCGACGCCGGACATGTCGTGCTTGCGAGCGGCGAAACGATGCAGGCCGACCGGATCGTCGTCGCTGCCGGCGCCTGGGTGCTAAAACTGTTCCCAGAGCTGGATGGCGAACTGAAAACCTGGCGCACCGCGCTCGCCTATGTCGAACCGCCGGCGGATTTGAAAGCAGCCTGGCAGGCAGCACCCGTTGTGCTCGACGTCGGCGGCACTGTCGACGGCTATGCTATCCCGCCCACAGGCGGCGCCGGCATGAAATTCGGCTCGGGCCTGCACAGGGTGCCGACCAGCGATGCCGACTGGAACCGCCAGCCGGTGCCGGGCGAGGGTGAGGCGATCCGCAACCTGTTTTCGCCGCCGATTGCCCGCATCGCGGAGTACAAGGTCACCGAAGTGGTCACCTGCGCCTACACCTTCACCGCCGACGAGAAGTTCCTGGCCCACCGGAAAGGCAAATGCCTGGTCGCCTCGGCCTGCTCCGGCCACGGCTACAAGTTCGGCGCGGCAGTTGGCAAAAGGGTTGCGGCCTGCGTCGGCAATGGCGATGTCGACGGCCTGAAGAAATGGCTCAGGGCCGAGGCGGCCTGAGCGCCTAGTATCGGCAATGCCTCGGAATATGCACGCGCCGCCAGCTCGATGAGCCCTCCCTGACCACCACGCGGCGAGCCACTGTCTGATAGGACGCCGGAATGTCGATGATGCGTCGCTGCTCCGGCCGCACCAGCACCTCTTCGGCGACGCTCTCGTATTCGGCGGGGAGGACAACGCGCCGCCGGCGTTCCGGCTCAACCACGACGATTTCAGCCACGCGTTCATAGCGCGCCTTGTGCCTGACCTTGCACAGCACCTTGCGGCCATGAATGATGCGCCATTCCCAGGAATAGCCGCCGTCATCGACCCTCACGGAGCGGTAGATCGTGCGGGTAATGGCGGGCACGATCTCGTAGCTGACGCGCGCCGGCGCGATTTGCACCACGCGCTCACGCGTCCCGTAGATTGGCGCCTCGTATTCCACCTGCTGGCCGGCTGGGCTGACGAGCACGTCCTCGTAGACCGTGTCGTAGACGGCCGGCCTGTTGACCTCCTCGTAGCATTCGACCGCGCGTCCGCCGGCAGCCGTTTCGGACGCCGTGCCGAGAACGGTGATGCCGGTAAGGGCCAAGGAAGCAGCTTTCCTGATCATCGCACTCCCCCTGTTTGAACTGCGTGAAGCGAGTTCAACGTTGAATTGTAGGGTAAGCCGTGGCCGGAAAAAGCGGTTTCACCACTTTTCGTTAAGCGATGTGGTTAAGAAACTGCTAAATAACGACCAGCATGAGCGCCCCGTCCCACGGCAGGATAGGGCTGCCGGCACGGCGACGGGCGAAACTTGCTTTGGAAACCTTGATTCGACTTAACCGGATGGCTAGGAGAGGCGGCCTTGCGCTAGGGTGAGCCGGCATCCTATTTACACAATAACGATCCAGAACCGATTCTGCCCGATTGCAAATCTCCGGCGCCGGAATCCCATCCTCAAAAAGGGATAGTCCATGAAGAACCCCGTCGAAACCTACATGAACCTCGTTCCGATGGTGGTCGAACAGACCAATCGCGGCGAGCGGGCCTACGACATTTTCTCGCGGCTCCTCAAGGAGCGTATCATTTTCATCACCGGCCCGGTCGAGGACGGCATGGCGACGCTGGTCTGCGCGCAACTGCTGTTCCTCGAGGCGGAGAATCCGAAGAAGGAAATCAACCTCTATATCAACTCACCCGGCGGCGTCGTCACCTCCGGCATGGCGATCTACGACACCATGCAGTTCATCAAGCCTGCCGTGTCGACGCTGTGCATCGGCCAGGCCGCATCGATGGGTTCGCTGCTCCTGACTGCCGGCCACAAGGACATGCGCTTTGCCACGCCGAACGCCCGCATCATGGTCCACCAGCCTTCCGGCGGCTTCCAGGGCCAGGCCTCCGACATCGAGCGCCATGCCCAGGACATCATCAAGCTGAAGCGCCGCCTCAACGAGGTTTACGTCAAGCACACCGGCAAGAGCTACGATGAGATTGAAAAAACGCTCGACCGTGACCATTTCATGACTGCCGACGAGGCCAGGGATTTCGGTCTCATCGACAAGGTCATTTCGTCACGTGAGCCGGTCGAAGGTATTGCCTTATAGGTCCGCGGTGGCCCCGCGGTGGCAATGAGTGGCGGGATCACGCGCTTTTGGCGCAGCTTGCGGCATTTCGGCCACAATTGGCTGTTCCCTCGACGGGTGCAATTGCCTACGTTAAGGCTATGTTGATTTTCGACGGCTTAGCTTTGCGTGGGGTTGTTCGAATCATTGCCCCGTTTTCCGATTTGTGTTTCGTACGGAATGCGTTGCGGGAGCCGGGGCACTGGCGGCAGCGGATTCCCGCGATAGATTGAATATGCGCCCTTTCAACCAGACCATCGGCGGGCGGCCATGAAAGGACAGGAAAATGAGCAAGGTCGGCAACAACAGCGGTGATTCCAAGAACACGCTTTATTGCTCGTTTTGCGGCAAAAGCCAGCACGAAGTGCGCAAGCTGATCGCCGGGCCGACGGTGTTCATCTGCGACGAATGCGTCGAACTGTGCATGGACATCATCCGCGAGGAGAACAAGACCTCGATGGTGAAGTCGCGCGAGGGCGTGCCGACCCCGCAGGAAATCCTCAAGGTTCTCGACGACTACGTCATCGGCCAGCCCTACGCCAAGCGCGTGCTGTCGGTGGCCGTCCACAACCACTACAAGCGCCTCGCCCATGCCGGCAAGAACAACGACGTCGAGCTGGCGAAGTCCAACATCCTGCTGATCGGCCCGACCGGTTGCGGCAAGACGCTGCTGGCGCAGACGCTGGCCCGCATCATCGACGTCCCCTTCACCATGGCCGATGCGACGACGTTGACCGAGGCCGGCTATGTCGGCGAGGACGTCGAGAACATCATCCTGAAGCTGTTGCAGTCGGCCGACTACAACGTCGAGCGCGCCCAGCGCGGCATCGTCTATATCGACGAGATCGACAAGATCTCGCGCAAGTCGGACAATCCCTCGATCACCCGCGACGTGTCGGGCGAGGGCGTGCAGCAGGCACTTTTGAAGATCATGGAAGGCACTGTCGCCTCCGTGCCGCCGCAGGGCGGCAGGAAGCATCCGCAGCAGGAATTCCTGCAGGTCGACACCGCCAACATCCTGTTTATCTGCGGCGGCGCTTTTGCCGGCCTGGACAAGATCATCTCGGATCGCGGCAGGAAAACCTCGATCGGTTTCGGCGCCATCGTCGCTTCGCCCGAGGATCGCCGCACCGGCGATGTTTTCCGCCTGGTCGAGCCTGAGGATCTCTTGAAGTTCGGCCTCATTCCCGAGTTCGTCGGTCGTCTGCCTGTCCTGGCGACGCTGGAGGATCTCGACGAGCCGGCACTGATCCAGATCCTGACCGAGCCGAAGAACGCTCTGGTCAAGCAGTATCAGCGGCTGTTCGAGATGGAGAATGTCGACCTGACCTTCCACGAGAACGCGCTGTCGGCGATCGCCAAGCGCGCCATCGAGCGCAAGACCGGCGCTCGTGGCCTGCGGTCGATCATGGAAGCGATCCTGCTCGACACCATGTTCGAGCTGCCGGCGCTGGAAGGCGTGCGCGAAGTGGTTATTTCGGAAGAGGTGGTGTCAGGCAACGCCAGGCCGCTCTACATCTATTCCGAGCAGAAGGAAAAGAAGGGCAACGTCAGCGCCTGACGTGAGCCGGCAATGGATTTTTCTGAAACGGCGCCGCAGGGCGCCGTTTTGCTGTCGCACACAGCCTACGGCGCCGCGTAATGGCCGCGGATTGGAGGGACGGACCGTGTTGACCCTTGATCTTTACCCCCTGTGCCTCCAACTAATGGCAGAAGGCCGTGGTGCCGAATTCTGTGCTGTAAAACTCCCGTCACAAACGGTGGTAGGCGGAACGATCCCCGGTCGTTAATATGAGATTCGCGGTTGGCCGATTGGCGGCCGCGACATGAAAGGTTGGACAATGGCCAAATTATCCAAGGCTCCCAGCGACGGCGTCTTCGCAGTCCTCCCACTGCGCGACATCGTGGTGTTCCCGCACATGATCGTTCCGCTCTTTGTCGGGCGTGAGAAATCGATCAAGGCGCTGGAAGAAGTGATGGGTCAGGAAAAGCAGATCCTGCTCGCGACCCAGATGAATGCCGCCGACGACGATCCGGAGCCCGATGCCATCTTTGACATCGGCACGCTCGCCAACGTGCTGCAATTGCTGAAACTGCCGGACGGCACCGTGAAGGTGCTGGTCGAAGGTGCATCGCGCGCGAAAATCGTCGCGTTCACCGACCGTCCCGATTTCCATGAAGCCCGTGCTGCGGCGCTGGTCGAACCGGATGAGGAAGAGGTCGAGGTCGAGGCGCTGGCACGTTCCGTGGTCACCGACTTCGAGAACTACGTCAAGCTGAACAAGAAGATCTCGCCCGAAGTGGTGGGTGCCGCCAGCCAGATCGACGACTATTCCAAGCTCGCCGACACGGTCGCTTCGCATCTTGCCATCAAGATCCCCGAGAAGCAGGAGATGCTCGCCACGCTGTCCGTCAAGGAACGGCTGGAAAAGGCGATGGGCTTCATGGAAGCCGAAATCTCGGTGCTGCAGGTCGAGAAGCGCATCCGCTCGCGCGTCAAGCGCCAGATGGAGAAGACGCAGCGCGAATACTACCTCAACGAGCAGATGAAGGCGATCCAGAAGGAGCTCGGCGAAGGCGAGGACGGCCGCGACGAGGCCGCCGAGATCGAGGCGCGCATCAAGAAAACCAAGCTCTCCAAGGAGGCCCGCGAAAAGGCGGAAGCCGAACTGAAGAAGCTGCGGACGATGTCGCCGATGTCGGCTGAATCGACCGTCGTGCGCAACTATCTCGACTGGCTGCTGTCGATCCCGTGGGGCAGGAACTCCAAGGTCAAGCAGGATCTGGCCTTTGCCCAGAACGTGCTCGATACGGATCATTTCGGCCTCGACAAGGTCAAGGACCGCATTGTCGAATACCTCGCCGTGCAGAGCCGCCAGAAGAAGCTGAAGGGGCCGATCCTGTGCCTCGTCGGACCTCCCGGCGTCGGCAAGACCTCGCTCGGCAAGTCGATCGCTAAGGCGACCGGCCGCGAGTTCATCCGCATGGCGCTGGGGGGCGTGCGCGACGAGGCCGAGATACGTGGCCACCGCCGCACCTATATCGGCTCGATGCCCGGCAAGGTCATCCAGTCGATGAAGAAGGCGAAGAAATCCAACCCGCTCTTCCTGCTCGACGAGATCGACAAGATGGGCCAGGATTTCCGCGGCGATCCGTCATCGGCTTTGCTCGAGGTGCTCGATCCCGAGCAGAACTCGACGTTCATGGACCATTACCTCGAGGTCGAATACGACCTGTCGAGCGTGATGTTCGTGACGACGGCGAACACGCTGAACATTCCTGCGCCCTTGATGGACCGCATGGAGATCATCCGTATCGCCGGCTACACCGAGGACGAGAAGATCGAGATCGCCAAGCGTCACCTGATGCCCAAGGTGATCCGCGACCACGCGTTGCAGCCGAAGGAGTTCTCCGTCGGCGAGGACGCGATCCGCGGCATCATCCAGACCTACACCCGTGAAGCGGGCGTCAGGAGCCTGGAACGCGAGCTGATGAAGCTCGGGCGCAAGGCGGTGACCGAGATCCTGAAGACGAAGAAGAAGACGATCAACATCACGGCGGACAATCTTGCCGATTACCTTGGTGTTCCGCGCTTCCGCTTCGGCCAGGTCGAGAGCGACGATCAGGTCGGCGTGGTCACCGGGCTCGCCTGGACGGAAGTCGGCGGCGAGCTGTTGACGGTGGAAGGCGTCATGATGCCCGGCAAGGGCCGCATGACGGTGACCGGCAATCTGCGCGACGTGATGAAGGAATCGATCTCTGCGGCGGCCTCTTACGTCCGCTCGCGGGCCATCGATTTCGGTGTCGAGCCGCCGCTGTTCGACAAGCGCGATATCCACGTCCACGTACCAGAGGGCGCAACCCCGAAGGACGGACCGTCGGCTGGCGTGGCGATGGCGACGGCGATCGTCTCTGTGCTGACCGGTATCCCGGTCAGGGCCGATGTGGCGATGACCGGCGAGATCACGCTGCGCGGCAGGGTGCTGCCGATCGGCGGCCTTAAGGAAAAGCTGCTTGCCGCGCTGCGCGGCGGCATCAAGAAGGTGCTGATCCCGGAAGAGAACGCCAAGGATCTGGCGGAGATTCCGGAAAACGTGAAGAGCGGCATGGAAATCATTCCGGTCTCACGCGTTGGCGAAGTGTTGCGCCATGCGCTGGTGCGCATGCCGGAACCGATCCAGTGGGTCGAACCCGTTAATGCGCCGGCCGTGGTCGATGTCGGAGACGAGGCTGGTAAATCGCTGGCGCATTAGCGCGTGCTAAAGTTGCAATGCACAAAGAGAGAGCCGGGCCTTGAGCCCGGCTTTTTCATGTGAAGAACCGCGGATTTCCGGGCTTTTTTCGACTTTCTTGGCGCTTTTCGACTTGGTTGCCGGAGCGCTTCTTTCTAAAGTCCGTTTCCTGCCGGATGAGTCGAGTATTCCGGTTTTCTCATGGAAGGGAATTTTTATGAACAAGAACGAACTGGTATCCGCTGTCGCCGATGCCGCGAGTATTTCGAAGGGTGACGCGCAGTCGGCGGTTGATGCGGTGTTTTCCGTCATCACCGGCGAACTGAAAAAGGGCGGCGATGTCCGGCTTGTCGGCTTCGGAAATTTCACCGTGTCAAAACGCGCCGCGTCGACCGGCCGCAATCCGCAGACCGGTGCGGAAGTGAAGATCCCGGCGCGCACCGTGCCGAAGTTCTCGGCCGGCAAGGGCCTCAAGGACGCGGTCAACTAAGCGCCTCCTTAAGTCTTTCAGAGAAAAGAAAAGCCGGCATATCCGGTTTTTCTTTTCTGTTGGAAAAAGCGGCGCTATGCCGTCGGCGCGTCAGTGCGCATCAAGCCTTCTTTCTTGAGATCGGCCCACAGCGCCGATGGCAGCTTCGCGTCGAGCAGCGAGCGATTGCTTTCGACTTCGCCCGGCCGCTGGCCGCCGGGGATTACCGAGACAACGGAACGATGCAGCAGCGGGAACTGCAGCGCCGCCTCGATCAGGCGCACGCCGTGGCGCTTGCAGACGGCCTCGATGCGGGTGACGTGGTCGATGATGTCCTGCGGCGCCTCTGAATAGTTGTAGTAGGCGCCGGGCTTCGGCCCGGTTGCCAGGATGCCGGAATTGTAAGGCCCGCCGAGAACGATGCCGATGCCGCGTTGCTGGCATAGCGGCAGGAAAGACTGCAGCGCTTCCTGCTCCAGCAGCGTGTAACGCCCGGCAAGCAGGAACAGATCGAAATCGCCGCGCTCGACCAGCGTCTGGGCAACCTGCCACTCGTTGATGCCGCCGCCGAATGCCTTGATCACGCCCTGGTCGCGCAACGCCAGCAATCCGTAGTAGCCGGAGCTCATGAATTCCTGGATCCGCTGGTCCGAGGCTTCCTTGCTGCCATGGGTGAAGATGTCGACATCGTGCACGAAGAGGATGTCGATGCGGTCGACGCCGAGCCGTTCCAGCGAGGCTTCGAAGGAGCGCATGACGCCGTCATAGCTGTAATCGTAGACCTCGCGGCGCGATGGGGTGTCGAAGAATTTGCCGATGCCGGTGCGCTGTTCCGGCGGGCAGGCGCGCATGATGCGCCCGACTTTGCTGGACAGCACGTAGTCGTCGCGCTTCTTCGAACGCAGGAACGGATTGAGCCGCGTTTCGGCAAGGCCCAGCCCATAAAGCGGCGCGGTGTCGAAGTAGCGGCAGCCGACCCGCCATGCCGTCTCCAGCGTGGCATTGGCATCCTCGTCGGAGACGGCGCGGTAGAGATTGCCGAGCGGCGCGGTGCCGAAGCCGAGCTCGGTGAAGTTGATGCCGCCATTGCCGATGCGGTCGAAATGCCGTGTCTTCATATGCTGTCGTTTCCTCATTTGCGATTTGCCGTGACACTATCACGGCTGTGGCGCATCAAAAGCACTGCGTGTCGTTGGACACCGATTTTCGCGGTGATAGCATGAATGAAAACAAGCTGTTCGGGGCAGATGTGACTGAGATATTCAAGTGGTTCTCCGGCACCTGCAAGCTGGTGCAAATGTCATGACGGACGCCGGCGAAAATCTGTTTGGGATTGCGCTGAACGAGCTTGGCACCGTGCTGGAGCGTATCGACGAAAGCCGCATCGACGCCGCTTGTGCCATCCTGGCCGGTGCGAAAAAGATCGTCACCTATGGCTGCGGCCGCGAGGCGCTGCAGGTCCAGGGTTTTGCCATGCGGCTCTACCATCTCGGTCTGCCGGTGTCCGTCGTCGGCGACATGACCACGCCGCCGCTGGGCGCGGGCGATGTCTTCCTCTGCAGTTCCGGCCCGGGCGAGACCTCGACCGTGCTGACTTTGATGCGGGTCGCACGCGATGCCGGTGCCACCGTCCTGCTGCTCACCGCGCAAGCCGACAGCACTGCCGCGAAGCTGGCCGACTTCACACTGCTTATCCCGGCTCAGACCATGGCCGACGACCAGGGCCTGGAAAAGACATCCGTGCTGCCGATGGGCTCGGTTTTCGAAGGCGCGCTGTTCGTCCTCTTCGAAGTGATGGTGCTGAAGCTCAGGGATCTGACCGGCGTCTCGCCGGAAGCGATGCGCGCCCGCCACACCAATATGGAGTAGGTGTCATGCGCTACGAATTGATGCTGCCGCACCAGATCCGCAAGGCGATCGCCGAGAACCGGCCGGTCGTGTTGCCGCTCGGTGTGCTCGAATATCATGGCGAGCACATGGCCGTCGGAATGGACACGCTGGCGGTGGTCAAGAGCCTGGAACTGTTCGAAAAAGAAGCCGAGATCGTCATTCTGCCGCCCTTCTATTACGGCGCGGCGAGCTATGCGGTTGCAGCACCGGAGGGCAGCGGCTCGGTGCAGGTCGGCGGCAATGTGCTGGCGCCATTTGCGGAAGAACTGTTCTATAGCCTGCTGCGCATCGGCTTCCGCAACATCCACGCCATCATTCACCACCAGACCGAAAATTTTGCCGCCGGCATGCCAACCGATCTCGCCTTCAAGGCCGCCGGCCGGCAGGCGATCTTCCGCTTCCTGGAGAAAGACCGCGGCGAAGGCTGGTGGGGCTCTGCGGCGATGGCCGACTATTATGCCGCCCACGCCGAGGGCAGCAATTTCTTCAACTGGGTGCAGGTGCATCCGCTGATGCCGGCCTCAATGCACAGCCAGTATCCGTTCGATCATGCCGGCACCGGCGAGACGTCACTGATGCTGGCGCTGTGCCCGGAAGCGGTCGATGCCGATCGCTTCGCCGACAACACCGGCTGGTACACGGCAAGCGCCTCCGAAGCCTCGGCGGAACTGGGGCAAAAAGGGGTTGCCATGATCCTCGAGCATTTGCGGGCAACACTTTCGGGTTAGCGCGCTTTCCCCTTCTCCCCTTGTTGTGGACTATCGGATTCACACATTTTGCAGATTGAGTTTGGTTCCGTACTTGATGGCGTGGAATTCGGCGAGGCCGATGCGCA
>NZ_JBVVQK010000022.1:0-109314 GCF_055811175.1 Mesorhizobium sp. WSM4828 | reverse complement strand
CGGGTCGTTGGAGCCAATTAGCACCATACCCAGATTAGTAGCATAGCTGCCGGCACAAAGCAAGAACAAAATGTGGCACCGGCGGAAAAAAATGCACTGACGGCCTCGCACCCTCATCGGTGAACGGCTGGAAGGAGGGGCGAAAAAGGTGGGCCATTGCGTGAGACTTGCGTTGATGGGATGGTGATTGCGCTTGAGGGGAACGCGTCATGGGCAATGTCACCAGTCACTACGGCAGCGAGGGCAGCGACGACATCGTCGATCGCATATTGGCCGCGATCCCGGACGCCGACCCGGCCGGCAAACTCGCGGCCGCGCAACTCTATCCGTTCGATCAGTTCCATGGCCGCGAACTGATCGCCACGCAGGAGCATGCGGCCCGTCTTGCCCCTTCGCCGACAGATCGAATCCTGGATATCGGCAGCGGCATTGGCGGGCCGGCAAGGTTTCTGGCCTCGACCTATGGCTGCGAGGTCGACGGCATCGACCTGACTCTAGCCTTTGTCGCCGCGTCGAGCCGACTGACCGCACTCAGCGGACTGGCAGACAAGGTTCGCTTCCATCAGGCCGACGCGACGAAACTGCCTTTTGACGACAGCACCTTCGATGCGGCGATCTGCTTCTATGTCGGCATGAACATCGAGAATAAGGCCGCGGTCATCGACGAGGCCCGGCGCGTGCTGAAACCGCGAGGCAGGCTGATCTGGACCGAAGCCGTGCTCGCGGGTGGCGAGCCATACTATCCCGTGCCCTGGGCGGTTTCACCCGCGACCAGTCACCTCGCCGATCGGGAAACCTTGAAAACCCTGTTTGTCGATGCCGGATTTCGCATCGACGAAATCGTCGACGAAACCGGCGAACATGTTGAGCTGGCGCTGAAGAGAGCCAATTCCGGCATCGTGCCCTCGCCGGCCCAGCAGCAGGCAAATGAAGTCGTCATGGGCACGGAATTCCTGCAGCGCCGCCGCAACTACATCCGAAGCCTGAGTGACGGAAAGCTAGCCTCACTCGCCGTGATCGTCTCCAAACCGGCCTGAAACAAAAAACCCGCCTCGGCGGGCGGGTCGTTGGAGCCAATTGGCACCATACCCAAATTAGTAGCATAGCTGCCGGCACAAAGCAAGAACAAAATGTGGCGCGGCGGCAAAAAAATGCGATTTCCTTTGCCCGCCGCGAGGTTGTGCTCAAAAGACGGTCGCCAAGGTGGTGTTCCTTCGCGCCCCCTCTGTCCTGCCGGACATCTCCCCCACGAGGGGGGAGATCGGCAGCTTTGGCGGCAGCGCCTTTTTGCACCTACAAAATTGGCGAAAGCGGCAATGACAGCCAATCTCCCCACTAGAGGGGGAGATGTCCGGCAGGACAGAGGGGGGCGCTGTCCCGCCGACTTCACGGAAGGCAGCTCACGTAACGTTTGATCTAAAAGGAAGCCTGAAACAAAAAACCCGCCTCAGCGGGCGGGTCGTTGGAGCCAATTAGCACCATACCCAAGTCAGTAGCATAGCTGCCGGCACAAAGCAAGAACAAAATACGTTATGACTCGCAAAAAGCACGAAGACCCGTTCCTTGCCGCATCGGAAGGTGGTTGGCGAAGCACACCGGGAAGTCCGACGAGACGGCGCCGTCCGGATCAGAACAGGCATTGGCGCGTTTGAACCCTAGCCAATGGGAGCAAAGCCATGAACGTCGCCAATCTGCAACTCGAAGGCCTGCTTATGGCCATCGCATCGATCAATCAGGTCCTGGTCCGCAAGGGCGTGCTCTCCGTCGAGGAGATAGACATCGCCTTGCGCAAGGCCGAAGCCAGCGAGACCAACGAGGAAAGGTCCGAGGGCATGTCGGCGTCGAGCCGCGATGCCGTCAACTTCCCGATCCGACTGCTGGAGTTGGCCAATCAATGTCAGCCGGAGACGGACATGCCGTCCTTCTCGAAACTGGCGCGCATGGTCGGCCAGATCAAGGAACCTTACAACGACCAGATGTGACGCAGCGATCAGAACTGCCGCCGCTATCGGAACGACGCGCCAGGCCGGCAGGCTAGCGCCCCTGCAGGATCTTGATCACCTTGCTGTTGTCGGCGGTCGGTGAGGACAGCCTGCGGTAGTCCGCATAAGTTAGCCTGCCATTTGCAACGGCATTATAGAGCCGATTACAGAATGCGCTATCGTGCTTGGCGACACTGACATTCATGAACGCCGCGAAAGTCTTTCTTTCGGCGAGCGGGGTGGACCTCTCGCGTGCAATGCATTCGTTGATCGCCGTGCGCTTGGTGACAGGGCTGCCTTCAAGCGTGGCATGCATCGTGTTGAATTCGCCTTCGGTCAACGTTGTGCAGCCGGCAAGCAGTGACGCGCCGATCATGGCGGCAGCAAAACGCGTGGCGATGTTCATGAATTCCCCCTCAAGACCCGTGTCTTGCTTAGCCCGCGGAAAGTTGGAAGTACAGAGGGGAATGCAGGCGCATCTACTAAAAGCATAAACCTCGAACGCTCGTACTTTAGCTGTCGCTTTTATTGCGCTCGACCTGCGGATGGCCGGAATGACGGTACCCGGCCGCTCTCGATCGTCACGACGATGCTGATGCGGATCGTGCTGCCGATCTGGCCCTGGTCGCGGTCATAGACCCGACCGCCATTGTCGCAGCCACCCTTCTGAGCGCCTTTGCGGAACGCCGGATCCAAAATTCCGGATCACCCCCTGCCAAGCCTCAGCGCCAGGACGCGGCCCGGCCCGTGCACGGCGGCGAACAGCAGCCCGGCCAGGAAGGTGAAGTGATCGACGAAGAAGCCGAACTCCGCCTGGTTGCCGGCCCAGTGCGACGGCCCGTGGAAGGCGAAGCCCAGGAACAGCACATAGGCGCCTGCGACGAGTGCTGCCCAGGAGAAGAAGGCGCCGGTCAGGAAGCATAGGACGAGGACGACCTCGAGCAGGGCTGCGCACCAGGCCAGGAACAGCGGGAATGGAAACCCGGCCGCCGCGATATAGCCGGCGGTGGCGCCGATATCGACGAATTTGAAGATGACGGCCATCAGGAAGACGGCAGCGAAGATCAGGCGGGCGATAAGGATTGCCGCGGTCTGCCACGGCGACTGGACGGTTGATTGAGCGGTTTCCAAGGTCATGATGTCCTCCCAAGAGTTACGTGGTTGTGCCCCAAGGACGCACCACCGGCCGCAAGCCCGACATCATCCCCCGAAAAACCTGAGAGATACAAGCGCGGGGCGAGGAGGCCTTGCAGGATTGGGTTCCTCGCCCAGTGGAGGCAGGGCGCATATGGGCAAGTGCCCTCACCCGGATTGCCAACCGAATTGCGAAGGGCAATTCGGGGCAATCCGACCTCTCCCCGAGAGGAGAGGAGGTCGCCTGCGTTGGTGCCAGGCTCTTCTCCCCAGCGGCGAGAAGGTGGCCGCGAAGCGGCCGGATGAGGGGGACCCCCGTATGCGATTGCCCGCCTCTATTGGGGCGAGCAACCAGGTTCAGGACTACCTCACCTTGGCCCCTGGCTGGCTGATCGGCTCCCGCACCGTTCCATACTGGCTGCCCCAGCGGTCGGTCATCGCCCAGCGTATGTCCCAGAGTTCCGGGAAGAAGCGGTGGCGGGCGCCGGCCTCCAGCAATTCGACCGGCCGGCCTTTCAGCGATTTCGCGCCGAGGCCGATCGTGCGGTGGATGAGGTAGAGGTGGTTGGCACGGAATTTCTGGAACAGCTCGTCGAACTCGACCAGCGCTTCGGCCACGACATAGCTGTCGCCGTGATCGTAGCCGGCATCGTAGACGTCCTCGACCGAGAGGCCGCGGCCGTCGAGGTAGGACGTCTTGAAGGCTCGCCACAGATCGGGCGGCAGGCGCAGCAGCTGCTTGAAGCCCGGTGATTCCTGGCCGCTGCCATTGCCGAGCTGCAGCCGGATCTGCTGGTACTCCTTCGGCGACATGGTTTCGAGCAGGTCGAGCTGCGCCGTCATCAGCCGCATCAGCCGGTGCACGCGCGCCATCAGCGTGACGATGCGATGCGTGTCCTGCCTTTCCAGGAAATCGACGACATCGACCAGCGTGTAGGCGATGAGCTTCATCCACAGCTCCTCGACCTGGTGAACGATCTGGAACTGCAGCTCGTCGGCATTCACCATCTCGGCCAGCGGCTTCTGGCAGGCAAGCAGGCTGTCGCATTTGAGGTAGACGCCATAGTCGCGCATCTCAGGCTTTTCGATGCGGGCATAATAGTCCTGCTTATCCATGGCCATGCTCCTTGCCGCGGCCGCCGGGCCGCAGGCGCTTGTTGGATCCCGGTCGCTTGAGTCTAATCGCTTTCTTGCCGAACATTGTCCCTTTCTGTTATTCGATTGGCAGGAAACGAAGGACGAAAGTTGTCTCTGAAGCAGATTGGAAGAACGAATGATGCTGGATGCGGTCGACCGGAAGATCGTCGCGGCGCTCGAACGCGAGGCCCGCATCTCCTTTGCCGCGCTCGCCGATGAGGTCGGCTTGAGCAAGACGCCGTGCTGGAAGCGGGTCAAGACGCTGGAGGACGCCGGCGTCATCCGCGGCTACTCGACCCTGATCGACCCGGCCAAGCTCGGCTTCGGCATCGAAGCCTTCATCCAGGTGTCGATCGATTTCGAACTGTCGGACGCCTTCGAGGCGGCGGTCAAAAAGCATCCGCTGATCCGCCGCTGCCACGCCACGACAGGCGAGGCCGATTATCTCCTGCAGATCGTCACCGTCGACATGATGGCGCTCGACAGGATGCTGCGCGAGGAGCTCAGCCGGCTGCCCGGCGTGCGGCGCACGATCACCTCGATGGCGATGCGCGAGATCAAGGGCGGCATCTCGTTCGCCAATGCCGTCGGGCATACGCAGACCAAGCGATAGACCGGTCAGGCCCTGGTCATCAATTCGCGTCCCAGCCGCTTCGGTTGCTCGGCGCGCAGAACCACATTTGTCGTCACCGTGCCGTAGTGGCCGATGCTGTCGACGATGCTTTCAAGATCGGGCGGTGACGGGACCACGACCTTGACCAGAAAACAGTCCTCGCCGGTCACCCGCAGCACCTCGACCACCTCCGGCAATTGGGCGAACTTCTTCAGGCAGGCCTGGATATGCACATGCGTGGTGCGCAGGCGGATGACCGCCATGGTGCCGAGCCCGAGCGCTGCCGAATTGATCACCGCCTTGTAGCCGGTGATGACGCCGCGCTCCTCCAGCCGCTTCACCCGTTCCGAGGTGGCGGGCTGGGACAGGCCGACGCGGCGGCCAAGCTCGGAGATGCCGATGCGGCCGTCCTCCTGCATGATCTCGATGATCGCCAGATCGGTGGGATCGAGCCTTGGCCGATAATCGCTGTTTCGCATGATCGCCTTTAATCCATCGGATTTCTTCGCTGCTTTCCGATGACCTCTCATTCCGCCGCCCGGGAGAAGACCTAGAATTGCACGCGCCGCATCAGGAAAGAAGGGCTTCGCATGACCGACTTCATCATTGTGCCGGGCATCGGCGGATCGGGCAAAGCCCATTGGCAGACGCATTGGCAGCAGGCAAACCCGGCGATGCGTCGGTTCAACCCGGCGAGTTGGGACGCGCCGGATTTCGACGACTGGGTGGCTGCGCTGGACACCGCTGTAGGCCTGGCAAAGACACCACCCGTGCTCGTCGCCCATAGCCTCGGCTGTCTGCTCGTCGTACACTGGCAGCGGATCTCCACCCGCGAGATCAGCGGCGCGTTGCTGGTCGCGGTTCCGGACCCGGCGTCGCCGGCCTTCCCCTCCTCCGCCCTGGCCTTCGCCGACGCGCCGCAGCAACGGCTTCGCTTTCCGTCGCTGATTGTCGCCAGCACCAACGATCCCTACGGCTCGCTGGACTATGTCAGGGCGAACTCCGAGCGCTGGGGCAGCGATCTCCATATCGCCGGGCCGCTTGGCCACATCAATGGCGACAGCGGTCTCGGCGACTGGCCGGCGGGAACGGAACTGCTGGCGGCTTTTCTCAGGAAAACGCAAGCAATCGCCCAAGGCGCCGTGCTTCAGCCGTGACCGCACCGGGAACGGCTACCGCGCCGCCGCCCTGACCTGGTTTGTGCGCCGCGACGCCGCGCCTCAGTTCGCTGCTGCGGCGGGCGTGCTGAGTTCGAGGAACGGCACTGTCGAACCCGGGATCATCGACTTCGGCAACTCCCCGTCCCACTTCTCGGCTTTGGTCAGTTCGACCAGCAGCGGATTGTTGGCAAGTGCCGCGGCGCGGGCTTTGATGGCTTCCGCGGTCGCATCGCCTTCGACCCTGGTCTTGTAGGCGCTGGCCTCGGCTTCGGCCTTGACGCTGTCGGCGCGGCCCTTGGCCTGGGTGACGGCGATGTCGGCCTTGATCTTTTCCTGCTGCAGGTTCTGTTCCTGCTTCTGCACCTCGACCTGCGCCGTCATTCTGGCTTCGACCGCCTGCTCGTAGGCGTCGGAGAAATCGATGTTCTCGACCTGCACGCTGTCGATCATCACCGGGCCGTCGGTTACCGCCGCGATGGCCTCGGCGACATCCTTGTTGAACTTCGCCCGGTTCTGGATCACCGACACCGCGTCGTACTGGCCGAACACCGTCTTGATCTCCTGCGGTGCTTTCCTGGCAATGACACGGTCGGCCAGTGCCTCGATCGACCCGTAATTGGTGTAGACGTTGCTGACTTCGGCGGCCGGCACGTGGAAGTTGACGGTGACGCGCATGTCGGCCGGCTGCTGGTCGCGCGAATAGGCCTGCATGGCCGGCAGGCCGCTGCAATCGTTCTGGTTCTCGCAGCCCCATTTGAGCACCTGCTGGCGCAGGCTGATCTTCTCGACGCGCTGCAGCCACGGCAGCTTGAAATGCAGTCCGGGATCGACGACCGAACTCAGCGCTCCGTTGGTCAAGAGCACGCCGCGGTCGCCCTGGTCGATCGTATACCAGGACCCAAACAGCGCAAAGACGCCGAGCGCTACGATGACGAGTGCGATCAGGCCGGAACCGATCGACCCCGATGCCGCCCCCGGCTTGCCCTGCGGACGGCTTGAACTGCCTTGCGTTTCGGTCATTGCCCCACCCCAACCTGATTGCCCGTGCTGCTTTTGCCCACAATAGTGGCGGCATTGCAATCCTCCGGATACGGAAGGACCTTCGCGCCGGCCGGCCGGACCGGCGGGGTGGTTCAGGCTGGCTAGCGGATTTCCCCTGCAGTCGCGGCAGCGGGCAGGTGCGCGTTGCCTGGCGTCTCCTTCTGCCGTTCGGCATCGCTTTTGCGCTTCGGGCAATCCTCGTAGTCGTGGTCGCGCCCGCCGCAGTAGGAGCAGCATTTTGCCGGCGCGTCGGAGCGAAGCATGGTTGGCATGCACAAGAATGCACTAAACCCGACAGATTGCGAAGGCTTGCGCACCGGCAAGGTCGATTTCGCCACGGAACCGCTGCTGCCGCATGAAAGTTATCTGCTCATTGCAACCGGAGCACAGGACATGGCCGACGACCCGAACCGCTACGAGACCGGAGCGAGGAAATATCCGGCAAAGACGAGCCCCGACGCTGCCGACGAATTCTCGCAGGATGCGGCCGGCAACAAGCCACCGCCCGGCGGCATGGGATTGACCAGGCCGGCTGACGATTTCGACGACAAGACCCGGCATTCGGAGGGCCAGAACCCGCCCCGCGCAGCGATCCGGCCAGACGACAAGGCCACCGCCAAGAAGTCCGGCAAGGACGCAAGACGATGAACGTCGCCAATCTCCAGCTCGAAGGACTGATGATGGCGATCGCGGCCGTCAACAACGCGCTGGTCCACAAGGGCCTATTATCGGTCGACGAGGTCGACATCGCGTTGCGCCGGGCCGAGGCGGCGATGACCAGCGACGAGCGTCTCTATGAAGACATGTCGCCATCCAACCGCGACGCCGTCTGCTTTCCGCTCAGGCTGCTGCAGGCGGCCAACAATGCCCAGGGTGAAACCGGCGTACCGTCCTTTGCCGAACTGGCCAGGATGGTCGGCCGGACCAAGGAGCCCTATAACGACCAGATGTGATGGAGGACGCCATGGCCGACGACAAATCCAAGACCAAGCAGGATCGCAAACTGGTCTCCAGCGAAGAGCCTTACGAGGTCGCTGCTTTTGCCCGCAAATACGGCATACCGCAAAGCGAGGCCGCAACCATCATCAAGCGTTACGGCCCCTCGAGGAGGAAGCTCGACGCCCATATGGCCAGCCGCAACGCCTGATCCAAATTTTGGCGGCGGCCTCCGTTCACGCCAGAAGCGTCCCTGCCCCTGCCGCCTTGTCGAGCGTATCGGCACCATCGGCCCGGTGCGGGCCGCTGCTCGCGCGTCGCGGCTGCGGGATTCAACGCCTGGTTTTGACAGCCGCGGAATACTCTCGCGGCGCAACAACTCATTTACCTCGACACTGTACCAGTCCGGTGAGCAAAGCCGGGGGTCGGATGCAGGAACAACTATTGCGCTACGAATGTGTCATGGAGCCGAACGGCCGATGGATGGTGTGGGACATCGTTCATGATCTGCCGGCGCAATTTTCGGAAATCGCGCTGATCGGCCTGAGTCGTCGTGAAGCGGTTTCGCTCTGCCGGCTGCTCAACGAGACGAGCCGTTCCGAGATGCGGCAGAGCCGGGCCTCCTGAGAAGCGCTTGCGTCTCAGGCCTGCCCAAGCTCGGGGGATTTACATGCGATCGACAATATTCGGTCTGGTCCTGCTGCTGCCGGCCGCCGCCCTGGCGGAGCCGATCGAGACGCAGAAGATCATCACGGCGGCGACCGGCGACTGGAACGGCGACGGTGCCGCCGATCTGGCGATGATCGTCGAGACCGAGCCCGGCCATCCCATGGACCTGCATTTGTTCCTCAGGGACGGCGACGGCGATTTTCTCAGACCTGCCGGGGTCGTGCATGAACAGATTTACGGTGAATGGAAGAACTACGACCGGCCAGGCCCCGCCACATCCGACACCGAGCCAGAACTCACCGCGCTCCCCAACGGCTCGATCAAGCTCTATATCCCGGCGATGGAGATCGGCAGCGAGCGGACCAACAAGACGCTGACGCTCGCCTGGCGCAATGGCACGTTCGTCGTCGCCGGTTTCGCCTACGAGTATTGGGATTACATGGACGACAATGTTGCCGGCGACTGCGACTACAATGTGCTGACCGGCAAGGGCAAAAGCAGCAAGAAACTGGCGGACGGCACCACCAGGCAAGCGACCGTATCGGTCGAAGGCAAGGTCATCCCATTTGCGGAATGGACCCCGGGCACTGGCTTCAGCGCGTGCGGAGAGTGAGAGGTTTCGGTTGCCTCACTGCAGCGGCGGCTTCCACAGCAGGCTGTTGCGATCGGCGGACTTGACGCGCAGCCAGGTTTCGCGGCCGTCGCGCAGCACCCGGAGCGGGATCTCGGCGCCCGCCGGGCCGCTCTTCCAAAGCTTGCGATAAAAATCGGCGAGCCCGTCGACCGCCGTGTCGCGGACATCCGAGATGACATCGCCCTGGCGAAGGCCCGCCTGGGCGGCCGGACCGCCCTCGGCGACGCTCATTACCACGACCTTGCCGTCGCTCTCGGCCGAGAAGGCGCCGAGCCAGGGCCGCGGCGGCCTGGCGACCTGCCCGCGCGTCAGCAGATCGTCGAGGATGGGCGGCAGCAGATCGATCGGCACAACCATGTTGATGTCGGCGACCTCGCCGTTGCGGCTCATCTGCAGGCGCAGCGAACCGATGCCGAGCAGCCTGCCATCCGCGCCGATCAGGCCGGCGCCGCCCCATGAGGGGTGAGCCGGCGCCGTGAAGATCGCCTCGTCGAGCAGATATTCCCAATAGCCGGCGAACTCCTGCTTGGTGACGATCCGCGCCCGCACCGAGCGGCCGACGCCGTCGGCGAGCACGACGGGATCGCCGATCTTCGCCCTGGACGCATCGCCGAGTGCAATGGCGGGCAGCCCGAGCGGCGCCAGCGCCTGCACCAGGCCGAAGCCCGACTCCTGGTCGTACGCGAGCGCATGGGCGGGAACCACGCGCCCGTCCTGGTCGGCCAGCCAGACCTCCTCCGCTTCGGTGATGAGATAGCCGATGGTGAGCACCAGCCCGTCGCCGCGGATGACCACGCCGCTGCCCTCGCGGCGGGTGCCAAGTGCGTTTGCCGTGAAGGCGTCCTCCGGCACGGTGGCGCGGACGGCCACGATGGATCGCAAAAGGGGTTCGATATTCATGCTTTGGTTCCTGGCAATGTTCGCAGGCTGATATGGGCTATAGGTATGGCGCAGGTGATCAGGCGCAAGGGGCCGGCGCCGCGCCGTTCGCGCCGGGGTTTTGCAACAGCGCCGGCAGCCCTATCTGTACCTACGGCTATCCGAAGCTGCCCTATGCAAAGTTCCTCCGCCATTACCCAAGTTGATACTCTGATATCCTCCCAACCCAACCCTTCCAAAGGCCTCCCGAATGAACGACTACGCAACGGACCAATACACGCCGCCAAAAGTCTGGACCTGGAACAAGCCAAATGGCGGCGCCTTCGCCAGCATCAACCGGCCGATCGCCGGCCCGACGCATGACAAGGAGCTGCCGGTCGGCAAGCATCCGCTGCAGCTTTATTCGCTGGCGACACCGAACGGCGTCAAGGTGACGATCATGCTGGAGGAACTTCTGGCGCTCGGCCACAGCGGCGCCGAATACGACGCCTGGCTTATCAGGATCAACGACGGCGACCAGTTCGGCAGCGGCTTCGTCGAGGTCAACCCCAACTCGAAGATCCCGGCCATGATGGACCGCAGTGGGAAAAAGCCGGTCCGCATCTTCGAATCCGGCTCGATCCTGCTCTACCTCGCCGAAAAATTCGGCGAATTCCTGCCGACGGAGCAGCCGGCTCGCGCCGAGACCCTGTCATGGCTGTTCTGGCAGATGGGCTCGGCGCCCTATCTCGGTGGCGGCTTCGGCCATTTCTACGCCTATGCGCCGACGAAGATCGAATATGCCATCGACCGCTTCGCCATGGAAACCAAGCGGCAGATGGACGTGCTCGACCGGCGCCTCGCCGAAAGCGAGTATTTAGGCGGCAGCGACTACACGATTGCCGACATTGCGGTGTGGCCCTGGTATGGCGGGCTGGCCAAGGGCCGCATGTATGACGATTCCGGCGAGTTCCTGCAGGTGGAGCAGTACAAGAACGTGCAGCGCTGGGCCGACGCCATCGACGCGCGGCCGGCGGTCAAGCGCGGCCGCATGGTCAACCGCACCTTCGGCGAGCCTTCGATGCAGCTGCACGAGCGCCATGACGCCAGCGATTTCGAGACGAAGACGCAAGACAAGCTCGCGGCGGCCAAAAGCTAAGCGGACGACGCGCCGATCTCCCGCCTTGTGGGGGAGATCGGGAGCTTCGGCTGGCCCGCCTCCACCGCCGCCATCCACAGCCGGTCGATGCTGGCCAGGAATTTCTCGTCGAGTTTGTCGAGGTGCTTCCAGTACATGCCATCCTCGAAGAAATAGCCGAGTTCCTTCTCGATCCTGTCGGCCTCCTCCGCCTGATCGAGCCGCAGCCCGGCAAGCATCTCCGCCTTCATTTCCGAAAGCTGCGAGGAAGAAAGCGCGCCGAGTTCATCGAGCGTCAGCCGCGGGAAGATCAGCCGGCTGCGGGGCAGGTCGGATAGGTTGACGCACAGGCAGCCGCGCCGAAGCGCATGGATGAGCAGGCGGGCCGACTTCGCCTCGAGATTGCGCAGGGTGACGTCGTTGCGCAGCGGATCGGCGCGGCCGACGCCGTAAAAATGCGTGTTGCCGGGCTGGTCGTAGATCATGTCGCAGCCAAGGAATGCCAGCACGTCCGGCTTCTGGCTGTGGATCGTCCAGTAGGCCGCCGTCATCGACATAGTGCCGCCGGCATAGACGAAGCCGCCAAAGCTGTTTTGCGCCGGCACGTAATGCGAGGCGCTGAAGATCTGCGCCTGCTGCAGGGGATCGCCTTGCGGCATCCGCTCCGCCGGGAAATCGCCGGCATGGACGAGGAAATCCCAGTCAGGGCGCACGCGCCAGGCGTTGTTGATGGCGACAATCTTGCCGAAGGCCTGCTTGGGCCAGGCCGCGCAGCGCACCACATCCGGGGCGCTGCCGATCAGCAAGATCACATTTGGCGTTCCGTCGATCACCACAACCCTCTCGACCGGCCGAAATGCGTCTCGATGCCGCCCGGTTGAACAGCTTTATAGCCTCAGCACCGCATCGAAACACCGGCCGGATTTAGGCTGACATCAACAAAAGCGAGCTTTGCCAGCCGATTGTAAAATGTGCCCCTAGGCACCGTCGTACAAGCAGCAGGCAGGTTTTCCCGCTAGCCCAAAAACGACGACATCAGTTGGGCGATATATATTAGTTGACTAAACTAGCGGAACGTCCAATGCACATTCCCAGAACCGAACATGTCCTGTCTAGACCATGATATCTATATGGGACATTACTACATAAGCTGAACGCGACCTCGACGGTTCGGCGGCTGCGCGCCCCCCTACTCCCCAGCAACCTCCCTGTACGCCCGCACCGCCCCATCCTGGCCACGTATCCGCCACGTCTCCCCCTCCCGGGCCTCGAGATAGGACTGGCCGAGCGGCACTTTCCCTCCGCCGTCCGGCAGGTCCAGCACGTAGACGGGATTGCAGATGCCCGACAGGCGCGCACGCAAGGCGCTGACCAGCGCCTGGCCCTCGGCGATCGTGGTGCGCCGGTGCGCCATGCCGCGCACGAGATCGCCGTGGTGCAGGTAATAGGGTTTGACGCCAAGGCGATACATCAGCTCGCGGCACAGCTCTTCCAGCACCTCCACCGTGTCGTTCACGCCTTTCAGCAGAACGCTCTGGTTCAGCAGCACGAAGCCGCCCTGCCGCAACGTGCGGCAGGCCCGCTCAGTCGCCTCGGTGATTTCGCGTGGGTGGTTGAAATGGGTGACGACGGTGACCATCAGTCGGCCTTGCAGGGCTTGAACCAGCCCGCCGGTGACGCGCGACGGCAGCGCGACGGGCACGCGAGTGTGGATGCGCAACAGCCGCACATGCTGGATCGCCTCGACGCGGGCACGGATTTCCGCCAGCGCCTTATCCGGCAAGGACAGCGGGTCGCCACCGGTCAGGATCACCTCGCGGATTTCCGGATGGGCCGCGATATAGGCGAAGGCTTCATCGAGAGCTTCGCGCGTATAGCCGCGGCCGATCGAGGTCAGCTGCTCCTTGCGAAAGCAGAACCGGCAATAGACCGCGCATTGATAGGTCGGGAACAACAGAACCCGGTCGGCATGTCGATGCGTCAATCTCGGCACGGGACTGAAGGGGTGGTCGGCGATCGGATCGTCGAGCTCGCCCTCCTGTTCTGCCAGTTCGTCGGGCGACGGGATGACCTGAAGCCGTATCGGATCGGCGGGGTCGTTCCAGTCGATCAGGTCGAGATAAGACTTGGGAATGCGAACCTTGTGGCGCGTGGCCGCGGCTTCGGCCGCCGCCCGCTCGGCCGGCGACAGCGGCAGCGAATCCAGATCGCCTATATGCCGCACGCCCTCGCGGACATCGTCCTGCCATGCGGCATCCGCCTCGCGAGCGCGCCGGTCATCGGCTGCCACGCCGGCCGCATCGACCGCCATGCCGGCGTCGGGGATGTCGGGATGTGAGGTCATCGCAGGCTCCTTGAATTTCGGGCCGGGGTACAGCATTGGAGCCAGGACTTGAAGGCAATAAGCGGTGTTTGGCCGGGTTGGAGGGCGCGGCAGGAAGCCACAACCGGCCACTGATCAGGACAATCGCCCACATCGCTGACGCAAAACATTAGCTTGCTCTTATATTAGCTTGAGCGTATACACATAAACGGCCGGTGATCTACCCCCCAACCGGTTAGGCTCGGCGCCAGTTCCCTCCCTACCCCTCAGGTCAACGACGCCGGGCCGCTCGGGGTCCGCCCGGTCGCCCGCGGTCGAGACCGGATCGTCGACCTCTTCGATGTCGATCATTCCCCCTCCTCAACCAGTACCCAAAACACCAGCTGACCCCATCGGCAATGCCCGCGTCTCTCGGCCTTCCCGTCGCCGGGCGTGGTCGCTAATCTCGGATCGCGAAAAAGCTGGAGAAGAGGGTATGGCGAACGACTTGTCGCCAAGGCTTTTGGCCATCGTCGATGCGCTGCCCTTGCGGCAGGGCATGCGAGTGCTGGAGATCGGCTGCGGACCGGGTGCCGCAGCGCGCGAGATCGCGCGCCGGATCGGCGACGGGCACGTGCTGGCGATCGACCGCTCGGCCAAGGCCATCGCACAGGCCGGGGCCGCCTCACGCGCCGAGATTGCGGCAGGCCGGCTGAGTCTTCGCCAGGTCGCCATCGAGGATTTCGAGTTGGAGGCGGACGAGAAGCACTTCGACATTGCCGTTGCGGTGCGCGTCGGCGCGCTGGACGGGCGTCATCCCGAAGCAGGAAAAATCGCCCTGCAACGGCTCGGCGCCGCGTTGACCGCGCAAGGCCGGCTGTTCATCGACGGCGGCGATCCGCTGCGCGAAATTGCGATACACGTCTGAGCAGCTCATGCTTTCGCTTCCGGAATCGAGCGCTAGGTAACCGTTAGCGGCAGAGCCGGCCTCAGCTCCGCAACCCCGGCGCCTCCTGCCCGGTGCGCTCGACATATTCGGTATAGCCGCCGCCATAGGTGTGGATGCCCTCGGGCGTCAGTTCCAGCACCCGGTTCGACAGCGCTGCCAGGAAATGGCGGTCGTGCGAGACGAACAGCATGGTCCCCTCGTACTGCGACAGCGCCGTGATCAGCATCTCCTTGGTGGCGATGTCGAGGTGGTTGGTCGGCTCGTCCAGCACCAGCAAATTGGGCGGGTCGAACAGCATCAACGCCATCACCAGCCGCGCCTTCTCGCCGCCCGACAGCACGCGGCATTTCTTCTCGATCTCGTCGCCGGAAAAGCCGAAGCAGCCGGCCAGTGCCCTGAGCGGCGCCTGACCGGCCTGCGGAAACGCGTCTTCCAGTGTCTGGAACACGGTGCGCTCGCCCTCCAGCACTTCCATGGCGTGCTGGGCGAAATAGCCCATCTTGACGCTGGGCCCGCGCGCCACCGTGCCATTGTCCGGCTCGGAAGCGCCAGCCACCAGCTTCAGCAGCGTCGACTTGCCGGCGCCGTTGACGCCCATGATGCACCAGCGCTCGCGGCGGCGCACCTGAAAATCCAATCCCTCGTAGATCGAGCGGCTGCCATAGCCCTTGTGCACGTTCTTCAGCGTCACCACGTCCTCGCCGCAGCGCGGCGCCGGCTGGAAATCGAACGACACCTTCTGGCGCCGCTTGGGCGGCTCGACACGGTCGATCTTGTCCAGCTTCTTCACCCGGCTCTGCACCTGGGCGGCATGCGAGGCACGTGCCTTGAAGCGCTCGATGAAGGCGATCTCCTTGGCCAGCATCGCCTGCTGGCGCTCGAACTGCGCCTGCTGCTGCCGGTCGGCAATCGCGCGCTGCTGCTGGTAGAATTCGTAGTTGCCGGAGTAAGCGGTCAGGGAACCGCCGTCGATCTCGACCACCTTGTTGACGATGCGGTTCATGAACTCGCGGTCGTGGGAGGTCATCAGCAGCGCACCGTCATAATTCTTCAGGAACTGCTCCAGCCAGATCAGGCTTTCGAGGTCGAGATGGTTGCTCGGTTCGTCGAGCAGCATGGCGTCGGGCCGCATCAAAAGGATCCTGGCCAGCGCCACGCGCATTTTCCAGCCGCCCGACAGCTTGCGGACGTCGCCGTCCATCGTCTCCTGGCTGAAGCCGAGGCCGTCCAGCACCTCGCGGGCACGCCCATCCAGCGCGTAGCCGTCGAGCTCCTCGAAGCGATGCTGTGCCTCGCCGTAGCGGGCGATGATCTCGTCCATTTCACCGGCGCAATCGGGATCGCCCATGGCATGCTCGAGTTCGCGCATCTCGGCCGCCACTTCGCTCACCGGCCCGGCGCCGTCCATCACTTCGGCAACGGCGCTGCGGCCGGACATGTCGCCGACATCCTGGCTGAAATAGCCGATGGTGACGCCGCGATCGACCGAGACCTGGCCTTCGTCGGGTTGCTCCTCGCCGTTGATCATGCGAAACAGCGTCGTCTTGCCGGCGCCGTTAGGCCCGACCAGCCCGACCTTCTCGCCCTTCTGCAACGCCGCGGAGGCTTCAATGAAGACGATCTGCCTGCCGTTCTGCTTGCTGATGCTTTCGAGACGAATCATGGTTTTCCGGGAAAGGCCAAAGGAGAGGTCCCGCGCCAATACGCGATAGGCCGCGCTTGCGGAAGCCCGCAAGTGGCGAGGCGCCCCGCGCCAAATTGTCTGAACCCTACTTGCGCATCGCCCGCCGGAATCGCTCGTCCAGCTGCTGGAACTCGGCAAAGAGCCTATCGCATGCCCGGCGACCCGCTTCGCATCGCATAGTCCGTGTTTGGTACAAACTGCCCTGCCGGTCCCTGCTGAGGTGATTGCAGGTTATGGCGGGATACGCCTGTTCGGTGGGCCTTGTGAAACTCCACTGCGTCAGCCCGTCAGCAGAAACGAACAGTTCGAAGCGCGATGAGGCAGCAACCCGACGCAAGGCTGGAGACGCCCTCACCTGCTTGACCAGATCCATTGCGTCAGCACCATGGAAACCGCACATCGTCGACGGCCCATGAGCGTCGCGGTGGATGCCTTCGTCCACCGTCTGGGCGTGCGAGGCGCCGTAGGTTGCGAGCATAATCGCGCCGACTATAAGAAATCTTCTCACTGGAGCTTCCCTATTGGCTACTGCATTCGGTCAACACGTTGGTTGCAGCAGGACCATCACCCGATCCGGCCGGTCACCTCATGGGCGCCGGCGGCGCGCCCGCCCTCAAGTCGCACCGGCTCGCCGCCCGGTCCCGATCTTGTCACTAAACCCAAGCGTGATATCTATCTCGTCCGATCGCCCTTCGCAAAGTAGCCGGCGGCCGGTGCACGATCACAGCCGGCCCGATGTCCCATCCTCGCCAAAAATCCCGGTTACCCAGTCGATGAACACGCGTACGCGCGGCGCGAGCTGGCGGTTCTGCGGGTAGAGCGCCGACAGCGGTGTCGGTGACGGCGGGTAGTCCGGCAGCACTTCGACAAGCGTGCCGCGTGCGAAATCCCCGGCGAAGCGGTAATGCGGCGCCTGCACCAGGCCGAAGCCGAGACGCGCCAGCTCCGCCATCGTGTCGGAGCCGTTGACCGTCACCCGGCTGGGCAGGCTGACATATCGCAACGCGCCGCCGACGGTGAATTCGAGCGGCATGACCTCGCCGGTTCGCGACGAGCGGAAGCCGACCATCAGATGGCCTTCGAGATCGTCGAGGGTTGCCGGCACGCCATGCTTTTCGAGATAGGCGGGGCTGGCGCAGGTGACTTCGCGCAATGTTGCCACCCGCCGCACGATCATGCCGCTGTCGGCCTGTTCGCCGGAACGCAGCACGCAGTCGATGCCCTCGCGCACCAGATCGACCAGCCGGTCGCCGTCGCCGATATGGAGGTCGATCCCGGGATAGCGGTCGAGGAATTCGGAGAGCCGCGGCAGGATGAAATGGCGGGCCATGAAGCCGTGCACGTCGATCCTCAAAAGGCCCTGCGGCTGCGCCGATTGAAAGCCGGCCTCGGCATCCTCGACATCGGCAAGGATGGCGAGGCAGCGCTGGTAATAGGCCTGGCCGTCCAACGTCGGCCTGACATGGCGCGTGGTGCGTTCGAGCAGCCTCACCCCCAGCCGCGCCTCGAGGTCCTTGATCGCCTCGGTCGCGGTCGATCGCGACATCGACAGATCGGCGGCCGCCGCGGTGAAGCTGCCGCGCTCGATCACACGGGCAAGCAGGCGCATCCGGTCGAGACTGTCCATCGCCATTGTTCGCCATATCCGAATGGTGTTGGCAAGTCCCGAGCGATTATCCCGCAGGATTTATCGCCTATTTTCAGCCGACAAGAATTGGAGAGCTGACATGGCTACGCGGAATGGAAAGGTGGCGCTGGTAACCGGCGCCTCGAAGGGTATCGGCGCCGAAATTGCCAGAAGGCTGGCACGCGACGGCTTTTCGGTCGTCGTCAACTATGCCAGGGGCGCCGAAGCCGCCGAAGGCGTGGTGCGCGGGATCGAGGCGGCAGGCGGCACGGCGATCGCCGTCCAGGCCGATGTCGGCGATCCCAAGGGCGCGGCGCATCTGTTCGACGCAGCCGAGCAGGCCTTTGGCGGCCTCGACGTGCTGGTCAACAATGCCGGCATCATGAAGCTCGCGCCGATCGCGCAGATGGACGACACCGGTTTCGAGCAGCAGGTCGCGGTGAATCTCGGTGGCGTCTTCCGCGGCATGCGCGAGGCCGCAAGAAGGCTGCGCGAGGGCGGCCGCATCATCAGCTTCTCGTCCAGCGTGGTCGGGCTCTACCAGCCGACCTACGGCGTTTACGCTGCCACCAAAGCCGGCGTCGAGGCGATGACCCATGTGCTGGCCAAGGAACTCGGGCCGCGCGGCATCACCGTCAATGTCGTGGCGCCGGGGCCGGTGGCCACCGATCTGTTCCTCGGAGGCAAGTCCGAGGCACTGGTCGAGACGATCACCAGGATGATCCCGCTCGGGCGGGTCGGCCAGCCTACCGACATCGCCGCCGTGGTGTCGTTCCTCGCCGGACCGGACAGTGGCTGGGTCAACGGCCAGGTGCTGCGCGCCAATGGCGGCACGGTCTGACTTTACCTCCACAACCAACAGGAAATCGACATCATGCCGTTTGCAAATTTCAAGGTGCCTGAGCGCGCGCTGTCCGTCGGACAGAAGGAGGACCTCGTCCACAAGACCACAGCCCTGTTCGTCGAGATGTTCGGCGAAGGCGTGCGCCCTTACACGATGGTGCTGATCGAGGAGGTCGCCGATGGCGGCTACGGCCGCGCCGACGTGGTGTTCACGATCCCTGGGGGAAGGACGTGAAGCTGCCGATCTCCTCCCTCGTGGGACCGTCAAGGGGGAGATTGCAGCTTGGCGGTCGCGCGCTAGATCGCTGGCAGAGCTAACGCGAGGCTAGCAATGGACGATTGGAAGCTACCTTGGGACGGCGGTTGCCTGTGCGGCGGAATACGCTTTCGCATCAGCGCCCCGCCTTTGCTGACAATGGCGTGTCACTGCACCGGCTGCCAGAAACTGAGCGCCAGCGCGTATTCCCTGACCATCGCTGTGCCCAGCGACGGTTTCGCCATAACGCAAGGCGAGCCGGTGCTCGGCGGCCTGCACGGCCCGCACCGGCAGCTCTATTGCCCGCACTGCAAGAACTGGATGTTCACGCGTCCGCATGGCCTGGATTTTCTCGTCAACATTCGTGCGACCATGCTGGACGAGCACCATTGGTATGTGCCTTTCGTCGAAGTCTTCACGTCGGAAAAGCTGCCCTGGGCTTCGACCGCCGCTACCCACAGTTTCGCTACGCAGCCCGACCTCGAGGGATACGCCCCTTTGATCGAGGCCTTCGCCCGCGAAGCGGCGCGGCCAACCTGACTGTCCGCCGCCCGGAAGGCGACGCCAGCTTTCGTGCCTCACTTCAACTCCACCCAGACAGGCGCGTGGTCGCTGGCGCCGGTCTCGCCACGCACGTCGCGATCGATGCCCGCCGCTACCAGCCGGCGCGACAGCTTCTTCGAAAGCAAGATATGGTCGAGCCGCAGGCCGGCGTCGCGCGGCCAGCGATTGCGGCGATAGTCCCAGAATGTGTAGAGCGTCTCCGTCGGGTGCTTCTTGCGCAGCGCGTCAAGCCAGCCCTGGTCGAGCAGCCGCTGGAACGATGCCCGGCTTTCCGGCTGCACCAGCGCGTTGTCGTCATAGGAGCGGGTCGGGTAGATGTCGCGCGGCTCGGGCACGATGTTGTAGTCGCCGGCCAGTACCACCGGCAGGGCGGTGTCGAGCAACTGCGCCGCATGCGCCTCCAGCCTCTCATGCCAAGCGAGCTTGTACTGGAACTTCGGGCCGGGCTGCGGGTTGCCGTTCGGCGCGTAGAGCGACGCGACGACGATACCGTTGACCGCCGCTTCGATGTAGCGCGCCTGCTGGTCGCTATCGTCGCCGGGCAGCGCCTCGCGGGTCAGAACGGGTTCTGAGCCACGCGACAGGATGGCGACGCCGTTCCAGGTCGGCTGCCCGACCCAAACCGCGCCGTAGCCGGCGGCCGCCAGCGCGGTGCGCGGAAACTGCGTCTGCCTGGTCTTGAGCTCCTGCAGGCAGGCGATGTCGGGTTTGGCGGCGGCCAGCCATGCGAGCAGGTTCGGCAGCCGGCCGTTGATGTTGTTGACGTTGAAGGTGGCGATCTTCATCGGCCTGCTTCAGCGCACGATGCGTTCGGTCCACGCCTTCACCGCATCAGCGAGCGTCTTCAGATGATCGGCGGTGGAGAAACCGGAGATGTTTTTGCGCGACTTCAGATCATGGTCGCCGTCTTCCAGCCAGAATATCTCGATTGCGTCTGACAGAGCATAGGTCGCGACCTCGTCTTTGGTCCCGAACTCGTCGCGCGTGCCCTGGAAGATCAATGTCGGCGTCTTGAGATCGGCGAGGTGTTTTGTCCGAAGCTGCGTCGGTTTGCCCGGCGGATGGAAGGGATAGCCGAGGCAAAGCAGGCCCGAGATCTCGCCCTTCGAAAACATCTCGTCGGCGATCATCGAAGCGACGCGTCCGCCCATCGACTTGCCGCCGATGATCAGCGGACCCGTCACGCCCTTCGCCCGGAGGTCGGCGATCGCCTTGATGTATTCCGGGTTAACCGTCTCGGCGCGCGGCGGCGGCTTGCGGTGGCCATAGCGGCGGGCCGCCATGTAATGGAATTCAAAGCGCGCAACGCGGAAGCCGGCCGCCGCGAGCGCTTTTGCCGTGGCGGTCAGCGAGGGCGAGTCCATCGAAGCGCCTGCGCCGTGGGCGAGCAGGATAGTGATGGCAGCGGTTTCGGGGCCGTCGAAGAGAAAGGTGGTCATGGGGTGGCCCGCAGATAAAGGCCGAGTTCCTTCGCACCCCCCTCTGTCCTGCCGGACATCTCCCCCTCAAGGGGGGAGATTGGATGACGTCGGCGTTTTCCCCAACCACCAAAGCTGAAAGGCACGCGGAGCGCCGAAGCTGCCGATCTCCCCCCTTGAGGGGGAGATGTCCGGCAGGACAGAGGGGGGTGTTTAAGCGCAGGCATTGCGATCCTTTTATACGGAGCCCCCACCGCAAACCTGTAGCTGAAGATACTCGACCTGAGCGGCCAGAAATTCGGGCCAGCCAGTCGCATCAATGTCACCTACCCATTTGCAAGCAACCTCACGCCCGTGAACCTGTTCCAGCAGGCAGAAATATGCTGTATCACGCCATGAGCCGCACAATTGTTCATTGCCGTCCATCACTTCCAGCGCTGAGGCCCAGGTAAACCATTTCCTGATCCATGCGCCGACCTTGCCGTCAATGTCGGTAACGCATCGGACTACAAACGCATCGAGATCCACTTCATTCGCCACCCAGAAGGTATCCCGACCTTTGACGAAATCCCCGTCAATGGTATCGAAACCCACCCTGAGAAATGGATGGCTCAGTTGTCGAGAGCTTTTGGTCTTGAACTGAGCTGAACTCGGATCCTTGATCTCATACCAAGCATCAAAATCCTTCCATAGCCTAGAAAACTTCTTCCATTTGAAAACGGCTGCGATCGAACAGTCGTATTGGCCATATCGGCGGTCCGTATAGCAATCCAACTCGATGCCAAAATCGGTCAGGTTATCTACTGTCGAGACGATGAGCTTGGTGCCGTCCGGTTTGAACCAACCCTCGCCAAGTCGCGTATGTAGCTCGTCAGCAACCCGTATTCGAATGGTCTTTGCGTCGAGCATCTCAGGAAGCCGACATCCGCGCCAGCTGCAAATCGACGAACTGTATCCCCTTGGCCGCCATGCGCGCCCATTCGGAATTGGCATCGAGCTCGAGATAGCGCACCCAGCGACGCTGCGCCTCGGCGAGATTGCCGGCGTCGAACTCCAGCCTCGCAAGGTTGAACACCGCATCGGCGTACTTCGCATCCAATGCGATCGCCTTGAGCAAATGGCGGCGCGCCGACGCCACCCGCCCCTCTTCGCTCATCAACCCGGCGAGATTGAACCAGGCCTCGACGAACCCGGGATCGAGCTTTATCGCGCGGGCATAGTCGTGCGCCGCCTCCGCCGCGTGGCCGGCGGCGCGCAGGCAGTTGGCGCGGTTGAAAGCGGCGATGGCATCGCTCGGGTCGATGGCCAGGCAGCGCTGGTAGAGTACCGCGGCCTGCTCGTGGTCTTCAGCCTCTTCCGCCGCCTCGGCATCGGCGAACAGCTCTTCCAGTGTGTCGTCATCCTGCGAACCCAAATCGAACAGCAGCTGGCCGTCGAGCTCGCTCTGACCGCCCTCGAGATAGATCGCATCGGCCCGCCCGTGCTGCGAGCCGACATTGAGCGACTTGGCAGTGAGCGAAGCGATCGGGCCCGAGCGGTGCACCGACCGTGCGATCGCCCCCCAAGAGGCGCCGCCGGCGACCAGCCCGGCATATTTGCGGGCGAGGATCAGGTCGCGGAAGGAATACGGTTCACAATCATGCTCGAAGGCATCGAACAGCGACAAGAAGTCGAGATCCGCGCCGGTCAGCCGCGACTGGTCGATCAGCGACTGCCGCGACAGCGCCGAAGCCTCCGGCGCCTTCATCAGCCCGAGCAGGCGCAGGAAGCCGTTCTCGCTGACCAGCCTGCGCCCGGCTGCACGTTCCGCAGCGACGCGGCGCTCGATCTCGCCATCGCCGGCCCTGGCGAGCAACATGCGGCCCAACACGACATGGGTGGTGCGCCGAGTGACGCCGCGCCGCAACTGGCCGTGCTGGCGCTCGACCTCGCGCGTCGCCAGCCTGAGCGGAAAGGCCGCCAGCGCGCCGACGATGCCGAAGACCGTGCCGGCGAGAGCCGTCACGCCTTGCTCTTGCCGACGGCTTTGAGAAGGTTCGCCTTGAGCGGGTTTTCCTTGGTCGCGCCGGCCCCGGCCTTGGCGGATTTCGCCGCAGGCTTGGCGGTTTCATCGGCCTTGCTCTTCGACTTGGCCGGCGGCTTGGCCGATTGCGACAGGCTCGCCTTCAGCGCATCCATGAGATTGATGACATTGCCGCGCTCAGGGGCGGCCGCGATGATCGGCTTGTGGCCCTTGAGCTTCTCGCGGATCATCGTCATCAGCGCGATCTCGTAGCGGTCCTCGTAATTCTTCGGATCGAAGGTGGTTTCCTTCTGCTTGATCAGCGCTTCGGCCAATTGCAGCATTTCCGGATCGGGGTTTCCGGCCGGGATGTTGCCGAAATATTCAGCCGTGCCACGCACTTCGTTCGGATTCCTCAAGGTGCAGACGAACATGCCGCTCTCGCGCGCGCCGATCGTCACGACGCGCTCGCGGCTGGACAGCACCAGGCGCGCGATCGCCAGCTTGCCGGATTTGCGCATCGCTTCGCGCAGCACGGCAAAGGTCTCCTCGGCCATTGCGCCATCCGGCGCCAGGTAATAGGGCGCGTCCTGGTAGATGACGTCGACCGAATGCTCGTCGACAAAGGCCTCGATGTTCATCGTATGGTTGGATTCAATGCGCACCGCATCGAGATCGGTATCGTCGATGATGATGTACTGCTTGTCCTCGTATTCGTAGCCCTTGACCAGGTCCGAACGCTCGACCAGCCCGAGCTCGGGGTCGACCGGCTTCATGTTGATGCGGTTGTGCGTCTTCTTGTGCAGCTGGTTGAAGCTGATGCGCTCGCTGGCGCTCGTCGCCGGATAGAGCCGGACCGGACAGCTGACCAGACTGAGCTTGAGGTAACCCTTCCAACTTGCCCTGGGCGCCATGAAATACTCCTACGCGGCCTTGTGCTGTCGAACTGTTCGCAGCGTTCATTCGTCCGCAGGACGAACGGGGCTGCCGAAATCCTACATTGCCCCTTACAATACCGGCAAATCCCTAGCGAAATCTTCCTCCGCTGGGAGCCGCCTGCAGGCAAGAGGTCCGTCGCGAAGAATAATTCAAATTTTCCGGAGCGTCGATGGAGTCTGGCGCCGCGCCCGCAGGACTACCTCGCGGTGCCTATCACCGGCAAATCCCGGGCGAAATCTTCCATGTCGGCCCAGGGATCGCCTGACGTCGCCAGCAGGCCCGGCAGCGACGAATAATTCAGATCCTGCGGAGCGTCGATGGTCTCCAGATCGCTCCAGCTGACCGGCGTCGAGGCCGGCAAATTGGTGCGGGCGCGCAGCGAATAGGGAGCCGCCGAAGTGTGGCCGCGCGCATTGCGGTGATAATCGATGAAGATGCGTCGCTTGCGGTTGTCCTTGCCCATGGTGGTGGTGAAAGTGTCGGGCGCGGTGGCGGCAAGATGCGTGGAGATGGCGCTGGTCGCCTGGTGCAGTTTCTTCCAGTTCTGCTTTTGCGTCACCGGCACTGTGATGTGGATGCCGTGGCCCCCGGAGGTCTTGGCGAACGGCACCAGCCCTAGCGCTTCCAGCTCGCCCTTAATATGCACCGCCGCCTCCACCACCTCGCGCCAGACGATCCCCTCGCCCGGGTCGAGATCGAAAACGATCAAATCGGGCTTGTCGAGCCGCGTACGATGGGTGCCCCAGGTGTGGAACTCGACGACACCGAACTGCGCCAGAGCCAGATAGCCCTTGGCGTCTTCCACCGAGAGATAGGATTTGGTCTCGCCCTCCGAATTGGTCGCCTCGAAGGTCGCCACCGAGGAAGGCATGCCGGTGAAGGCGTGGCGCTGGAAGAAACAGTCCTGCGGTCTGCCGGTCGGGCAGCGCACCAGCGACACCGGCCGGCCAAGGATATGCGGCAGCATGAAATCGCCGACCAGCGCGTAATAGACTGCGATGTCGAGCTTGGTCGGGCCGGTCTTGCCGAACAGCCGCCGCGTCGGGTTGGTCACCCAGATTGTTGCGAGGTCGGCCTCGGCGATCAGCCGCTTGCGCTTGGCCGAAACCGGCGTCGACAGGCCGACGTCGCGCAGGCCGCGGAACACCGCATGGCGCAGCGCATTGTCGGTGGTCCGGTTGGCGTAGTGGATATGCGCCGAAAGCAGCGGCCGCACCCAGTTCATCTCGCGCATGATTTCGCGGGGAACCCCTTCGGGCGCGGATGCACCCGCCCTTAGCGGCTCCAGCCGCGCCAGCAATTCGCCTGCGGTCGCGGCATCGAAGCCGGTGCCGACCTTGCCGCGATAATGCAGTTCGCCGTCTTCGAATTCACCGAGGCCAAGCGCAGCCAACCCCTCTGCCGCAGCGGAGATCGTGTAGCCGGCGATGACAAAGTCGCCGGTCTGGAGCGCCTTGGTCTTGGTCCAGGTCTTGGTGCGGCCGCTCTGGTAGATTGCCGTGGCGCGCTTGGAGACGACACCCTCGAGCCCCATCTCGGATGCCTGGTCATAAAGCGCCTGGCCGTCGCCCTCGACATGATCGCTGAGCTGGATGGCCGAATTGGCGCCGAGACCGGACAGCAGTTGCGAAAGCAGCGCCTTGCGCCGGCGGAGCGGCGCTTGTCTCAAGTCCCAGCCGTCGAGATAGAGAAGGTCGAAGGCGTAGAAGTGGAGCTTGTTGCCGGCGCCTTCGGCGAGCGCGTCTTGCAAAAGCGCAAAGCGACTGATGCCCTTGGCGTCGAGCGCGACGACCTCGCCGTCGATGATCGCCTCGCGGCACGGCAGCCTGGCGAATGCAAGCGGCAGGTCGCCATAGCGCTTCGTCCAGTCGAGGCCGGCGCGGGTGATCAGCCTGACCTTCCCGTCGGAAACATGCGCCATGGTGCGGTAGCCGTCGAACTTGATCTCGTGCAGCCAGGCTTCGCCCGTTCGGGCGGCGGGGTCATCGCCGCCCGGCGGCTTCGGAACCTGCGTAGCCAGCTGCGGCTCGATCCGGGAAGGCGGCGCCGCCTTGACGGCGCCCGGCAAAGCGCCGGGTTTCAGCACCATCGGCCTGGCAGGTTTGGCGGCAGGCTTCGGCGCTGCCACCAGCTCCTCGATGCGGCGTCCGGATTTGACGCTTTCCGAGCGGGCTTCCAATATGTCGAGTGTGGCGTCGGCGGCGAGATCACGCTCCTTGAACAGCAGCCAGTTCTTCTTGCCCTCATCCTCGCCGGGCTTCGGTTTCAGCCGCGTCAGCATCCAGCCGCCATTCAGCTTCTCACCGGCGAGCCTGAACTTGAAGGAACCGGTGCGCAAACTCTTTTCGACATCGTCCATCGGCGCCCAGACGCCGGTATCCCAGACGATCATCGGCCCGCCGCCATATTCGCCTTCGGGAATGACACCTTCGAAGTCGATATATTCGAGCGGATGGTCCTCGGTCTCGACCGCCAGCCTTTTGTCGGCGGGATTGAGCGACGGGCCGCGCGGCACCGCCCAGCTCTTCAGCACGTCGCCGACCTGCAGGCGCAGATCGTAGTGATCGGCGGTGGCGTGATGCTTGTGGACGACGAAACGATTGCCCTCACCGGCAACCAGACCGCCGGCTGGTTCCGGTGTCCTCGTGAACTCGCGCTTGGCGCGATAGGTCTTCAGCTTGGAGGGAGCGGTCATGGGCTCGACCAAAGCACGGCAGCCAAGTGCAAACGTCTCGTTCCTTCGCGCCCCCCTCTGTCCTGCCGGACATCTCCCCCACACGGGGGGAGATTGGATGTCACGGCGACCTTCGCTAATCTTCGACGTTGCAGAAGGAGGGCTGGCGCCGAAGCTGCTGATCTCCCCCCTTGTGGGGGAGATGTCCGGCAGGACAGAGGGGGGCGCGACAGAACTCTACGCCGGCTCGAAAAGATGGATGCTAACTGCATCAGGTGACTAGCCGAAACATCGCTGCCACCAATCGCCACGCTCAATCGTCGGTGGCCGGCGTCAATTCGAGCTCGGCCGGCGACAGGCCCTGCTGCAGCTGCCTGAGCCGGAATTCGTCGACCCAATAGGCCTCGCCGTCGACCAGCACCCGCGCGCTGTAGCTGCCGGCCGAAAAACGCTGCGCGGTGATGTAGACCTTGTGGCGATCGAGCGCGTTGCGCACCGCGGCGCGCTTGGATTTCTGACTGGCGACGGAACTGGCCATGCTGGTTGCTCACGCACAAGCCGCAAGGCGGCGTGCCTTAAGGATGGCCGAGAGCGGGTCGGCTGTCAATTTGGCGGCCGCTGCGAGCCCTCGCGCGGTGGCGCCTCCCGCTCTGTGGAAACCGAGCCGGTGCGCTATATTGAACCTGGCGGCTTGGAAAGCGATGCTGATCCGGAGAACTTCACATGACATTGACGATGCGCAAACTCGGCAGCCAGGGGCTGCAAGTCTCGGCAATCGGTCTCGGCTGCATGGGCATGAGCCAGTCCTATGGCCCGGCCGATGAGGCGGAATCGACCGCCACGCTGCACCGCGCCATCGAACTCGGCTGCACCTTCCTCGACACCGCGGAAGTGTACGGGCCGTTCACCAACGAGGAACTGCTCGGCCGCGCGCTGAAGGGCCGGCGCGATGAGGTGACGATCGCGACGAAATTCGGCTTCCGCATTGAAAACGGCAAGCAAGTCGGCACCGAGCGCGACAGCCGGCCCGAACATATCCGCGAGGCTTTGGAAGGTTCGCTGAGGAGGCTCGCCACCGACCACGTCGACCTCCTCTATCAGCACCGCGTTGATCCGGCGGTGCCGATCGAGGATGTGGCGGGCGCTGTCGGCGAGCTGATCGCTCAGGGCAAGGTCCGCTTCTTCGGCCTCTCTGAAGCCGGCGCCGCCAACATCCGCCGGGCGCATGCCCTGCATCCGGTGTCGGCAGTGCAGAGCGAATACTCGCTGTGGGAGCGCAATCTGGAGCCGGAAATCATTCCGCTGCTGAAGGAACTCGGCATCGGCCTGGTGCCGTTCTCGCCGCTCGGCCGCGGCTTTCTCACCGGCGACGTCAGGCGCGCCGAAGACTATGCGGAGGGCGATTACCGGCGCGGCGATCCGCGCTACCAGGGCGCCAACTATGACGCCAACATGCAGGCGGCGGCCACGGTACTCGACATCGCCGCGGCGAAGCGCGTCAAGCCAGGTCAGATCGCGCTGGCCTGGCTGCTCCACAAGGGGAGCGACTTCGGCATCGACATCGTCCCGATCCCCGGCACCAAGCGCAGAAAATACCTCGAGGAGAACGTCGCCGCGGCTTCGATCAGGCTGGACCCAGCCGAGATGCAGGTGCTCGACGACGCGCTGGCGCCGGGAAAGGTCGCCGGTCCGCGCTACGGCGAGCGCACCATGGTGATGATCGATCGGTAGGTCTTGCGTTCTCCCGTTCTTGCGCAAAGCTCCGGCCTTGGCTAGCATCCGCCGGCCGGCATCGAGCGGAGGAGAACGTCGCGGTGGACCGGCTGGAGCGCCGTTGCGTCCCTTCAAACACGAGTTGGGCGCTCAAAGGACACTCCATTTATGAATCGACGCAAGGAACCTTCCGGAAATCCCATTCCGGTTCCGGGGTCGTGCGCTCATCTGGGAGGAGACTAAATTGATCAACAGACGTGAATTCCTGCTGTCGTCCGCGGCGATGGGCGCCTTGGCGCTGGCCGCTCCGCAATTGGCTATTGCCCAGGACAAGCTGACCATTCTTGGTTCGGTGCCGAGCCTCGGCTTTCCGTTCTTCGTGCACATGCTGAACCAGATCAAGGCGGAAGCCCAGGCGCAGGGCGTCAACCTGATCGAGAGCGACGGCCAGAACTCGGCGCCCAAGCAGACCGCCGATATCGAAGCGGCACTGGTGCAAAAGGTCAACGCCATCGTCATCTCGCCGCTCGACGTCAACGCGCTGGCCCCAGCTATCGAGGAAGCGGTGAAGGCCGGCGTTCCCGTCGTCACCATCGACCGCCGCGTCGAGGGCGTCGAAGGCATCCTCGCCCATGTCGGCGCCGACAATGTCAAGGGCGGCGAGGCCGAAGCACAGGCCATGGTGGCGGCGTTCCCGAACGGCGCCAAGATCTTCCATCTGCAGGGTCAGCCCGGCGCCGGTCCGGCGATCGACCGCAACAAGGGTGTGCACAACGTCCTCGATCCGATGAAGGACAAGTACCAGATCATCTTCGAGCAGACCGCCAACTTCGCCCGCGCCGAGGCGCTGTCCGTCACCGAGGCCGGCCTTGCTGCCAACGGCAAGCCCGACGCGATCATCTGCGCCAATGACGACATGGCGCTTGGCGCGGTTGAAGCCTGCGCGGCGCGCAACTTCACCGACGTCAAGATCTATGGCTTCGACGCGCTTCCCGAAGCGCTGGTCGCCGTGCGCGACGGCAAGCTGGCCGGCACGGTCGAGCAATTCCCTGGCGAGCAGTCGCGCACCGCGGTGCAGATCGCGGTCGCCTACGCCAGGGACAAGACCGAGCCGAAGGAAAAGCTGGTGCTTTTGACGCCGATCGTCATCGGCAAGGACAATCTCGACAAGGCGGAGAGGCTGGGCGAGACGAAGTAGGGGGCCCGCAGCAGCAAAAGTAGCGTTCTGTCGCGCCCCCCTCTGCCCTGCCGGGCATCTCCCCCACTTGGGGGGAGATCGGCAGCTTCGCCGATAGCGCCGTTTTTGCAGCGCAGGAGATTGGCGAAAGCCAAGGTGACATCCAATCTCCCCCCTCGTGGGGGAGATGCCCGGCAGGGCAGAGGGGGGCGCTGTCCCGCCATCAATCGCAAATTGGGAGTAACCTTTGCCCGCGACTGAAGCCACTGCGCCATCACCCTCTCCCGCCCTCCTCACCGTCGAGGGCGTGACCAAGCGCTTTGCCGGCGTCACCGCGCTGAACGACGTTTCGCTCGAAGTCCGCCCCGGCGAGATCCTCGGCCTGCTCGGCGAGAACGGCGCCGGCAAATCGACGCTGCTCAAGATCCTGTCCGGCGTGATGCCGCCGTCCAGCGGCCGCATCGTCTTCGATGGGGTCGAATTCAGCCCGCACAATCCGCAGGATGCCAAGCGCCACGGCATCGTCACCATCTACCAGGAACTGAGCCTGATCCCGACGCTGACCGTGGCGGAGAATATCTTCATCGGCCGCGCGCCGCTCGGCCGGTTCGGGCTGGTCAGCTGGCGGAAGATGGAGGAAGATTCGCGCGCGATCATCGCTCGCGTCGGCCTCGACCTCGACCCGGCGACGCCGGTGTCGGCGCTGTCGGTGGCCGAGCAGCAGCTGGTCGAGATCGCCCGTGCGCTGTCGCTGAAGAGCCGCTTGATCATCATGGACGAGCCGACCTCGGCGCTGACCGAAACCGAAGTGCACAGGCTGATGTCGATCATGGGCCGGCTGCGCAAGGACGGCGTCGCCATCATGTTCGTCACCCACCGGCTGGAAGAGGCATCGGCGATCTGCGACCGCATGACGGTGCTGCGCGACGGCAGGCTGGCCGGCCATCTAGACCGCGAAGGTGGGCCGATCAAGCTGCCGAAGATTATCGAGAAGATGGTCGGCCGCGCCGCTTCCGAGCTCTATGCCAGGCCGACGCAGCGCGATGTCGCCGGCGACGTCCGGCTCTCGGTGCGCGGCCTGCGCACGGTGCGCGATCCGCAGGCGCCGCACGCGATCGTGCTCGAAGGCGTCGATCTCGACCTCAAGGCGGGCGAAATCCTCGGCGTCGCGGGGCTCGTCGGCTCCGGCCGCACCGAGCTCGCTCGCGCCATCTTCGGCGCCGACCGCATTGCCGCCGGCACCATCAGGCTCGACGGCAAGCCGATCGCGCCCGCCTCACCCGCCGATGCCATCGAGCTCGGCATCGGGCTGGTGCCGGAAGACCGCAAGCACCAGGCGATCTTCGCAGCACTCGGCATTCTCACCAATTTTTCCGTCGCCGCGCTCGACCGCTACTCCAATGCCGCCGGTTTCATGGCCGAGCGGCGCGAGCGAGAAGCGCTGGCGAACTACAGGAAGATGCTGTCGATCCGCATGGCCTCGCCCGAGCAGGCGATCGAGGGACTGTCCGGTGGCAACCAGCAGAAGGTCATCCTTGCCCGCTGGCTGGCGCGCGACCCCAAGTTGCTGATCGTCGATGAACCGACGCGCGGCGTCGATGTCGGCGCCAAGGCTGAGGTGCACCAGATCCTGGTGGAGCTCGCGGCGCGCGGCATCGCCATCATGATGATCTCCTCCGAGCTGCCCGAAGTGCTTGCGGTGTCGGACAGGATCGTCACCATGCGGCGCGGGCGCATCACCGGCGAGATGCCCGGCGTCGAGGCGAACGAGGAGAAACTGATGGAACTGATGGCGCTGGACCAGAAGCAGGAAGACCAGAAGCAGGAAGCAACGCAATGACCAGCACGACCGAACGGAGCCAGCGCGGCGGCGTCAATATTGCGCGCCTGCTGATGAGCTTCGGCCCACTGATGTTCCTGGCGTTGCTGATCGTCGTCTTCACCGTGCTGAAGCCGAGCTTCATCGACCCGATCAACCTGTTCAACATCATGCGCCAGATCTCGATCACCGGGCTGATCGCGCTCGGCATGACCTTCGTCATCCTGACCGCCGGCATCGACCTGTCGGTCGGCTCGCTGCTCGCCTTCTGCGGCATGGTCGCGGCGGTGGTAGCCAAAGGCGGCACCGCCAACACGCTGTCGCTGTCGACAACGGGCACGCAAGGCTATGGCTGGTTCGCCGCCCTTCTCGCCGCCGTCGTCGTCGGCGCCATGGCCGGCGGCGCCCAGGGCTTTGCCATCACCAGGCTGAAAGTTCCGCCCTTCGTCGTCACGCTTGGCGGCCTCACCGTGTTTCGCGGCCTGACCTTGACAATCTCCAATGGCGGCCCGATCTCCGGCTTCGACGCCTCGATGCGCTGGTTCGGTACCGGCCTGATCGGCCCGGTTCCGGTGCCGGCGATCATCTTCGCGATTGCCGCAATCCTTTGCCACATCGTGCTGCGCTACACGCGCTACGGCCGCGCGGTCTACGCCGTCGGCGGCAATGCCGAGGCCGCGCGCCTCTCCGGCCTGCGCGTCGACCGCATCCTGATCTCGGTCTACATCATCGTCGGCTTCTTCGCCGGCCTTGCCGCCTTCGTTTTGTCGGCGCGGCTCAACTCCTCCGAAGCCGTCGCCGGCATCGGCTACGAGCTGACGGTGATCTCGGCGGTCGTCATCGGCGGCACCTCGCTGTTCGGCGGCATCGGCAGCGTCGGCGGCACGGTGGTCGGTGCAGGACTGATCGGCGTCTTGCAGAACGGGCTGCAGTTCAACAACGTCTCGTCCTACACGCAAAGCATCGTCATCGGCCTGATCCTCATCCTCGCCGTGGCCTTCGACCGCTGGCTGAAATCGCGGGTAAGGCGGTGATACAGGTGCCGTACCTATCCAGGTCGGCGGGACAAGCACCTCTCTGTCCTGCCGAACATCTCCGCTCAAAGGGGCAGGTTTCTGAGGCGAGGTGCCAATGACTCAAATAAGGACCATGACCGAACAGGAAATTCCGGCGGTGTCGCGGCTGCTGGGCCAATCCTGGCGACACATCTATTCGCCGATTCTGGGTGCCGAGACCACGGCACGGCTTTCGGACGAGAGGCACGCGCCGGAGCGGCTGGCGGCCGAGCTCGGGGATGACAGCAAGATGTCCTTCGTCGCCGAGCGGGCTGACGGCTCGCTCGCCGGTTATGCGATGGCCGCGATGGACGACAAGGGCGAGGTCACTCGAGCGGCTGCATATAGGCAAAAGCGAGTACGGTACCGGCCTTGCCGCTGACCTGCTGCATGCCGTTCTTGCCGCGCATGCGGGCATTCCCAGCATCGCGCTGGAAGTGATCGACGGCAACGACCGCGCAATCGCCTTCTATCGCAAGCACGGCTTCGAGGTCGTCGAGCGCCGGCCGGCTGCACACGGGGTGGGCGGCCACGCCTCGCTGATCATGCGCCGGCTGCTGCCGATGGCTTAGCAGGCGAAAGCGGCTGAGCGGTAATCTCCCCCCTCGAGGGGGAGATGTCGCCGAAGGCGACAGAGGGGGTCGCCTCGGCTGGCGCGATGCCATGCGAGAGAAGGTTGGCGTTTCACGCGCGGCGACCCACTCTGTCCTGCCGAACATCTTGCCTCGAGAGGGGAGATTGGCAGCTTTGCCGACAGCGCCAGCTCAGGCCGGGGCGTTGACACGCTGTGGGCGCGTTGCCCAGTCGGCAACCGTCGCGCCAGCAACGCTCTCGCCGGCAACCATCCCGGTCGTCTGCGGCGCAAGCAGGTCGTTGCGGCGGGCGAAGGCGACGAAGGTGGCGCGCGCGGTTTCGGCGTCGATCTCTCCTTCCAATGCGGCACGGCACGCTTTTGCGGCAATGTCGTGCGCCGCCGTCCGGCTTGCCGCCGGCCACTCAGCCAAAAGCGCATGGGCCTCAGCCGCGCTTTCTATCTTCGTCGGCGTACCGAGGCCGGTGAGGATGGTAACCGGCTTGTCGAACGAAGCACGATCCATGACACTCTCCTTTCCTGGCTCACTCGGCTCCTTTCGGAACTCAACCGCGCGGGCGCTTCGATCCGCCTGCAGGACGGCGTCGATCGGCGAATGCGATACGGCTTGCATGCCCGGCCGCGGCAGCAGCCGATGCACCTTGACCAGCGCCTCGAGCCAGGCCGCCACGCCCAGCGGCGGATGTTCGCGCCCGTAGAGCCACGCCTTTGCCTTGGCTATGGGATACCCCGCCTCTTCGGCGAAATCGTTTTCCGACCACCGCAGCAGGCGCAGGCATTCGCGCATCCGCGCCGCGATCATTTGCGCTCCTCCGTGCCGGCTCCCACGCGTTGAGCCGACAGAAACATCAGCGTGTAGGCCGCCTTGTGGCGGTCCCAGCCGGCCGACTCGGCCATATCCAGCAAGCCGTCGACCAAAGGCGCCAGCGCTGCCCTGCAATCGGTCTCATAGTTGAAATCGTTCTTCGGGCGGGTCGGCGCCGCGATCTTTCCAAAACTGTCCATCATATCCATGGCAACACCTGCTCAGCATTAGTACCGGACCGGCAAGACCGTGCCCGCTTTTGGCGGACACGGTCCATCTGCCGTTTTCGAAATCGCGCCTTGGAAGCCTGGCCTTAGAAGTCCATGCCGCCACCGCCCGGCATCGGAGGCATGGGCGTTTCCTTCTTCGGCTTCTCGGCCACCATCGCCTCGGTCGTCACCAACAGGCCGGCAACAGAGGCGGCACCCTGCAGCGCAGTGCGCACGACCTTGGCCGGATCGATGACGCCCTGCCCGTACAGGTCGCCGAACTCGTTGGTCTGGGCGTTCCAGCCATAGCCGAAGTCGGTCGTCTCGCGCAGCTTGCCGACGATAATCGAACCTTCCGCACCGGCGTTCTCGGCGATCTGGCGCACCGGCGCTTCGATGGCGCGACGCACGATGTCGACACCGGTCTTCTGATCGGGATTGTCGACGACGACGTTATCGAGCGCCTTCGCCGCCCTCAGCAGGGCCACGCCGCCGCCGGGCAGGATACCCTCCTCGACCGCCGCGCGTGTGGCGTGCATGGCGTCGTCGACGCGATCCTTGCGCTCCTTGACCTCGATCTCGGTCGAGCCGCCGACGCGGATGACGGCGACACCGCCAGCGAGTTTGGCCAACCGCTCCTGCAGCTTCTCGCGGTCGTAGTCGGAGGTGGTTTCCTCGATCTGCGCCTTGATCTGGCTGATGCGCGCCTGGATTTCATCCTTGCGGCCGGCACCGTCGACGACGGTGGTGTTCTCCTTCTCGATCAGCACCTTCTTGGCGCGGCCGAGCATCTCCAGTGTGACGTTCTCGAGCTTGATGCCGAGGTCTTCCGAGATCGCCGTGCCGCCGGTCAGGATGGCGATGTCTTCCAGCATGGCCTTGCGGCGATCACCGAAGCCCGGCGCCTTGACCGCTGCAACCTTCAGGCCGCCGCGCAATTTGTTGACGACCAGCGTCGCCAGCGCCTCGCCTTCGACGTCCTCGGCGATGATCAACAGCGGCTTGCCGGATTGCACGGCGGCTTCGAGCACAGGAAGCATGGCCTGCAGGTTGGACAGCTTCTTCTCGTGGATCAGCACATAGGGTTCTTCGAGTTCGACGCGCATCTTTTCCTGGTTGGTGATGAAATAGGGCGAGAGATAGCCACGGTCGAACTGCATGCCTTCGACCACTTCCAACTCAGTCTCAGCGGTCTTGGCTTCCTCGACAGTGATGACACCCTCATTGCCAACCCTTTCCATCGCCTCTGCGAGGAAGCGGCCGATCTCGGCATCGCCATTGGCAGAGATGGCGCCGACCTGAGCGATTTCGTCGTTCCTGGTCACCTTGCGGGCATTGGATTTCAGGTCGGCGACGACGGCGTCGACCGCCTTGTCGATGCCGCGCTTCAAATCCATCGGGTTCATGCCGGCAGCGACCGCCTTGGCCCCTTCCCTGACAATGGCCTGAGCAAGAATCGTCGCAGTCGTGGTGCCATCACCTGCGGTGTCGCTGGTCTTCGAGGCGACCTCGCGCACCATCTGCGCGCCCATATTCTCGAACTTGTCCTCCAACTCGATTTCTTTGGCGACAGTCACGCCGTCCTTGGTGATGCGCGGCGCGCCGAACGACTTGTCGAAGACGACATTGCGGCCCTTGGGACCGAGCGTTACCTTCACCGCATTGGCGAGAATATCGACGCCGCGCAGCATTTTCTCGCGGGCTTCGGTATGAAATTTCACATCTTTGGCAGCCATTGGATCACTCCTTCGAATAGGCAGCTTTCGTTGACCGGAATGCTTGTTCAGGCCCCGCTCAGGCGGCCCTCTTCATCTCGCCGGCGCCCTCGATAACGCCCAGCACGTCGCCCTCCTTCATGATGAGCAAATCCTCGCCATTGAGCTTGATCTCGGTGCCGGACCATTTGCCGAACAGGATGCGGTCGCCGACCTTGACGTCGAGCGGCTGCAACTGGCCGCTGTCGTCGCGCGCGCCCGGACCGGCGGCAATGACCTCGCCTTCCTGCGGCTTCTCCTTGGCGGTGTCGGGGATGATGATGCCGCCGGCGGTCTTCTCGTCGACCTCGATGCGGCGGACCAGGATACGGTCGTGCAATGGACGGAACGTCATGTCGTTCTCCTCTCGGGACAAACAAATTTTCGAAAATCCTCCTGACCGGACCGGTAATATCGGCCCGGCACGGGGTGCGCGACCCTTCATCAGGCATCGCGCGCATACGAACTAGTCGCGCTTTTTTCAGCTTTCAAGAGGATCAGGCAAAAATTTTAGCACTCGGCACCTGAGAGTGCCAATACGCTGTAATCGTTCGCACATTAGCTGCTCTCAGCTACATGCGGCTCAAATTCTGGCAGGATATTTTCAAAATCCCGCCCGTCCGGGGCCGCTCGTGGCGGCTGGAACCTATGTGGAAGGCGAGGCGTTTTGCGGACTGAGATTTCAACGGACCGAGATTTCAACGGAAAGGACGATCGCATGACCAGCAGGGACTTTCAGCTCCAGATGCAAGGGTTTGGCCTCACCACGGCGGAGATCCACTACCGCCTGCCCGATCATCGGAGTCTGCTGCAGCTCTACATCTGGCAGGAATACGATATTGCCCCCGATTTCCCGACGCTGAAGCATTTCCTCGATTTCTGGGAGCGCGAGATCGAAGGCCCGCTGCATTCGGTACGCGTCGCCCATCATCACCTGATCCAGCCTTCCGAATGGCGGGCCGTAAACGGCATTATCACCGTCCACTGAGGAGCAGCCGAACTGCCGCTAGACAGCGGGCAAAGTCTCCGAAACGGGGAAAGGCAGCTGCCTCTCCCCACTTGTTTTGGACCTCACAATATCGGAGGGGGGTCCGGACTAGCCGGCGTGGTCGACAGGCTTGCGGGCCGTTGCGAGCAATCCGGCCTTGCGCGCCGCCCTGACGAACGCCTTGCGCGCATCACGCGCAGTGCGCCAGCCGTCGAGCGCGTCGCGGCAGGTCCGATAGGCCGCGCGCCAACTCCGGCCGCGTGCACGGTCCGGCCACTGCTGGCGCATGCATTCGATGGCTTCCCAACTGCTGGCGACCTTGCGCTCGCTGGATTGGAATTTCAACATGATCGGTTCGGCAAAGCGGACGTCGTCCATCACTTCCTCCTTGTTTTCTGATCGTCTTCTTGTTTGAGCAAGCAACGCTATGCTGGCGGTGCCAGCGGCCGGCCGGCGCCGCTGAAGGACATGGTTCGCCTCTTTACGCGGTTCAAGAGCATGGGGCGCGGTTCAAGAGCATCGCGGCTACAGCCGGTTATTCGTCCTCGTCCGGCCCTTGCAGCAGTTCGATCAGCGTCGCTACCCTTGCCGTCGGCAGCGGCCGGCCCTCGTTCACCAGAGCCTCGTCGGCGGCGATCCAGGCCAGGGCCTCGCGCAATTCCTGGACCGTCCCGTCCGTCGCCGCAATGTCGGCGATCACGGCTTCGTCGACCGGGCCCAGCACAGAAATGATCTCGTCGCGTGTCATGGTCAGCTCCATCTGCAAGTGCCGGGAATGGGCCCGGCAACAGAAGAATCTGGGTCTTGACCTGCAGCAGACAATAACCGCCGGGGAAGTCAGCGTTGGCGACTGAGGCCAGCCGGCGAAACCGCCAATCTCCCCATTAGAGGGGGAGATGGCCGGCAGGCCAGAGGGGGGCGCTGTCCCTCGAATCTATCGAAATTAGAACAGCTAGTAACCAGACAAATCAGAGGGCCGATGGGCAAATGACTCACCACCCAGTGCCTGCAAACAACCGCGGCAATGCGCGCAAAATGCGCAGGGCCATGACGGACGCCGAACTGAAGCTTTGGAATGAAGTCCGGGCGCATCGTCTCATGGGGCTGGCATTTCGGCGGCAGATGCCAATCGCAGGCCATATCGTCGATTTTGCCTGCCCGAACAAAAAGCTGATCATCGAGTTGGATGGTTGCCAGCACGCCGAACTCGAAGCCACGGGATCGGACGCTGGCAGAAGTGCAAGGCTTGCAAGGCTGGGCTGGACTGTCCTGCGCTTCTGGAACGACGACGTTATTCGCGATATCGACAATGTCTGTCAGCACATCGTGATTGCGGCTGGCTTGGCTCGGTAGACATGCGTTGAGCTCGGATGCCGGGCTTAGATCAGCAAGGCTTGCGGGACAGCGCCCCCCTCTGTCCTGCCGGACATCTCCCCCTCAAGTGGGGAGATTGGCTGTTTCGCCGACGGCGCCCCCTTTGCGAGATTTGGCGCAACGATCCGGCACAAGAAAACCACCGGGCCTTGACTTGCGGCGGACGACAACCAGATCGAAAGCACAGGTCGCCGAAATGGGGCCGGCGGAACCCAGGGAGCGCCGGCTCTTGGAAGAGGGCAAATGTCGATGACCCGTTCTCCCGACGCTCCGGTTCCGCCTGACCAGGCGCAGCACGCCCTGCAGTGCCTGACGACCGAGCATTTCGTGCTGCAAAACGCTCGCGCCGCGACCATTCAGGAAGCGAACCAGAGAGCCGATCTGTTCCTGACCTCGGTCTCGAGTGCAACGATTGCCTTGTCCTTCGTCGCGCAAATGGGCAGGCCGTTCGTGTTGTTCGCGACCTGCATTCTCGTCCTGCGGCGTTATCATAGTCGCGCCTGGGCGGCGGCCGAAGAAAGCTTGCCCGCACGGTTCCTGGGCGACGATGGCAACAGCGAAAGCTAGCGTCGACACAACCGGATCTCGAAAAGTGGCAGGCAGCCGCCCTTGCGTCTTGCGCGCCAATTGCCCATCCTCGCCAACATCATTTGCACCGCGGCCGGGGGGTTCGCATATGCCGACGCTTTATGCGCTGAAACCGGCCTTCCAGGCCAGGCTGCGGCCGCTTGCCGATGGCCTGGCTAGGGCCGGCGTCACCGCCAACCAGATCACGCTGCTGGCCGCGGCCCTCTCGCTCGCCACCGGCTTTGTGGTGGCAGCCCTTGCCGGCCACCGCGTGGTCTTTCTGCTGATGCCGCTCGTGCTGTTTACGCGAATGGCGCTGAATGCGATCGATGGCATGCTCGCAAGGGAACATGGCCAGGCCTCGACGCTCGGCATGTATCTCAACGAGCTCTGCGACGTTGTCTCCGATCTCGCTTTGATCCTGGCCTTTGCCGTCCTTTTTCCTGCCTGGGGCGTCGTTGCGTTTGCGATCGCGGCGATGATCACGGAGTTCGCCGGCGTGCTCGGCATCGCCGCAGGAACCGGGCGCAACTATGCCGGCCCGTTCGGCAAGAGCGACCGGGCGCTGGCGCTCGGCATCCTCGCCGTGCTTATCGCGTCCGGCCTGTGGGTCCCGGCGCTCACGCCGCTCGTGTTTCCGGCCATGGCTACACTCTCGCTGGCGACCGCCATCAACCGGATACGCAGCGGCCTTAACGGGAGCGGCAGCTGAATTCGGTCTCGCCAGGGAGAACAACATGCTTCACCAACAGACGGTTGCCGCAGTGGCTTCAGCCAACATCGAGCGGGTGGCGCAGGAGCGCAGCTTCAAGAGCCATGACGGCACCGAGATCTTCTATCGCTATTGGCCGGCGCTGTCGGAAAACCGCAAGGGCGCCGTCCTGCTGTTCCACCGCGGCCACGAGCATGGCGGCCGCATGGCGCATCTGGTCGACGAGCTCCAGATGCCCGACCACGCCTTCTATGCCTGGGACGCGCGCGGCAATGGCCGCTCCGCCGGCGAACGCGGCTATGCGCCGTCGTTTGCCGCGCTGGTGCGCGACATCGATTGTTTCGTGGGCGAGATCGGCAGCGACGGGTTTGCGCGGCGCGACATCGCGCTGATCGCGCAATCCTTCGGCGCCGTGCTTGCTGCCGCCTGGGTGCACGATTACGCGCCCGACATTCGCGCCCTGGTGCTGGCCTCGCCGGCCTTCTCGGTCAAGCTCTACGTGCCCTTCGCCAAGCAAGGCATTGCGTTGTGGCAGAAGCTGAAGGGCCGCTTCTTCGTCAATTCCTACGTCAAGGCGAAATTCCTGACGCATGACCCCGAACGCATCGCCTCCTTCGACGCCGACCCGCTGATCACCCGGCCGATCGCCTCCAACATCCTGGTCGAGCTCTACGACCATGCCGCGCGCATCGTCGCCGACGCCCGCGCCATCACCGTGCCGACACAGGTTCTGATTTCCGGCAGCGACTGGGTGGTGCGGCATGGACCGCAGCACGAGTTTTTCGTCAATCTGGCGAGCCCGGCCAAGGAGCGGCATGTTTTGGCCGGCTTCTTTCACGACACGCTGGGCGAGCGCGACCGCCACAAGGCACTCGACCTGATCAGGCCTTTCCTCGAAAAGCAATTCGCGGCGCCGGAAAAGCCGGTCGACCTGATCGAGGCCGATCGCGCCGGCTACACACGCGACGAGGCCGACCGGCTGGCCTCACCGCTGCCGCTGCTGTCGCCCAGGGGCCTCTACTGGGCAATGAGCCGCGCCTCGATCCGCATGGGCGCCTGGCTGTCGTCCGGCATGAAGACAGGGATTGCCACCGGCTTCGATTCCGGCTCGACGCTCGACTATGTCTACGAGAACGAGGCGCGCGGCATCAGCCCCATCGGCCGCATGATCGACCGCACCTTTCTCGACGCCATCGGCTGGCGCGGCATCCGCCAGCGCAAGCTGCATCTGGAAGAGCTGATCGGCAGCGCCGCCTCCTCGCTCAAGGCCGCCGGCCGGCCGGTCCATATCGTCGATATCGCAGCCGGCCATGGCCGCTACGTGCTCGATGCCGTGCAGAAATGCGCCGAGCCACCGGCAAGCGTTCGGCTGCAGGATTTCTCCGAGCTCAACGTCTCGCTCGGCCGCAAGCTGATCGCCGAGCGCAGGCTGCCGGCGACCGTCTCGTTCCATCAAGGTGACGCCTTCGACGCCACGATGCTGGCCGGGCTCGAACCGGCGCCGGATCTCGCCATCGTCTCGGGGCTCTACGAATTGTTTTCCGACAATGCCATGATCGGCCGCTCGCTCGGTGGACTGGCCAGCGCCATGCAGCCCGGAAGCCTGCTCGTCTACACCAACCAGCCCTGGCATCCGCAGCTCGAGATGATCGCGCGCAGCCTGACCTCGCACCGCGGCGGCCAGGCCTGGGTGATGCGCCGCCGCACGCAGGCCGAGATGGACCAGCTGGTGGCGGCCGCCGGCTTCGAGAAGCTCGACCAGCGCATCGACCAGTGGGGCATCTTCACCGTTTCGGTCGCGCGGCGCGTCTGAGCATGGATTTGCCTACCTCTGCCTTACCTCGCGATGCCCCTGCCCTTCCGGCCTTGCCGCGCGAGCCGTATCCCGGGATAGTCCTGCGCGCCGCCCTGTGGCTGGCATTTCTGGCACCGTTCTTCTACGCCACTTACGGCTTCGCCAACTGGCTGGCGTCGCGGCGCGACGATGTCGGCAGCATCGTCTTCGGCTGGGAGCATGGCATCCCGTTCCTTGCCTGGACGATCATGCCCTACTGGTCGATCAATCTATTCTATGGCCTGTCGCTGCTGTTGAACAATTCGAAGAGCGGCGTCGACCGCCTTGCCGGCCGCTATCTGACGGCGCAGATTGTCGCCGTCGCCTGCTTCATCCTGTTCCCGCTGACGGCGACCTTCGTGCGCCCGCAGACGAGCGGCCTGCCCGGCTTCATGTTCGCCGTGCTCGGCGGCTTCGACAAACCCTTCAATCAGGCGCCGTCACTGCACATCGCACTGCTGGTCATCATCTGGGACCATTGGCGTCACAGATTGACCGGCATCGCCGGCTTCGCCTGGCATGTCTGGTGTTTCCTGATCGGCGCCTCGGTGCTGACGACGTGGCAGCACCATTTCGTCGACATTCCAACCGGCGCGCTGCTCGGCCTTTTCGCCCTGTGGCTGTTTCCGCGCGACGGCGAGCTGCCGTTCGCCGGCTTCCGCCTGAGCGCTGATCCGAACGCGCGGCGGCTGGCGCTGTTCTATGCGTTTGGCGCAAGCCTTGCGCTGGCCGGCGCCGCTGCCGGGGCATTGGTCTCGGCGGTGTGGCTCATCCTGTTGTGGCCGGCACTGGCGCTGGCCATAGTCGCTTTCGCCTATGCCGGCGCCGGCGCCAAGGTGTTCCAGAAAACAGCCGATGGCCGCGTGTCGCTGGCCAGCCGTCTTCTGCTGTGGCCCTACCGGGTTGCCGCCAAGGTCAATGTCTGGGCATGGACGCGAAAGCTTCCGGCGCAGATCGTCATCGCCGACGGTGTTTGCCTTGGCCGTTTTCCGACCGCCGCCGAGGCCGACGCCTTCGGCACGGTGATCGATCTTGCCGGCGAATTGGAAAGGCCGCGTGGCGCCTCGATCCGCTGGGTGAGCCTGCCCATGGTCGACCTTTTGCCGCCGTCTCGCGAGGCGCGTGCGCAAGCGGTGGCGGCGATCGAGACGGCGCAGAGCCAGGGCACGGTGCTGGTCTGCTGTGCGCTCGGCTTCCAACGCAGCGCCGCCGTCGTCGCCGAATGGCTGGTCGCCAGCGGCCGGGCCGCGACGCCGGATCAGGCGCGAGGCCAGCTCGCCGCCGCGGGCCGGCCGGTGCATCTTGGCATGGACGCGGCGACATGACCGCCTATCGTGACAAGGCCGAAGCGTTCGCCGCCGGGCTGATGGTGCAGGTGGCATGGCCGCTGCTGTTGATTGCTGCTGCCTTGCTGGCTGCGCCGGTCATCGGCCTGGCGGCTGCGCCGCAAACATCGTCGCTGTCCGCAGCGGCCTGGCTGATCGCCGCCGCGGGTGCCATAGCCACAATTATTCTGTCGGCCCTGCTTTTGTTCGACGCGCTGCTGTTCCGGCTGATGGCCAGCCACGCCAGCGAGGCAGGCGGCTGTGCGGCGATCGACGACGTGCTGGCGCGCATGCGGCTGAAACCCACGGCGGCCGGCGGCCGCTCGCTCGACCAGCGGATGGCCGGCACGCGCCGCCTGCTCGCCAGGCAGCGCATCGCCTTCAGTCTGTTCGCGGCCGCCTCGGTCGTCGCGGCATTCTTTTGAGCCCGTCCATGACAAAGCTTCGCGTCAGCACCTATACCTTGCTGCAGACGGTGACCTCGGTCGGCCTGTCGGCGCTGGCCTGGGTGGTCACCGGCGTGCGGCCGATCTGGAACGGCAGCCAGCCATCGGACCGGCAGCGCATCTACTTCGCCAACCATGCCAGCCACGGCGATTTCATCCTGCTGTCGGCCTGCCTTAGCGAGAAGGAACGCGCCCGTACCCATGCGGTGGCGGCCGCCGATTATTGGGGCAAGACGCGGCTGCGCCGTTTCATTGCCGAGGACATGCTGTCTTCCGTGCTGATCCACCGGCAATGGACGGACGAAACGCAGCACCCGATCTCGATCATGCTGTCGGTGCTCGACCAGGGCCATTCGCTGATCCTGTTTCCCGAAGGCACGCGCAACATGACCGACGAACCGCTGCTGCCGTTCCGCTCCGGCCTCTACAATCTGTCGATGGCGCGGCCCGATGTCGAACTCATCCCGTGCTGGATCGAGAACATGTCGCGGGTGTTGCCCAAGGGGCAATTCGTGCCGGTGCCGCTGCTTTGCCGCGTCGTCTTCGGCGCGCCGATCGCCATTCAACCGGGTGAGGAACGCCGCGCCTTTCTCGACCGCGCCCGCGAAACGCTGCTGGCGCTGAACCCCCGGCCGCAGCGAGACGATTGAGGACCAAGGCAAAATGCTGCCGATGATGCACGAAACCCTCATTCTGATTGTCGGCCTGCTGGCGGTGCTGATCAGTGCCAGCATCGTCGCCGGCGTCTTGTCGTGGCGCGCGCCAAAGCCGTTGTCGCCGGCGCTGGTCAACCTGACCCAGCGCATCAATGCCTGGTGGGTGATGGTGGTGGCGATCACCGTTGCCTTCTTTTTCGGCCGTCCCGGCATGACCATTCTGTTCGCGCTGATTTCCTTCGCCGCTTTGCGCGAATTCGTGACGCTGACACACAGCCGCCGCAGCGACCACTGGGTGCTGCTCGGCATGTTCGGCATCGTCATCCCGTTCCAGTACTGGCTGGTATGGACCGCCTGGTACGGCATGTTCACCATCTTCATCCCGGTCTACTGCTTCCTGCTGATGCCCGCGATCACAGCGCTGCACGGCGATACCGAGCGCTTTCTCGAGCGTGTCTCGGCGCAACAATGGGCGGTCATGATTTCGGTCTACTGCGTCAGCCACGTGCCGGCGCTGCTGACGCTCGAGGTGCCAGGCTTCGAAGGCCGCAACCTGTTGCTGATCGCTTTCCTGATCATCACCGTGCAAGGCAGCGACGTGCTGCAATATATCTTCGGCAAGCTGTTCGGCCGGCATCTCCTGGCGCCGACGGTCTCGCCGTCGAAGACCTGGGAGGGGCTGGTCGGCGGGCTGGCGGCGTCGAGCCTGCTCGGTGCGCTGCTGTCGTTCCTGACGCCGTTTTCGCCGCTGCAGGCAGCCGGCGTCGCCTTCATCGCCTGCCTGATGGGCTTTCTTGGGGGGCTGGTCGCCTCCGCCATCAAGCGCGATCAAGGCGTCAAGGACTGGGGCCATCTGATCGAAGGCCATGGCGGGATGATGGACCGCGCCGACAGCCTGGTCTTCGCCGCCCCGGTCTTCTTCCATACGGTGCGCTATTTCTGGACTGTGTGAGGGGTACGCCCTTTGCTGCGCCACTGTCCGGACGGTTAAGCCCGACCCTTGCGAAGCACCTGATCCGTCTTTCGCGAAAACAGTAATAACCCCACCTGCCGCGGTCGTTCGCCGCGGTCATTTTGCCGCGGCGAGCGGCTCTTTCTTGCGCGCCGGCGCCAGGCGGCGCATGCGGCGTTTGGCGGTGGTCTTCAGCGCCACCGGCGGAGCGCTGGACAACGCACCGAGCACCGCGCCGACCATGTCGTGTGCGACGAAATCGGCGTTGATCTCATTGGCCAATCTGGCATCTGCCTCTTGGTTGTCGCTGTCGGGTTCCGACCACAACACGATGCCCACCCGCAAGCTTGGTTTGGCGCGTTTCAGCCGACGGACCAGGAACCGGCCGTGCTTGACGGAATCCGGGTTCAAAAATCCGGCGACGACGGTATCGACGGCGTCGAGCTCAAGGCGGCGAATGCTCCCCGGTTCCATCTCGGCGAAGCTCGCCCTCAACACCGTGGCGCCCTGGACTTCGAGCACCTGCGCCAGCATGGCGGCAGCCGCGTCGTCGAGTTCGCCGCGCCCTCCGGCGCACAGCACCGACATGCCCGTGCCATCCGGCAGTTCGGTGTCGTCCTCCCCCTGAACCTGCTTGTCCTCGCCTGAGCCGTTGTCCTCGGCTGCGGCCGTGTCGTCCGCTTCCGCCTCCTCCTGCGCGCTGTCGTCGAGGTTGGCCACCATCGTCAGCGCGCTGCCCGCGACCTGCTGTCTTTGCTCATCGCTCAACACACCACGCACCCGGTCCTGCTCGCCGAGCAGCAGTGCGGGAATCGCGACCTCGTCGTAGAACTCGACCAGATATTTTTCCTCCAGCATCTCCTCGGCATGGTCCGTCGCTTCCTCGGGATCGCCGGCCAGCAGCCGCTGGTAAAGCCGGGCGTGCGGTTCGAGCACGGGTTCGTTGCCGAACAGAACGTCGAGGAATTCGAACTGCGGCACATGGCGGCCGAGCACGACGAGGCAGACCGTAAGCGGCGTCGACAGAACCAGGCCCAATGGGCCCCAGAGCCAGGTCCAGAAGATCGCCGCAACGATGATGGCCAACGGCGACAGCCCGGTGCGCGAGCCGTAGAGCCAGGGTTCGATCACGTTGCCGGTGATCAGTTCCACCACCACGAAAAGCCCGGCGGTCCATAGCACGAGCGACCAGCCGGGCGCCACGGCCAGCGCCAGGAACAGAGGCAACAGCGTCGCGATGACCGGGCCGATATAGGGGACGAAGCGCAGCGCCAGCGCCAGCAAACCCCACAGCAATGGATTGGGTATGCCCAGCAGCCAAAGTCCGATTGCAATCGGGACGGCATAGACGATGTTCACGACCAATTGCATGAGCAGGTAGCGGCCGACGCGCTTGCCGGCATCCTGCAGCGCCTCGGTGGTTCGATGCAGGTCGCCGTAGCCGACGAGGCGTATGAAGCGATCGCGCAGATCCTCCCGCTCGAGCAGCATGAATATGACGACCACGACGATCAGTCCGGCCGATGCCAGCGGGCTCAGCAGCGGGCCGATCAGATTCTGGAGGACCTCGAGCGGTCGTTCGCGCGCGACGATTTCGACCGGGATCGGTTCCCGCGGAGGCTGATCGGCGGCGGGTTGTGCGGGCTCGGGTCTGTCGAGCTCCTGGCCGACGCGTTCGATCACCCGGCTCAATCTGGAAACGATGCCGCCGCCGACGCCGGTTTCCTTGAGCGACCGGACCTTGGTCAGGATATTCGCCTGGTAAAGCGGAATGTTCTGCGCCAGTTCACTGACCTGCGTGGCGACGATGAAGGAGAACAGCGCCAGCACCGTGAATGCGCCGAGCACGCTGGCGATTACGGCAGGAAGACGCGGAATGCCGGCTCGCTTGAGTGCCGAAACCATGGGTACGAGCGCAAAGGTAAGCAGCAGCGCGATTGCGATCGGCAGAAAGACCTCGCGCCCGAAATAGAGCGCCGCGACGGCCGTCACGACCGACGCTACGCTGGGCAAGGATGTGCGCGGAAGCGCCCTGGCCGCGGAAACAATGCCCGCCCGCCGGGGCTCCGACAGGTGCGCGCCGTTTCGACGATTTGCCGCCACTTGGTACCTCCGCCCCGCCGTCGCCATGATCGGGCATATTGAGCCGGCGTGCAACTTCGTAGCGTCTCACCCAGCTGGACGCCGATTGCCCTGGTCGGCAGCGCCGCAAATTCAGTCATGGTAGAATTTTCTGCATTAATGGCGTCACGGGCAATCCTGTTCCATGCCTGCGCCAGAACGTGGAACTTTTGGGTCAAAACGCCGTTCCTTCGTAGATCGCTGATGGACAACCTCAAAGCAGCAGCTCAGGAGGAATGATCATGAACATCAAGATGCTTTGCATGGGCGCGATGGCGCTTTCGATGATGACCGGCGCAGCGCTTGCCGCCGGTGCAACTGGCACTTCGGCGCTCGACGATCCGCAGAAAATGACGCCCTTCTTCACCGACGCCGGCATGAAGAGCATGAAGTCGGAAGCCGAATTCAAGGCGGCATGGATGGCCATGTCCACAAGCGACCGGGCCATGCTGTTGAAGGAATGCAGCGACGCAGGCATTGCCAAGACGCATGCTGACTTCTGCAAGATGGCCATGCAGCTCAACAAGTGACCGCCGGCTTTTTGCCGATTGCAATAACGGACCAAGCGATAGGGCGGGCAGCTCCGCCATCGTGCGACGTTCTTGTCTGCACCGGCGGGCGCTCAGCTATTCGAACTCGTGCCGGAATACCCGCGTAATGAAGGCCACGGCTTTTGTTCGATTGCCGTGGCGCCATTGGCATGGAATGACCGCCTGGTCGGAGCGCATGTCGCGGAGCGGCAATGCCACTACCGCCCAGGGAGTTCTGCTCGCAATCCGGGTTTTCCGGTTGGCCGTCCGCATAGCATTGCCGGCCGGAACGTTTGGCTGCCGGCACGCTTGACCCAGTGGGCATGATCCCAGCACGCTTGAACCTCGCCGCCAACCGTGAGATAGGCCGGGTAATGACCCAACCGCCTCCGCACCGGAGCCCCGCGAAAGACCTGCCATGACCGACGCGATCATAAGAGACAGCAATGGCACCGCGCTGCACGAGGGCGACTCCGCGACCTGATCAAGGATCTCAAGGTCAAAGGCACGTCGGAGACGATCAAGCGCGGCACGCTGGTGAAGAATATTCGCCTCACCGGCAATCCCGGCGAGATCGAATGCAGCACCAAGCAGGTGAAGGGCCTGGTGCTGAAGACCGAGTTTTTGAAAAAGGCGTGATCGCTTCGGCACCCTGCGCTTCGCTTCCATATCAGTCGCTCTCGAATCGCTCACGTGAGTGAATCGCCCACGCGAGGAGCTGCCGGAGCCGCGCCCTCCCTCTATGTTGCACTGCGTTAGATTTGTTGCATTGCAATATCGGCGCATCGGGTCGAGCCTTTGCGAGGTGGGTATTCCTTGCATGAGGTGATTGTGTCGGCATCATTTCGGCCTGACATCGAAGGGCTGCGCGCACTGGCGGTGGCGGGTGTCATCGCCTTCCATTTTGGTCTCTCCGGCCTACCCGGCGGCTTTGCCGGCGTCGACATCTTCTTCGTCATCTCGGGCTATCTGATCACCCGCCACCTGGTTACGGAAATCACCGAGACCGGGCGGCTGAACCTCTGGCGTTTCTATGCCCGGCGCGCCCGGCGCCTGTTGCCGGCGGCACTGTTCGTCATCCTCGCCACGCTGTTCGCGGGTTACTTCATCCTGTCGCCGGAGGAACAGGCGCTCTATTCGAAAGGCGCCATGTTCGCCTCCGCCTACATGATCAACCTCTGGCTGATCCGCTGGTCGTTCGACTATTTCGCCGCCGACGCCACCAACAACCCGTTCATCCACTTCTGGTCGCTCTCGGTCGAGGAACAGTTCTATTTGGCATGGCCGGCGCTACTGCTTGCCGCCGCATGGCTACGCCCCGGCAAGCGCACTGCTATCGTCGTCATCGGCGTCGCCGGCGCGGCCTCCTTCGCCGCCTGCGCCTGGCTGACGGAAGTGTCGCAGCCCTGGGCCTTCTATTTCTCGCCGCTCAGGGCCTGGGAATTCGCCGCCGGCGGCCTCGCGACCATGGCGCCGGCAAAGATCTGGCGCGACCGGCCATTACTGGCCACTCTCCAGGCATGCCTCGGTCTGGCACTGATCGCCTGGGCCTATCTGATGCTGGACGAAGATTCGCCGTTTCCCGGGGTGAATGCGCTGGCGCCTGTCGCCGGCACAGTGCTGCTGCTGCTCAGCGGCAGCGGCGGCCGCAATCTGCCGAGCGCCGTGCTGGCGCTGGCCCCCATGCAATGGTTGGGCCGGCTGTCCTATTCGCTCTATCTCTGGCACTGGCCGGTAATCGTCTATGCGGCGATGGTGGCGCCCAACCTGTCCATCCTGGACCGCTTTGCCTGCGCGGCGCTGACGCTGCTTCTGTCGATGTTCACCTATCATTTCATCGAGAACCCGGTCCGCCGCAACGGCTGGCTGATGGCCGGAGCAGCGCGGGCGCTGGTGCCCGCCGTCGCGCTGACCGGCGCCGGCGTGGTCGCCGCCTATGGCAATGCGCGCTTTGCCGAGCACAATCTCAGCCCCGAACAGCACGTCATCGCCGACAGTGCCGCCCAGCTCTCCACCGTGCGCGCGATCAATGGCGGCTGCGTGCTCGATTTCGAGACCGTCAAGCCAAAACCCTGCATGTTCGGCCGCAAGGATGCCCAGCGCTCGGTCGTGCTGTTCGGCGACTCGCATGCCGACCATTGGTCGACGCCGCTGATCAAGGCGGCCGAGAAGAACAATTTTAGCGTCGTCACCTTTCTCAAATCCTCCTGCCGGGCTTCACGGGTGACGACCTGGAACTGGCGGCTGAAGCGCGACTACACCGAATGCGATCAATGGCGCGAGCAGTCCGTCAAGGACATCATCGCGCTGCACCCGCAACTGGTGGTGATCTCGGAGTTCTCGATCGGCAATGTGATGAAGGAATCGCCCGAGGAGTTGAAGCACGCCGATTGGCAAGCGCAGTGGCGGACGGGCCTCACCTGGACGCTTCAAGCCTTCAGCCAGGCCGGCATCAAGGTCGCCGTCATCAGGGACGTTCCCTACAATGCAAACTACGCCGACAAATGCGTGGCGCGGGCGCTGTGGCGGGGCCAGACGCCCGCGACATGCGACACGCCTCGGATCATGGCGGCAAACGACGACATCGCCACCGTCGAGCGCGATATCGTGCGCTCGACACCGAACGCTGCTTACATCGATATGACTGACCGCTTTTGCGACCAGACCACCTGCCATGTCTTCATCGACGGCAAACTCGCCTTCCGCGACCGCCACCACCTGGCGACGCCCTTCGCCGAAACGCTGGAACCGGCAGTGGAGCGGGCGCTGTTTTCGGATGTGATGGCGGCGGCTGTAAAGTAACGGTACCGGATCTTGTCGGATCCGACCCACCGGCCCCCGGCAAGCAACCATCCCGGGCGTCAGCTCGGGCGTCAGCTAAGGATAAGACCAGCCAGGAAGACCGTAAGGATCAGCGACAGCGGAACTGCAAGAAGGCAGCACAGCTCGAAAGTATTGGCTGGCCAAGAAGTCATTGGTCGCTTTTCCATGTTGGCCTTCTCCCTCAACGGCCAGACCGGGACGGCAGTTCCGTTTAGACGGTGCTCATCCCCACCACTCATCATGCAATTGGCGCAGTTCGTTCCGCTTCCTGGTCATCCATCGTGCACGCGCCAGATGTGTCGCCCACGCCCGGAAAGCCCTCTCCGGCTCCCGCTCCGGATCCATATGCAGAACGATGCGGGCGACCTCGCGCCAATCGGTTCCTTCCGCCGAAGCGTCGAGCAGCCGGATATAAGTAAGCATGCGATCTTCGTCATAACCGGTCAGTACCGAAGACGTCGGCGCTGCGTTCGCGATATGAAGGTTTGGCAGCTTTAGCATTGCGATCTACCCACTGGCACATCGTAGCAGCCTATGAAGAAGCCCGCGCCCTTTGATCGGAGGATGCGGATCGAGATTCGCCTCGACAGCCGACAAATGCGGGCCTCGGGCGGGGGTTCCCCGCCCAGCTGGGCTCACGCCTCACCCATGGCGATCGGGTCCGAGGCAATCTATGTATTTTAGTGGAACCTAATTTAGTCGACGCAATTATGCGTGCGTGAGAAAGCGTGAAATCCAGACCGTCACTGAAAGCCGGCTACCGCGGGATCAGTTGGCCGACGACCCGGTGATTGCCGTCGATTTGACCGAACGGATATTACAGGCGGCCGACAACGACAGGATCGTCTGCCTCGTCGTGGCAACGGAGCAGCTGGAAGCCGACCGCGTCGAGAAAGCGGAGCCCAAGGAGACCAGGATTGCCGCAAGCTTCGTCCGGGACTTTGAGGTGATGCTGCTTGTTCTTTATGCGGCCTACGCCCTCGCTGTGCTGGGTGCGACCGCCTTCGTTTTGCTGGAATTGGGCCATGTTCTGTAGGCAGACGTTGGCAAAAGACGGGACTGACGCGCGATTGCCGCTGTTTGATGAGAGGAGCGGCCACGCTGCGTCGGCGATCCGACCCCCGCCGCAGCCAGCGGCATTTTCGCGCCAGCAGGCTAAACTTCGGGCTCGTCCGTTCGTTACATCTTGTCAATCTATGGAACGAGGCTGCCCCTCGCGGGTTTTTCTATTAGAGGGACGTTAAAGAAGGAGGTAGCTATGAAGAAGCTCCTGCTTGCCTCGGTGATCGCCGTCGCCTCGGCGGCTTCCGTGATCGGCCCGGCGAACGCCGGCGGCAGCGTCACGATCGGCATCGGCAACGGCTATGACGACGACTATTATTATCGCCACCATCGGTATTCCGATTACGACGATGAGTACGTCCCCCGTTACCGCTATGATGTCTATAACGAGGACTACGCGCCGCGCTACCGGTACCGGTACCACCGGCGCTGCCATACCGAAGTCATCAGGCACTGGCGTCATCACCACCGGATCATCGAAAGAATCCGTGTCTGCCGTCGTTGACGGATCGATCCGGCCGGTAGTGCCGGCCGGATCGGCGGGGCTTCTCATCTCGGCTTGCGCATCAGCATCATGCCGTAATGCACGGCCAATATGTCGAGCCCGATCTTGAGTAGTTTCACCACCACGTCGCGCGGCTCGCCGGCCTGTTCCGCCAGGCTCTTGACCGTTGTGTCGGCACAGCAGACCTTTTGCACGATGCCGGCGATCTCCCAATGGACAAGCGCCCTGGTGGCCTCAGCATGGTCGCGGCCGGCGGACAGGATGTGTTCGGCGACGCCGCTGCCGGTGCGGCCGCCGTCGACGCGCTCGGCCCACGCCATCGGCTTGGCGGTTGCCTCCGACGAGTCGCGAAAATCCTGGCGGTAGCGCATGCCCGCCTCGCGCTGCTGGCGCGACAGCGAGGTGAGGCCGCTCAGCGGGTCGACATTGCGCACCCGCACGATGCCGCCGGTCGCGGTGTGGCCGTCATTGGAGACCTCATAGAGGCGCGCGCCCTCCTGCGTCCCCTTGGCCAGCCGCTTGCGGCCGAACCGGTCGTCCTTCAGCGCGAAATCATGACCGATCTCCTTACGGATGCGCACCTGCTCGGCCTCGCCCTTCGGCAATCGCGGCAGCCTGGTTTTGATCTTCTGGACGGTTTTGGTGCTCATCGGTTCGGTCCTCCTGGTTTTCCGTCGTCGGTCTCTGGCGAACTTCCGTCATCCAGCAGGCTCAAATCACTTCGGCCGGCAGCGTGCGCAGGAAGCGCGCCGCGTGATAGGCGCAGTAGCTTTTCGATGGCTTCGTGCGCAGTCCGCAGCACAGCATGTCCAAACCGGGCCGGCTGCCGGGGGCGTCGTTTTCCGCATCCTCCTGCAGCGTCGTGTCGAGCGGCGCGCGGCAGCGCTCGAACAGGCAATCGATGAAGCGCATGGCGGCGAAATGCGGCTGGCGGCCGCCGGCGGCGATCGGCCGCGGCGCCGGCATTTCGAGCGGCGCGCCATCGGTCCCGGTAATCCGAGCCGGACCCGGCTGCCAGGCCGGCGGCGCCAGCCTGGCCGACAGCCTGGCGGGACGGCAGCGGGGCTCGGCCTTCGGAGCCGCCTCCGCTTGGCCTGCGGCATTTGATGGCTCAGGCGCCGAATTTCCGAGCCGGCCGCCCGAGCGTCCACCACACCGGCCCTTGGATCTGGCAAGGCCGATGGTGCGCAAACGGGCGGTGCGGTGGACGATGCCGATGATGGCCGCGCGTGAGACCGGGCGGCCGCGCAGCGCGGTCAACCGGGTCGCGATCTTCGCGGCCGACAGTCCGCTCATCAGCCAGTTCTCGATTTGTTCCAGTTCCGAGGCGGAATAGCGGGCGGCCATGATGTTTCATTCCCTGCAAAGATGGTTGTGTGCGGTGCCGGCTTCGCCGGCCTCAGGCGCGAAAGCCGGTCAGCCTTCGCGTGGTCCGCTGCGATCGAGCTTCATCTCGGCCGCCTGCCTTGTTGCGCCGGACGCTGCCTTGCCCGTCCGCTTGTCGAAGGCGATGACCGTGCCGTCTTCGGTGCGGATGCAGGAAACCGCAGCATCCGGATTGCCGGCCGGCAGGTAATTCGTGGCCGGAGCCGTGAGGGGAACGGCTCCGGCCGTTCCGGCCGCTTGCGCTGCCGGATCCGAGGCGCGAGCCTCGGGCATCGTCCCGGCCGGGGAGGAGGACAGCCGCGACGAAGGGGAAAGGGTTGGCACGGCCTTGGCGATCGTTTGCGGTACCGCCCCCAGGCGAGCGCTGCCGGCGCGCTGAACGACGGATTCGATGACGGAAAGCTGGTGAAGCGACTTGTGCATGCCCATATAAAAGCATAACTCAAATCATAATGCAAGCGATTCTTGCATAGACGAAACCGAATCTTATGCCTCAGATGGAGCCATGGCGAAAACTGCACTGTCGATCAAGGTCGGAGCGGCGATCCGCCGGGCGCGCAAGCAGCGCGGCCTGGTGATGCGTCACATTGCCGAGCACAACGACACCGACGTCGCTGCCGTCGGCAACTGGGAGACCGGGCGCAACCTGCCCAAGACCGAGAACCTCTTGAAGACCGCCGCTTTCCTGCGCGTCGACCCGGTGGCACTCGGCAAGGGCGAGGTCGTCTTCCTCGAAGATGCCGGACCGGTCGCCGATGCCGAGATCGTCACCGATCCCGGCCCCCTGCCCGCCGGGCCGATGGACATCCAGCTTCTCGGCACCGCCGTCGGCGGCGACGATGGCGACTTCACCTTCAATGGCCAGCCGGCCGGCTATGTCCAGCGGCCGCCGGGGATCCGGCATCTGCGCAATGTGTTTGCGCTGCACGTGCTGAGCGATTCGATGGTGCCGCGCTACGAGCCCGGCGAGATGATCTATTGCGGCGGCCGCGACGCCGTGCCCGGCGACCATGTGGTGATCGAGACGCTGCCCGAGGAGAACGAGCAAAACGGCAAGGCCTTCATCAAGAAGCTGGTCAAGCGCACCGCCGCTGAGCTGATCGTCGAACAGTACAACCCGCCGAAGACGCTGACCTTCAACCGCTACGCCATCAAGAACGTCTTCCGCGTCATCCCGCTCAAGGAATTGCTGGGGTATTGAGGGACCGCTTTCCCTTCTCCCCTTGTGGGAGAAGGTGGCCGAGCGAAGCTCGGTCGGATGAGGGGTGCCGGACGGATCGCTACGTAAGGCTTTAAAATCGTTCCATATTTTTTAACGCCGAGTTTCTTCCAGCACCCCTCATCCGGCTCGGCGCTACGCGCCGATCCACCTTCTCCCACAAGGGGAGAAGGAAGTTCCTCCCCTCAAGCCCGCCTCGATTGCTCCAGGTCTCGACCGTTGAGCATCCGCGCCTCGGCGCGGGTCCGTTGCCGGTCGTCGATGAAGGCGGTCTGGATCGAGACGGCCGCGCCCGGCAGGCCGTCCGCCCTGCAGGCCTTGCAGATCAGGCGCCCTGAAAGTGCGGCCAGCGGTGTCTCCGGCATCACCCCATGCCGCTTGAGCTCAGCCGGCTTCCACCACCTGTTTCGGCCGCAATCGATGCACTCGACGGCAATCGACACAACATCGGCGATCGTCGCTTCCTTGCCTACCAATGCCATGGCCATCCCCATCATTGTTCCTGCTTTGTTCACATATAATTATCGGTTTTCAGAGCGGAGTCGAGTCGGTTCCGCTACATCACCGTGAAAGTTTCACTTGTTCAATTATTTGAGTTATGCTTATATCTGGTGCGGACTGGAATCCGCGCGAGCCACAGAACCGCAGCCGGCCGGCAGCAAGGGAACGACGATGGACCAGTTCGCCCATGCCTGCGGCTATAGCGGCGACAGCCCGGCCATGCTTGCCGCTTTCGCGGCCATCCGCCAGGACGGCATCCGCAAGGCACGCCAGGGTCATCGCCAGCGCAAGGCGGCGATTGACCAGATGAAGCCGAGCCGCGCTCTGTTCCTGGTGGCGATCCGCCCGGCGCAGTCAGCCGAGGAGGCACTCGAGGACGCCGCACGCTTCCTGGCGATGTTCCACAACCTGCCGCGCTGGCGGCAGGAAAGGCGCGCCGCCGACCTCGCCCGCGCCAGGCAGCAGCGCCTCTTCGCCCGGTTCTTCCGCCTCTACGGCCATCGTCTCTGGGCGCTCGAGACCGCCTGAAGGCGCCCCCCTTGCAAGTCAAAACGGATATTGCGATCGCCGACGTCGCGCCGTATGTCTCCGCGCGATGAGCGAGATCGAATTCCGTCGTGCCCAGGCGCCCGACCTGCCGGCGATCGTTGCAATGCTTGCCGACGATGTGCTCGGCGCAGACCGGGAAGACCCGTCCACGCCGCTTGCGCCATCCTATCTCGATGCCTTCAGCGCAATCGATGCCGATCCCAACCAGTTGCTGGCCGTGGCCGTCGAGGCCGGGCAAGTGGTCGGAACGCTGCAGCTTAGCTTCCTTCCAGGCATTTCGAGGAAAGGCGCATGGCGCGGCCAGATCGAAGGCGTTCGCGTCGCCCGGCAATGGCGCTCTCGCGGCGTCGGCAAGCTGATGATCGAATGGGCGATTGAAGTGTGCCGTTCGCGCAATTGCAGCTTCGTCCAACTCACCACGGACAAAGGTCGACTGGAGGCGCACGCTTTCTACGAACGCCTCAGTTTCACCGCCAGTCATCTCGGCTACAAGATGGGGTTGTAGGTCGGTTTTCCGCCTTTTGCGGGCTGTCCGTTTTCGATACGTTGCCGCGATTTCCCGAAACTTGTACGAGAATCCGGCGGACTGGGAGGCTGACAGTCCTTAGCGTACCACTGGCGGGTGTAAATGCTTGACGTGCTGCACGAGATTTGGGGAGAACTTTACTGGAATCCGCTCGATTGGCTTCCGTGGATTGGTGTGCAGATCCTGTTTGCCGCGATCGTCGGTGCGGTCCTGCAATGGTGGTTCAAGATAGGCATTGTAGCCTTTTTGTTCATTATCGTCCTCTCGCTGTCCGTTAATTTCGGCCGGCTTCCGGCGCCGGCCCTTACGGGGGCTGATCTGGTTCGGATGAATGCAGGGCTGCCGCAGACAACGGACAGCGTAACGATGGAGAATGTATCGTTCTCTCACCGCTTTCTCACTTACCACCTGTCCTCGACGCAACCGCTGGACGAAATCTTCTTCAAAGGCCTTCGGGAATCGGGCGCTTATACGGAGCAGTGCAAGACGCTGGGCAAATGGCTCGCCAGCCGCCGGATCAAACGTATCGAGTACGTTTTCACATGGCCGGGTGGGGCGGAGACAATATCCATCGTCGATGCAGATTGCCGAACCGCAGTATAGCATTGCAGGCGTTAGGCCCGGCACCGAAACACATAGGCTGCGTGATGCGCAGGCTCAGCGAGCAAGAGTTCACAGCCGAGCATTGACAAGCCGGCCTTTCGCCCTGCTCCATCCGCCCATGATTTACGACCGAACCTGGCTTGAAAAAACCTTTCGCGCAAAGACCCGGCAGAAATTCCTGTTCTTCTGGGGCCATCAGCCGTCCAAGGACGGCCGCATGACCACGTCGTGCTTCAGCCAGTGGTGGCATGCGCCCTTTACCGTCGATGGCCTGAGCTATTCGACTGCCGAACATTGGATGATGGCCGAGAAGGCACGCCTGTTCGGTGATGCTCAGACGGCAACCCAGGGCGACGAGCCCCAAGCAGGCAAAGCAGCTTGGCCGGCAGGTGAGCGGCTTCGATGGGGCCAAATGGGATGCCAACAAATATCGCATCGTGACTGAGGGAAGCTTTCAGAAGTTCCGTCAGAACACGGCGTTGCGCGAATATCTGCTGTCGACGCATGACCAGGTGCTGGTCGAGGCGAGCCCTGTCGACCGGGTGTGGGGTATCGGTCTTGCGGCGGATGACGAGAGGGCGGTGAACCCGCTGCTGTGGCGCGGCGAGAACCTGTTGGGATTCGCGCTGATGCAGGCCCGCGATCGGCTGCGCGGCCGAACTTTGCCGACCGCCCGTCTCTGCGGCAGCTTCCGCTGCTTGACAATCCGCGGCTAATGTTCTCTTTATGTTCCTATCACAACTCGAGACAATGCGGCGTTCGAGCCGCCGCGGGCGAACGGGCCGGATGGAAGCCAACATCCTCCACGCGGATCTGGATGCCTTCTATGCCTCGGTCGAACAATTGCTCGACCCGGCCTTGCGCGGCAAGCCGATTGCCGTCGGCGGCGGCGTGGTGCTTGCCGCATCGTATGAAGCCAAGGCGTTCGGCGTGCGCGGCGGCATGCCGGGTCGGCGGGCGCGGGAACTCTGCCCGCAACTCATTTTCGTCGGCGGCCATTTCAAGGACTATCAGCGGCTGGGCGATGCGGCGATCAAGGTGCTCGGCGATTTCACGCCGGTGGTCGAGCGGATTTCGATCGACGAGGCCTTTGCCGACGTCGCCGGCTGCACCCATTTGTTCGGCTCGCCGGCCGAGATCGCCGGCAAGATCCGCCGCCGCGTGCGGGCCGAGCTCGGCTTGCCGATCTCGGTCGGCGTAGCCCGCACCAAGCATCTGGCCAAGATTGCCTCACAGGTCGCAAAGCCCGACGGGCTGGTGGTGGTCGATCCGCGCCACGAGCTGGAGTTCCTGCATCACCTGCCGGTCGAGCTGATGTGGGGTGTCGGCCCGGTCACCAGGGAGCGGCTGGCCGGCATCGGCGTCAACACCATCGGCGAGCTGGCCAAGACCAACAGTGGCGCGCTGGAGCGCCTGCTCGGGCCGGCGGCCGGAGAAAAACTCAACGCGCTGGCGTGGAACCGCGATCCGCGCAAGCTCGAGACGCAGCGCCGCGCGCGATCGGCCGGCGCGCAATCGGCGCTTGGCCGAAAACCGGCCGACGAGGACGTCTTCGTACCCGCTTTGCTGCATCTGGCCGACAGGGTCGCCACGAGGCTGCGGGCAAAATCCCGGCCCGGCCGCACCGTCACGGTTCGCGTCCGCTTTGCCGATTTGCGCTCGGTGACGCGCTCGATCACGCTCGACCAGCCGATATCGGCAACCGCCATGCTGGCCGAGATCGCCGAGGCGCTGGTGCGCAAGGTGCTCATCGACCATCCGCACGAAAAGACCATCTCGCTGCTGGCGATCGCCGTATCGCATCTGGAGCAGCATGCCGGCCTGCAACTGGAACTGCCGCTCGGGCTCGACGACGACCGCCGCCGCCCCGGTACCCGGAAGGGCGCGGCGCGCTGGACCGCTGATCGCGCCATCGACAAGATCCGCGACCGCTTCGGCTGGGAGGCGGTCGGCTATGCCTCGGTCGCGCTCGGACTACAGCGGTCGGTTCCCGACGCCTTTCGCGAACTGGCCGAAAAGGAATTGTGAAGGGGCCGGGCTTTCACCCTTCGACCGTTTCAATCTCCGCGTCGACCAGGCACCACGGCGCGTAGCGGAAGTCGCGGATCTGGATGACCTCATCGCCCGCCCATTCGACCAGCATGAAGCCGCGCACGGCGCCGTCGGCCGCTTGCGGGTCGCGGATGAGGATCGCCGGCCTGCCGTCGACGAAGCCGAGCGACAATGTCCAGTCGCTGAAACGGTCGTAATTGCCGAAATAGGTCGACGCCTGGGCCTTGCCGCGCAGGCGGACGCGGTTGACGACATCGAGCCGGACGTCCTCGGCGATCAGTGCCCTGACCGCGTCGAAGTCGCGCGCGTTGAACAGGTCGACATAGTGCCGCAGCCGGCGCTCGTCGTCGGCATCGAGTCTCGGGGCGAGCGCCTGCTCGGGCTGCAGCGCCAGCAGCTTGAGCTGCGCCCGCCCGCGATGCAGCGCGGCCTTGGTGGCGGCGAGCGTCGCGCCGGTCACTTCGCAGGTCTCATGCAGGCTGAGGCCGAGCACGTCGACCAGGATCACGGCGCTGCGCTGCGGCACCGAAAGCTGCATGAAGGAGCGCAGGCCGGTCTGGGCGGCGAGCCGGCTGTCGGCGCTGCCGGAGGGATCCTCGATCACGCTCATGTCGGCCTCGGTCATGCGCGACCTTTCCCGATTGCGCCGCCGCAGGTGATCCTGCGCGGCATTGTGGGCGATGCGAAACAGCCATTGCTCCGGCCGTTCGACCATGGCGCCGCCGTCGATCGCCTGCAGCGCCTTGATCAGCACCTCCTGGACGATATCCTCGCCGTCGATCACCGAGCCGGCCATGCGCGCGCAGTAGCGATGCAGCCTTGGCCGCAACCCGACGAGCATCGCCTCCAAAGTCGCCCTGTTCATTTTCGGCGTAGCATCCCGTTTCTGCGCGAGCGGCATGCAGGCGCTACCCGGCTTCCTGATCCGCCAGCATACGGTAATTGCCGATGACTTTGACAGGCGATCGCATTGCCGGGGTCGAACGGCGTTCGGCGTGGTTTTCCGCAAACGCCTTGAAGGCGGCAAGCCCGGTCAGCGCCGACGAATCGCCGTCCTGGCCGACGATGTGGACGAACGAGCCGTCGTCCAGCTCGAGCACGAGATAGCGCACCGTCGGCGGTGCAGCCTCGCCCAGCGCTTCAAACACTTTTTCGACCAGCGCGCGATTATCTGCCAGGTCGGCTTGGTTCACACCGTATCGAATGAGCGCGTAGTCCATTGTCGTCTCCTGATTGGTTGGTATGAACGAAGGACGACCGGCTGCGCTGAAAAGATTCTCCTTGCCGAAGAATCTTTTCGGTTGCCCGCATCGTCTTTCGCGCGTGGGCGGCTGCGCGGCAGCCATCAAGCAGGAGCGACGATCATGCATATCCAGTTTGCCGAGCTACCGGTGTTCGACCAGGACCGCGCCAAGGCGTTCTACACCAGGCATCTCGCCTGTCAGGTCATGGCCGACCAGAAGATGGGCGATGACGGCTGGCGCTGGATCGAGCTGGCGTTTCCGCATGCCGTGACGAACCTGCATTTCATCAGGCGCGCCGACGAAACCCCCGGCGCGGAGCCCGTATTGGTGCTGGTCGACGAAAATGTCGCAGCAATGATCGCGGCGCTGAAGGCGGGCGGCGTCGAGATCGTCACCGAACCGCATGAGGCGACGTGGCAGCCGGGGCGCACGGTGGCGGAGTTCCGCGACAGCGAAGGCAACCGCATGGTCCTCGCCAGCCGATAAGCCACCGGAGCCCTCTGTCCGGCGGGGCGTCGTACCTAAGTCCTACCTCCGGCCGGACCATCGGCCGTGCTTCCTTCGAATTATTATTTCGTTACCGCTGCGCGCCGGAACCTTCCATTGCATCGGGCGTTCGGGCGCTGTATTCGCGATGCCTGATATTTAGGCAGGCGGAGGAAATGCGAATAAGGGCGGGTGGCAAACAAACATGGGCCGGGGAGGAGCATCTTACCATGTCGAACCGAAAGATCGGAATATCCCACAGTTTGGGGCTGCGCGTTGCTGACCTCAAATCCAGAATGCAAACAGCCCAGATTACCGAGCACGAGATCAAGACGTTTCAAAAGGTTGCCGCCATCATGGGCGGCGCCGAAGGCTCACTGCGCCTCGACGCGGACGATCTGATTGCCGCGTCCTTCCTTGTCGATCCCTTGGAAGATCTCCCAAACTCCAATTGAAGACAGATCGAACTGAACGCGGGCTGGCCGAAGGCCGGCCAAATCCTATCGGGTTTGAACCTGCGATTGCTGGCGGCGAAGGATCTTCCAGCCCAAGCCGCATGCGAGGATGACGTTGGCCAGCGCAAGGCCGGAAAGCGCGGCCAACGTCCCGTGCGCGCCGAAGCGCTCCAGCAGCAATGCGCCGGCCGAGGGTGCCGCCGCCTGGGCAATCAGGCTCGGCATGGCGAGGCGGCCCATCAGCTTCGCGTAGCCGTTCGAGCCGAACAGCGCGAGCGGCAACGTCCCCCGCGCGATGGATTCCAGGCCGATGCCCGCGCCATAGAAGCCGAGCGCCAGCGGGATGATCGGCATACCGGCCCAGAGCGCCGAAACGCCGATCGCGACGAAGGTAACCGAGGCGAACTTGGTCAGGATCGGATGGTGGTAGCGTGCGATGGTCATCTCGATCGCACGCGCCGCCACCTGGGACGGGCCGACCAGCGCGCCGAGCCCGACGGCTGCGGCAAGCGCCATGCCGCTGCCTTGCAGGATTGTGAGCAGATGCACCGACAGCGTCGAGGAGATCACCGCCGCAAGCGTAAGTGTCGCGGCTAACACGATCACGATCGACGGATCGATATTGTTTTCGAGGATCGGCGTCACCTGGTTCAATCCCGGTTTGATTGCCGGTTTCGGTGCCTCGCGGGGCAGGATCACCAGATAGAGCGGAAGCGCAATCACCAACTGAACAGCCGCGTAGACCAGGCAGGTGCCGCGCCAGCCGACCTCCTGTAGCAGCAAGGCCGAGATCGGCCAGCAGATCGTGCTGGCCAATCCGCCGAACAGCGTCAGCGCGGTGATGGCGGAGCGCGCGCCATGGCCGTAGTGGCGGCCAAGCGTTGCAAACGCGGCATCGTAGAGCCCCGCCCCCATGCCCAGGCCGATGACCAGCCAGGCAGCGATATACGCCGCAAGGTTGGGGGCGACGGCCAGCCCGACCTGGCCGACCCCGATGCATCCGGCGCTGAAGGCCAGGACGTTGCGGCCGCCATGCCGCTCGATCGAAGACCCGACGCGCGGAGAGATCAGTCCCGCCACGAGCAAGCCGAGAGACAGGCCGCCGACAACCCATGCCAGCGGCCAGCCGGTATCGGAGGAGACCGCCGGCGCGATGACCGCGGGAAGATAGTAGGAGGATCCCCACGCCATGATCTGCGTCAGGCCAAGCGCGGTGATGATCGCGCCGCGGCTGCGCAAGATGGCCGGCGAAGGCGGCGAAAGGCTCATGCCGCGACGCTGCAGCCACAGCCGCCTTTGCCGACCGCCTTCGCCTCGGCGTCGCCGACACAGCAGGCATCAACCGCTACCGGCGCCGGACCGCCGCAGCACCCCTTGTCGGCCACGCCGATCCGCGGCACGGTGCAGACGCCGGTCTCGGGCAGCACGAGTTGGACATTGTCGGCCGCAACCATGTCGCCGGCGATCGCCGCCGCGACCGAGCGGACCTGCTCATATCCGGTCAGCAGCAGGAAGGTCGGTGCGCGGCCATAGCTCTTGATACCGACCGTATAGAACCCGTGCTCGGGATGGCTGAGCTCGCGATGGCCGTGCGGCGGCACGTCGCCGCAGGAATGCTCGTTGGGATCGATCAACGGCCCCAGTGCCTTGACGCTTTCCAACCACGGATCGAGCTCGAGCCGGAGCTCGCGGGTCAGCGACAGATCCGGGCGCTGTCCGGTCGCCGCGATGATGCGGTCGACCGGGCCAAGCGCCTGCAAGCCGTCCCTGGTTTGGCCTTCGACGACCATCCGGCCGTCGGCATCGCGGATCGAGACAGCCGCAAAGCCCGTCACCAGCCTGACGCCGCCGCTCTCGGCGAGTTCGCGCACGTCGGCGCCGAGTTCGCCGCGTGCCGGCAATTGGTCGGCATCGCCGCCGCCATAAATGCGCACCAGGTCGGTGCCGCGCGTTGTCCAGATGAAGTCAGTGCCGGGTTCTAGGTTTGCCAGGCTGGCGAGATCCAGCACCGCATTGGCTGCCGAATGGCCGGAGCCGGCGACCAGCGTCGTCTTCCCGGCATAAAGGCTGCGATCGCGGCCGAGAATATCGGGTAGGCCGTAGGCGATGCGGTCGGCAAACTCGGCTTCGCCTTCTGCAGGAATTCCGCCGGCGCCGAGCGGGTTCGGCATTTGCCAGGTTCCCGAAGCATCGATGACGGCACGGGCGCTGTCGCGTCTTGTACCATCGGCAGTCTCGACCGCCAGCATGAACGGCCGGTTTTCGCGTCCCTTGCTCAGCACCTTGTCGGCGCCCCAGCGCGAGATGCCGACGACCCGAGCGCCGGTTTCGATCGACGGCGACAATTGCGGAAGCCTTGCAAGCGGCTCGAGATAATCCGCGACGAGGTCGTCCGCAGTTGGGAATGCCTCGGGCTCAGGCATCCGCCAGCCATGCGCCTCGAGCAGGTTTCTGGCCGCCTGATCGACGCAATAGCGCCAGGGCGTGAACACACGGACATGGCCCCAATCCCTGAGATTGGATGCAACCGCATTGCCGGCTTCGTAGACTTTGACAGGAATGCCTTGCGCGATGAGGTGGACCGCTGCCGCCAGGCCGACCGGCCCGGCGCCGATCACCGCAACGGGGAGTTTTTCGATCACCTCCATGTTTTCCATCCTTCCGGTAATTTCGAATTATAGTGCCAAAAAAATCACGCCGCCGTTTTGGCGGCCGCTTCCGCCGATGCCGGCGCACAGGTGGCGTCGGCGCAGCATTCGTCTGCGAGGTATCCGATGAGCCCGTTCATGGCGGGATAGTTGGCCCGGCAGATCAGCGTGGTCGCCTGGCGCTCCTGTGTCACCAGGCCGGTGTCGACCAGCCGCTTGAGGTGATGCGACAGCGTCGAGGCAGCGATGCCCAATCTGTCCTGGATGCGCCCGACCGGCAGCCCCTCATCGCCCGCCCGCACCAGCGTCCGATAGAGCTGCAACCGCGTCGGGCTGCCGAGGGCTTCGAGTTGCGAGGCTGCTTTTTCGAGTTTCATGGAAATAAGCTATTTCCAGAATCGCTGCACGTCAAGAGAATTTCGACAAAGATCGAAATAGGACGATATCTAGACGACGCGCTTGCCGCTGGCGTCGATGACAACCTCGCCGTCCTCTTTGGTGAAGGGGCCGATATCCGGATTGGGCAGGATGTCGAGCACGGCTTCGGAGGGTCGGGCAAGCATGGTGCCGAGCGGCGTCACCACGATCGGCCGGTTGATCAGGATCGGATGCGCCAGCATGAAATCGAGGATCTGGTCGTCGCTCCACTTCGGGTCGGCCAGGCCAAGTTCGGCAGTGCCCTTTTCGCGCAGCAATTGGCGCGGCGTCATGCCCATCGCTGCGATCAGTTCGACGAGCTTTTCGCGCGACGGCGGGTTTTTCAGATATTCGATCACCTCAGGCTCCTCGCCGGACTGCCTGATCATGGCCAGCGTGTTGCGGGAGGTGCCGCAATCGGGGTTGTGGTAGATGGTGATGGTCATTGCGCAGCTTTCATCTGTCCGGCTGGTTTCGGTTCGGCGAGCAGCCACCCTGCCAAGCCCATGGCGAGCAACGCGCCCAAAAGTTCGGCGGCGATGAAGCCCGGCAGATCGGCGGGGCGGATGCCGGCAAAAGTGTTGGAGAACGCTCGGGCGATGGCGACGGCCGGATTGGCGAAGGATGTCGATGCGGTGAACCAGTAGGCGGCGGTGACATAAAGCCCGACCAGCCAGGGGATCGAATCCGGACGGGAGCGCAGGCCGGCGAGGATGGTGAAGACCAGCCCGAAGGCGGCAACCAGCTCCGCAATCCATTGCCCGCTTCCGGTCCGCACCGTCGCCGACACTTGCAGGATCGGCAGTTCGAACATTGCATGCGCCAGGAATGTTCCGGCGATGCCGCCAGCAATCTGGGCGGCGACGTAAGCCAGCGCTGCCTTCGTTTCGATCTCACGTCGAAGCGCAAATACCAGCGTCACCGCCGGGTTGAAGTGCGCTCCGGAGATCGGCCCGAATATGGTGATGAGCACGACCAGGATCGCCCCGGTCGGCAAGGTGTTGCCGAGCAGGGAGACGGCGACATCGTTGCTCAGGCTGTCAGCCATGATGCCGGAACCGACAACGGTGGCGACCAGCAGAGCCGTGCCGAGGGCCTCGGCAACAAGACGGCGGGAAAGATTGACCAAGACGAACCTCCTCCCCTTAGCAGTTGCAGGTCACCGCCTGGATGACAGGCTGGCAAAGTTCCGGCGCGCCGTTGCAGCAGTCCTCCATGAGGTAGGCCAGCAGATCGCGAAAGCCGGTCATATCGGCGAAATAGCGCACGCTGCGGCCCTCGCGTTCGGTCCGCACTAGGCCGGCATGTGACAGGATCTTGAGATGAGCCGACATCGTATTCGGGAACGCGGCGAGCCGCGAGGCGATCTCGCCCGCCGGCACGCCGTCGGCTCCAGCCCGCACCAGCAGGCGAAAAACGTCGAGCCGGGTTTCCTGGCCGAGCGCGGCAAGCGCCGAAAGGGCGAGTGTCTTATCCATACTTCCAGATTTCCAGAAATGGGGAATAGAGTCAACGCGCCTCTGCCCGTTCACCGCAGGGCAATCGAACGTCGGCAAGTGCCCCCTCACCCGGATTGCCAACCGAATTGCGAAGGGCAATTCGAGGCAATCCGACCTCTCCCCGAGGGGAGAGGAGGTCGCCTGCGTTGATGCCAGGCTCTTCTCCCCGGCGGGGAGAAGGTGGCCGCGCAGCGGCCGGATGAGGGGGCCGCCATATGCGATAGCGCTGCCGTTCACGGGGAGAAGTGCCCGGCAGGGCGATGAGGGGCGGCGCCGACTTCGGCGAAGCTATCGCCTGTCCAAAGCGATTGCCGGTTCCGGCGGCCGCTCGAGCCAAATCAGCCAGGCACCGCATCGGAAGCCACGGCATCAGCCTGGCCCAGGCTTGCCACGGCTTTCCTGACCCGCCTCAGATGCGCCTGGCGTCCGGCCGCCGAGACGCTATCCATCCGGTAGAGCGCCAGGAAGTTGGTCCGGCACAGCGGATGGCAGACGGAGCGGAAGCCGCGCAGCAGGGTCCGCCGGCCGGGCTGTCCCATGATCCACGACATCAGCGGCGTGGCGCCGCATGTGGTCATTGCCATCACCCGGCGTATGTGCCGCAATTTGGGCCGCGGACCGCGTCGAGCGGTCGGCATCTCGAAAGCGAAGCCCGGCACCAGCACACGCTCCAGCCAGCCTTTCAGCATCGCCGGCAGGCCATACCACCAGGTCGGATAGATGAAGACGACCGCCTCCGCCCAGAGCAGCTCCTGCGCATGTTCGTGCACCGATTGCAGGTTCGCCGCCTTGTCGTGGTAACCGCGCCATTCCTGCGTGCGCATGACTGGATCGAAGCCGGTCGCATAGAGGTCGAGCAGGTGGACCTGATGGCCGCTTTCGGCAAGCGTCTCCAGCACCGTATCGCGCACGGCACCATTGAAGCTGTCGGTGCAGGGATGGCAATAGACGACGAGGACCTTCATCTTGCGCTCGGTCGCGAGAGTGCACGCAAGCGCGTCGCATGCAAACAAGCCACCCGCAGACATAGTCGATCAGCTGTTTTCATGCGAAACCCCGCAGCCCCCATATCAAGACGCAACAGCTCCAGTCACGTCAAGGCCCGCTCGTTAGCTCAAAGGAAATTGCGCACACATGGGCTTGCCGGAGGGCACTGTCCCGCATGCCTTGCGGTACTCTGCGGGGAGCGGGCACTGCCGCGTATTGAGCCCACGAACCCCAAGAGTGGATTCGGTTTTCGATCAGCATTGTTGCCCGAAAGCCTGCGCCCTAGCTTCACGGCGCGTTCAAAGCGTCAGGAGAGAAAAAGATGCGGACAGGAAAACTGAGCGGCAAGATCGCCTTGGTGACGGGCGCCTCCTCAGGCATCGGCGAGGCCACTGCCTTGGCGCTGGCGGCCGAGGGCGCCACGCTGGCGATTGCCGCGCGGCGCGCTGAGCGCCTGGACGATCTGGCGAGGCGGATCCGTGAGACCGGCAGCGCGGCACTGCCGATTGCCGTCGACGTCACCGACGAAACGCAAGCCACGGCGATGGTCGAACGGGTCCAGCAGGAGTACGGCCGGCTCGACATGCTGCTTGCGGTTGCCGGCGTCGGCGTCGCCGCGCCGTTCCGCAACACGACGCCGGAAGAATACCGCCGGATGGTCGACGTCAACATTCTCGGCCTGCTTTATCCGATCCATGCGGCGCTGCCGTCGATGCAGCGGCAAGGCGCCGGCCACATCGTCGTCGTCTCGTCCGGCACCGGCCGTTATATCCACCCTTCGGTGGTCTATTCCGGCACTAAGCACGCGGTGAGCGCGATGGCGGAATCGCTGCGCCGCGAGATCGGCAAGGACGGCATCCGCGTCACCTGCATCGAGCCTGGCGCCGTCAAGACCGAGTTCACCCAGAATATGCGCGCCGATGTGCGCCAGGCGGTCGAGGAAAGGCTGGGCGACATGGAGCAGCTGGAAAGCGAGGACATCGCCGCCGCCATCCTTTATGCAGTGACGCAGCCGCCACGGGTCAACGTCAACATCCTGACCCTCTATCCGACCGAGCAGGCGTGAGGTCAGCCTGCAGACGTCGATGCGCTGCGCCGCCCCCTCTGTCCTGCCGGACAGAGGGGGTGCTGTCCCGCCAACCTTGCCCCGCTTCGACTATCCCCCGGTCATCAGCGTAAACACAAGCTGCCGCAACTTGCCGCCCGGGCCGAATTCGACCCGGTCGAACTCCCGGCTGGCCTGCCGTTGTGCCTGCGAAATTCCGGCGAGCCGTTTCGTCACTTCGGTCCTGATCTTGCTGCAGGCGCGATCATCGGCGACGGTCAGGCCGATAGTGGCCGCCTCGATCTTGTGCACCATGTCGACGATGCTGGCGCCGTGCACCTTCTCGTGGGCGGCGAGGCCGGCTGCGAAAACCTCCCAGTTCTTCTGGATTGCGCCCGGCAGCCGCGCGGCCGGCTTCGGCAAGGTGTAGGTGATGATCAGCTTCGGCCGCGCCGACACCAGCACGCAGGCATCGCCTTGCGGCTGGTAGTCCCTCACCCAGGTCAGCTTGAAATTGGTATGCGCGATGACGCGGCGCTCGCCGAGCAGCGGCCCGCGCCCACCGATCGAGGCGTAGAGCTCCGGCCCGGATTGCCCTGAGATGGCATAGGTCTCGACCTTCTCGACCGCCTGCCAGCCGGCATGCGCCGGTGATGTCGGCAGGAAGGCAAGCAGCAGGCAAAGGCGAACGGCTGTTTTCATGCAAGTCCTCGCAGCCGCTGCGCACGATGCAAAAGACATGCAGTTCCCTTCCGTGGACATAGCCGGCGGCCGGCTATAGTGGGATGCTCGTATACAAGAATCCACAGGCAACGCCATGTCGCCGCGACCGAACATTGCCCGGCAGCGCCCTACCCCCGGGACCCAGGCTCCCGGCGTCAGCCTCTGCCGCGCGCTGTCGAAGCTTGGCCTGTGCTCGCGCAAGCAGGCCGAGCTTCTGGTTGCCGAGGGCCGGGTGCGGGTCGCCGGCAAGATCGTCCGCAACGGCTCGATGCGCGTCGATCCAGGGTGCGACCGTATCGAGGTCGACGGCCGCCGCGTCGCCGCCGAGCGCAAGGTCTATCTGATGCTCAACAAGCCGCGCGGGCTGGTCACCACTCGCGACGACCCGCAGGACCGCGGCACCGTCTATGCTTGCCTGGCAGGCCTCGACCTGCCCTTCGTCTCGCCGGTCGGCCGCCTCGACAAGGCCAGCGAAGGCCTGCTGTTGATGACCAACGACACGCGTTTCGCGCAGCGCCTGCTCGATCCCGCCTCGCATGTCGCCAAGACCTATCATGTGCAGATCGGCGCCCTGCCCGACGAGGCCATGCTGGCGCGGCTGCGCGCCGGCGCGACAGTCGATGGCGACTTGCTGACGGCCCGCTCAATCGGGCTGCTGCGCGGCGGCACCAGCACCGCCTGGCTGGAAATCGTGCTCGACGAGGGCCGCAACCGCCATATTCGCCGGCTGCTCGGCGCCCACGATATCGAGGTGCTGCGCCTGGTGCGGATCGCGATCGGCCCATTGCAGCTCGGCGAGCTTGCCAAAGGCAAGGCCCGCCATCTGACCGCCGAAGAGCGGGCGCTGCTTCAGGCCTGAGCGACCAGGCGGCGACTCGATAGTCAGCCAGCCAGTCAAGCCCAAGTGATGCAAGCAAGCAATGCCGGACGGACAGGGGTTGCGTTCGACTCCTGGCGGACGTTCCCGGACAAGATCGCTCACACTCGGTTCGAACCGATATCAATCTCTGTCGGTATTACATTCCGTCAGCACACAACAGATTGCAGCCGGCGGCTTTGATTTTCTGGATGAAGATTTTGAGCGATTCTTGGGCAGGCACGGCAAGCTGGCCAACTGACGGAACAAACAAATCGATCAGGGCCTGGCGATGGCCTGGAGAGACGCTCTCCGCTAGATAGGGACCACCTGCTCTTAGCGATTCAATAAGAACTATCTTGTTCCTTTCCTTCAGGACCGGATCAGCCAGAAAAATGGAGGCGCCACGAAACATTTTCTCCACGCCTCCTCGAGCTTTGGCTCCGTTGGCGCGCAACATTTCGGCAGCGTTAGCTTGGTGCGCTAGGAAATCATTGAAAGCTGGCTGGGAAGCAGCTGCAGCCCGGATCACAAGCACGAATGACTGCGTAGCTTCATCCTGCAGAAGCAGCGGACTAGCTTGGCCATAAAGTATGAGCAGCGATCCACTTCTGTCCATTACGAAAGACAGTGTTTCCAGATCGCTCGCATCGTATGGCGGCGAACCTATCAGAGCCTCGCCGTCCCAAATCTTGCGCAGTAGATCCCGGTCCGTTGGATCTTCAAGACTTGGCAATTTACCTTCAATCTGGCGCTGCCGCAGAAGTTCATCGAACTTGGCGAAAAATTCCTTCGCGTAAGCCGGGCCTGTCGGCGGAACATGGGCGTGCGCCCATGTGGAAAATAGGATGGCAAAAATCGACCACACCAAACATTTCATGGCCGTTCCTTTACTTGACTACCTTCAGAGGGCGATGGCGTTGTCCAAATAAATGCCAGGCGATGGTCGACATTGTCGATCGGAGCGCCTCGCTCCTTCGCTTCGAGCAGACGTTTTCGAGCGTCCTCGAATCGCGGTTTCCAGGCTGCTTTCCTCGGCCTCCAATTCGACAAGCCCTGTCCAGGGATCGAGGTCCGCAGGATCACGCTCTATATTCGCGACCAACGTCTCGCGTAATACAAATCGAAATGTGAGGGGTTCATCAATCTTCATTGTCGGAAGGAGCCTTGGCTTTGCCGCACTGGGCCAGCACCTTGCCGATGGCGGCGGATGAGCCAACAAGCGGAAAGCTGTTCTCTCCATATTTGCCCGAGACGACCGTGACCTCGCCCTTAGAACGCAGCAGGGCCAGCATCGGGTCGGCGCTGCCCAATTCCACGGTGAAGTTGTTGTACATCTCTTCGAGTTGAAGCGTCTTGGTCACCGTCTTGCCCCCGGCCTTGAACGTGAACGAAGCGCTGCCGGGCTCCAGTTGCGGACCGGTGTCGCCCAGATCATAGCTCAGCGTCGGCTTGCCGAAACAGGCCAGCGTCAGCTGGGCGCCGCCATTCGATCCGCCGCAGACCGACGCCATCAGAACTTTGCCGCCCTCGTCTTCCTCCAGTTTCGCGGTCCAGCCGCACGGCGCGGCAGATGCCGGCTGCGCCGGTTGCAGCGCGGTCTGAGCGGCGACGCAACCCGCCACGATGAATTTCGCCAATCCGCTTCGCATGATCTTCCCCTCCCAAGCCATCGAACCATCGTCAGCCACGTGGCATCAAGGACCATACAGAACAAATTGTCCCGTGGCATTACCAGTGATGTCGAGGTGCTGCGCCTGGTCCGGATCGCCATCGGCTCCTTGCAGCTCGGCAATTTTGCCAAGCGCAAGGCACGCCATCTGACTGCCGACGAGCTGACGCTGCTTCAGGCCTGAGCAACTAGGCACTGGATGCCCCTCGAACCGAAGCGGCAATTGACATTAGCATCTCTGTTTCATATTTTCCATTTGTGAAACTGAAATGCGCCGATGCAGTCAAAGTGTCAGGCTGATACGCATGGGCGAAACTGGCTTGGAAGCCGGAGAGAAAACATGGCTACGGCATTGCGGGCGGTTCCCAGATTCCTGGACGAATTGGGCACGTTTGGCGGTCTCAAGGGAACCGATATTGCAAACATCACCGACGTGTCCAAGGCCACCGTTTCGAGGTGGAAGGCCGGCGACATCAAGCCCCAGCCGCGCAGCGAGCTCATTCTATCGGACCTGCACTATATCGTCGGCCGACTTCAGGAATTCTACGAGCCAAGCGATATCCGCACCTGGCTTTACGCTCGACACCCGCAATTGAACGGTGAAAGGGCGATAGATCTCATTCACGACGACCGTGCTCTCGACGTGCTCAAAGTCATCGATCGACTTGAGAACGAGGTCTTTCTCTAGTTGGCGATCGCCGGGCGGAAACGACGCGATAGCCGGCTCATCGACACTATCGAGGCGATAGTTCCTGTCGAATACGCCGGAACGGTTTGGCGTGTGGTGCGCCAGGGCCGCAGCCCGATCCAGTGCTCGAACTCCGGTGGCCGTTGGGACGACGGAACATTCGATGTGCTCTACACCTCGCAAGAGCGCGAAGGTGCCCTGAGCGAGATGAGATACCACCTGACGCGGGGGCAGCCAGTGGTCCCTTCGCGTGTCAGATACAATCTCTTCGAGATCGATCTTGCTTTGGACCGGACGCTCAGACTGCTCGACCTGGCCGCCTTGCAGACCCTTGGCCTCGACACCTCGCGCTACGGGCAGCTTTCGCATCAGGAAAAGCACGCCGAATATCCGAGGTCGCAAGACATCGGCGAGGCCGCATATTTCCTCGATTATGACGGTCTGATCGTGCCCAGCGCGCGCTATGACTGCCTGAACGTCGTCGCGTTTTGTGATCGGCTGCCGGCTGGGGCGATAACGACAAGAACCGATCACGGGGAAATCGACTGGACTTAGCGGCGGGTCCGCCGCCGTCAGGTATGGCCGCCGACCTCATCCGCGGAACGTGCCTGATTGGCGGAACTTCTCGGTGCCGTAGCCGCCGCTGAACAGGCCTACGCCCAGCAGCACCGTGCGCTGCGTCACCCACCGCGAAGCGTCATGGATTTCGGCAAAATCCAGCCCATATTCCTAGATGTGGAGCTTTGAGCGTGAAACTCGCGCGTGCGGTCCTGCTTGCCGCGGCTTTCGTGGCTGTTGCGGCCGTTTGTCCCTCTTCCGCAACCGGAGAGGCGAACGGCCGGGAGAAAATTGTATTGCGCGTCGAGATAGACGGCGCCATCGGTCCGGCGAGTGCCAGGCAGCTCGAGGAAGCGCTGGCGGTGGCCGCGGATCGAAACGCCCAGGCTCTCATCCTGCAGATGGACACGCCCGGCGGGCTGGTCACCAGCATGCGCGAGATGATCGCCGGCATTCTCGCCTCGCCGGTTCCCGTCATCGGCTATGTCGCGCCCGCCGGCGGGCACGCGGCGAGCGCCGGAACCTATATCCTGTACGCCACCCATCTAGCGGCGATGGCGCCCGGCACCAATCTGGGCGCGGCAACGCCGATCGAGATGGGCGGCCCGCTGCCATCGTTTCCCGACGGCGGCAAGAACGATGGCCCCGAGGCGGACAAGGACAAGAAGAACGCAGCCGCGGGCGATGCGATGATCGCCAAGGCGACGAACGACGCCGTTGCCCTGATCCGCAGCCTGGCTGAATTGCGCGGGCGCAATGCCGAATGGGGAGAAAAGGCCGTGCGCGAGGCGGCCAGCCTGTCGGCCGGCGCGGCGCTGCAGGAGCATGTCATCGACTTCGTTGCCCGCGACACCACCGAACTGCTTCTACTGGCCGATGGCCGGACCGTCGAGATCGCCGGCAAAAAAGAGGCATTGGCGACGAAAGAGCTGCCGGTCGAAACGCTCGAGCCAGGCTGGCTCATCCGGCTTCTCGCCGTCATCACGGACCCGAACATCGCCGTCATCCTGATGCTGGTCGGCGTCTATGGCCTCGTCTTCGAATTCACGAGCCCGGGCGCGGTCGCGCCTGGCGTGATCGGCACGATTTGCCTTCTGCTCGGGCTCTATGCGCTCAATCTCCTGCCGATCAGCTATGCCGGCCTTGCCTTGATGCTGCTTGGCATCATCTTCCTGGTCGTCGAAGCCTTGAACCCGACTGTGGTTCTTGGGCTGGGAGGCGTGGCTGCGTTTCTGCTGGGCGCAGCCATGCTGCTCAGGATCGAGGGGCCCGGCTTCGAGATGTCGTGGGCCGTTATCGGCACCGCCGCCGTCCTGACGCTCGGCCTGGCGCTGTTGACCGGCAGCTATCTGTGGGCGGCCCGCAAGAACGTTCCGCGTGTTGGCGCACAGGCCATGCAGGGGCTGCCGGCGGAGGTCCTCGACTGGCAGGGCAGCGAGGGCCACGTGCTCGCCCGGGGCGAGCGCTGGCGGGCAAAAGCCGACGAACCGCTTGCTGTGGGCGACAGCGTCGAGGTGGCCGATGTCAGGGGTCTGGTGCTGACGATACGGCGCCGCAATGTGAGAAGCGATGGAGCAAGGCAATGATCATCGGTTATGTGGCCTATCTGGCAGCAGCGCTCGTCGTGGTCATGTTCCTGTCCGCGGCCATTCGCATCCTGCGGGAATATCAGCGCGGCGTGGTCTTCACGCTCGGCCGCTTCACCGGGGTCAAGGGCCCCGGCCTTATCATCCTCATCCCCTTCGTGCAGCAGATGGTGAAGGTCGACCTGCGAGTGGTGGTCCAGGACGTGCCGCCGCAGGACGTGATCTCGCGCGACAACGTCTCGGTGAAGGTCAACGCGGTGCTGTATTTTCGTATCGTCGACGCCGAGCGGGCGGTGATCCAGGTCGAAGACTTCATGACCGCCACGAACCAGCTGGCACAGACCACGCTGCGCTCGGTGCTCGGCAAGCATGAGCTCGATGAAATGCTGGCCGAGCGAGACAAGCTCAACAGCGATGTCCAGGAGATTCTCGACCAGCGCACCGATGCCTGGGGCATCAAGGTCTCCAATGTCGAGATCAAGCATGTCGACCTCAACGAGAACATGATCCGTGCCATCGCCAAGCAGGCAGAGGCTGAACGGCTGCGGCGCGCCAAGGTGATCAACGCCGACGGCGAACAGCAGGCGGCGGCAAAACTCGTCGAGGCCGGCAAGATGCTGGCCGAGGAGCCGCAAGCCATGCAGCTGCGCTATTTCGAGGCCCTGCATGACATCGCCGGCGAACGCTCGTCGACGGTCGTGTTCCCGCTGCCGATGGATCTGCTCGGTCATTTCATCAAGCGGGGTGGTGGAGGCGGAGGCGGCTGAGCGCGTAATCTCCCCCCTCGAGGGGGAGATGGCCGCGAAGCGGCCAGAGGGGTCGTCTCACATAGATCGCCGACGCCTTCCTCTACGAGAGACGGCGCTGACGCTCCACGCGCCGCGACCCCCTCTGTCGCCTTCGGCGACATCTCCCCCTCAAGGGGGGAGATCAGCACCCTCACCTCCGCCACGGCGGGACCGGTGCAAAGCGTTTGCCGATCCAGTCGGCGAAGGCACGTGTCTTTGCGGCTTGCCCTTTGGCTGAAGGCATGACGACATAGACGGCGCCTTCGTCGGCAAGCGTCCAGTCCTCCAGCACTGGCACCAGCCGGCCGTCGGCGAGCTCGCGTCCGACCAGCCAATCCGTACTCATCATCAGCCCGACGCCTTGCACGGCCGCTTCGACCAGCACTTCGGCATCGTCGGTGACCAGCGGCCCGGAGACCTCGATACTGACGCGGCGTCCCGTGCTGTCGGTCATCTCCCAGGCCGGAAAGGTTTGGAAACCCGAAAAGCCGAGACAGCTGTGTTCCAGAAGTGCTTCAGGTTCAGTCGGCGTGCCCCGGCGGGCGAGGTAGGACGGTGCGGCGCACAGCAGCTGCCGCCGTGTCGCGACCTTGCGCGCCACCAGCCGCGAATCCTCCAGCGCGCCAAGACGCACGGCGACATCGAAATTCTCGGCGACGAGATCGACGAAACGGTTGGAGAACTCGGCCTCGATACGGACGTCGGGAAATTCGGCGAGAAACTGGGGCAGCAGCGGGCCGATCCACATGCGCCCGAACGAGCCGGGCAGCGCCAGCCGCAGCACGCCGCGCGGCCCGCCGCCGGCATGCGCCGACGCCGCAGCTTCGGCCTCGTCGACGGCGGCCAGGATGGCGCGGACCCGGACGAGGAACTCCAAGCCCGCCTCGGTCAGCGACACGCTTCGCGTCGTCCGGTGCAGCAGGCGCACGCCCAACCGCTCTTCCAGCGAGGCAAGGCGCCGCGACAGGATCGTCGCGTCGCGACCGATGCGAGCCGCCGCCTTGGTGAAGGAGCGTGCTTCGGCGATTGCCGCGAAGGCGGCCATTTCGGCCAATGCTGCCGGTTCGTACGATTGCTGCACCAGGCGCAGAGCTCAAATGTAAAACCCGAGGATTATATACCAATAGCGCAGCAGCTAGTTTCACTCAATCCCACCTTGGCCCGTCAATCGGCCGATCAACCGGAGTGAGACATGAAAGCCATCGAACTGACTGCCCCGAGACTGGACGCGTTTCGCGCGGCCACCGTTCCCACGCCTGAACCGCAGCGCGGCGAAGTGCTGATTCGCCTGCGCGCCGCAAGCCTCAATTTTGTCGATGTCGCGATCGCGAGCGGCAACTATCCAGGTCCGAGCTTTCCGCTCATTCCCGTCGTCGACGGCGCCGGCGAGATCGTCGGCATCGGCGAGGGCGTGTCAAGGCTCGCCATCAACGACCGCGTCATCGCCCATGCAAAGCCGCGCTGGGTCGGCGGCCGTCCGCGGCCTTATGAGACCAGAGAGATGCGCGGCCTGACACTGCCCGGCTCACTCGCCGAATATGTCGCGCTGCCGGCCAATGCCGTCGTGCCGATGCCGGCGCATTTGTCCTTCGAAGCGGCAGCGACGCTGCCGATCGCCGGCACCACCGCATGGAATGCGCTTCGCGCTGCCGATGCCGGGCCGGGGTCGGTCGTCGTCCTGCTCGGTACCGGCGGTGTCTCGATCTTGACCTTGCAGCTGGCCAAGGCCGCCGGCGCCACGGTCATCATCACCTCGTCGTCGGACGAAAAGCTGGCCCGCGCCAAGGCCTTGGGTGCGGATCATCTTATCAATTATCGTGAGACACCGGACTGGGACGCTAAGGTGCTCGAGCTGACCGACGGCCTCGGCGCCGATCTGATCGTCGAAACCGGCGGCTCGGCCACCTTCGCCCGCTCCATCAATGCCACCGCGCCGGGCGGCACGGTGTTCACAATCGGCTTCGTCACCGGCGCCGAGGCCACCACGAACCTGCTGCCGATCATCATCAAGGCGCTCAAGGTGGTGGGCAACAACACCGGTTCGGTATCCGACCTGCACGACGCGGCTCGCGCCATCGGCGCCGCCCGTATCGATCCGGTCATCGATACAATCTACAGCCAGCACCAGGCGACCGAGGCCTACGCCCATATGGCGGCAGGCGGCCGGCATTTCGGCAAGCTGGCGTTCAGCCTGTCGTGGTGAGCCTGGAAAAGGCAGAGCGTTGAAGCTGCCGATCTCCCCCCTCGTGGGGGAGATGTCCGGCAGGACAGAGGGGGGCGCTGTCCCTCCAGCCTATCGGACAATAGCAGTTCGCGCACCACCTAAGGTTCTCAGCTCATCAAAGTTGAACTGAACGCTGGCGATCCTTCACGCCCCCCTCTGCCCTGCCGGGCATCTCCCCCACGAGGGGGGAGATCGGCAGCCTCACCGCGTCTCGCCCTAAATCAGCTTCTCCAGCGTGATCGGCAGATCCCGCACCCTTTTCCCAGTGGCGTGGAACACCGCGTTGGCGATCGCCGGCGCTACGCCGACGATACCCAACTCGCCGACCCCCTTGCCGCCGAGCACCGAGGAATGCGGATCGGGAATACCGACCGAGATCACCTCGATGTCGGGAATGTCGGCATTGGTGGCGATGAGATAGTCGGCGAGGTTGTTGTTGACGATGCGCCCATACCGGCGGTCGACGATGCCTTCCTCCAGCAGCGCCTGGCCGATGCCCATGATGATGCCGCCCTTCCACTGGCTTTCGGCGAGCTTGGGGTTGTAGAGCCGGCCCGAATCCAGCGCCGAAACCACGCGCGACACACGAACCGTGCCAAAGTCCTCGTCGACGCGCACTTCGATGAAATGCGCGCACCAGCTGTGGCGGGAATAGTCGCCCTCGGTGTGCGGCAGCGCCATGGCTATGGTGGTGTAGTTCTTGTAGCGGTCCTCGACCGTCGAATTGGCCGGCATGGTGTCGCCCTTCGCCTCGATATGCTCGCGCCCGACGCTGCTGAGCAGTTCGGCGATCGAAACTTCAGGGCCGTTGCCGCGCGGTGAGGCGATGCGGCCATTGGCGACGACGAGCGTGTTGGCCTGCAGCGTATGGAACGGCGAAGCCGGGTCGCCGATGGCGAGCCCGATCAACTGGTCGAGCGCGGCACTCGCCGCTTTGTGGACGGCGCCGGTCATCACCCCGGCCAACCGCGAACCGCCGGTGACGCCGGCACGGGCATAGCGGGAATCGCCGAGCCTGACGACGACGTTTTCCGCCGGCACGCCCACCACCTCGGCGGCCGTCTGCGCCAGGATCGTGTAGGTGCCCTGCCCCATGTCGATCGACGAGCTTTCGACCTCGACCGAGCCGTCGGCGAGGATGCGCACGACCGCCTCGCCATAGGCGCGCCGCACCGGATAGGTGCCGGCGGCGACGCCCCAGCCGATCAGCTGGCTGCCGTCGCGCATCGAACGCGGTTCGGGACTGCGCTTCGCCCAGCCGAAGGCTTCGGCGCCCGCCGCGAAGGCCTCGCGCAGCTGCCGTGTCGACCACGGCTTCTTCGCATGCGGATCCTGCTCGGCATAGTTCCTGAGACGGATTTCCAGCGGGTCGATACCGACCTCATAGGCGAGTTCGTCGATGGCGCTTTCGATGCCGAAGGCGCTCGGGTTCTCGCCCGGCGCGCGCAACGCCCCCGGCACCACCGTGTTGACCCGCACGACGTTCTGCCGCGACGAGAAATTCGGCGTCGCGTACATGACCGAGGTGACCGAGCCGAGCGGCTCGACCCACATGCCATCGACCGAGGTCTCGTTGACGCCGCGATGCACGATCGACTGGATCTGGCCCTCTGCATTGGCGCCGAGCGCCACGGTCTGGCGCGTCGCCGCCCGTCCGCCATAGGCGGTGAAGGTCTGCGGCCTGGTGACCGCCAGCTTCACCGGCCGTCCCAGCATTTTCGCGGCGACCGCCGCCACCGCGCCGTAGCCGTAGGCAAACGCCTTGGAGCCGAAGCCGCCGCCAATATAGGGCGAGACAAGGCGCACATTCTCGAACGGCACGCCGAACCATTCGGCGTAGGTCCGTGCCATGCCGTCGAGCCATTGGCTCGGCTCCCAGACCGTCAGCTGGTCGCCCTGCCACATTGCGATCAGGCCATGCGGCTCCATCGGCGCCTGGTATTCGCGCGGCGTGTTGTAGGCGTTGCAGATCCTGACCGGAGCCGAGGCGAACGCTGGCTCCGCCTCGCCCCATTCCTTGGTCATCGCATCGACCGGGATGCCGTCGCCGGCCTTTGGATCGCTGAGGTCGACGATCGCAGGCGCCTCGTCATAGGCGATCTTGACCAGCGCCGCGGCTGCGACCGCCTGCTCGAAACTCTCGGCGATGACCGCCGCAACATGCTGGCCGCTGAAGGTGATGTCGCGCGCCAGCGGGCAATAGGCGACGTCCGGCGGCGGCGTGCCCAGCCAGTCCGTCGCGGTTCTCAGCGGCAGGATATTGTCGGGCGTCAGCACCAGAAGCACGCCGGGCGCGGCTTCGGCCGCCGCGGTGTCGATCGAACGCACCCGGCCGGCGGCAATGGTGCTCTCGACCAGCACCGCATGGGCAAGCCCCTCGAGCTGCTGCTCGACGGCGTATTTGGCGGCACCGGTGATCTTGGCCGGGCCGTCGACGCGCGACAGCCGGCCGCCGACCTGATCGGCGAGGACGGCACCGTCCGAAGCGTCGCCGCGTTTGGCATCGCCGGGTCTTGTTCTCAACTCGTGAACGGTCATGCCGTTTCTCCCATTTTGAGGATGGCGCGGGCGACGACGCGCGGCGCCAGTTCGATCTTGTAGTGGTTGGCGCCATGGTCGACGGCGCCCTCGACGGCAAGCAGGCTGGCTTGCCTGACGACCTCCGGCTCGACCACTTTGCCTTTCAGCGCCTCTTCGACGGCATGGGCGCGCCATGGCTTGGTGGCGACGCCACCAAGCGCGACACGCAGATCGCGAATTGTCCTTCCGTCGGCCTCGAATTCGATGCCGACCGCAGCACTTGCCGCAGCGAATTCATAGGACTGGCGGTCGCGGACCTTGAGATAGGTCGAGCGGCGGGCGGCGGCCGAAGCGGGAATGCCGATTGCCGTGATCATCTCGCCGGGTTCGATCGCATGTTCCTTGTCGGGCGTGCTGCCCGGCAGCAGGAAAAAGTCATCGACGGCGACCTGGCGGTCGCCGAGATGGACGATCGCGTCGAAGGCGACGAGTGCAACAGCCAGGTCGCCGGGATAGGTGGCGATGCAGGCCTCGCTGGTGCCCAGCACGGCATGGCCGCGGGTGACGCCGCCGATCGCCGAGCAGCCGCTGCCGGGCGAGCGCTTGTTGCAGGCGGGGAAATTCGAGGGATCGCGGAAATAGGGGCAGCGCGTACGCTGCATCAGATTGCCGCCAATCGTCGCCATGTTGCGCAACTGCGCCGATGCCGCCTGCCACAGCGCCTCCGAGACGGCGGGGAACCGGCTCTTGATATCGGCATGGTCGGCGACGCGGCTCATCCTTGCCAGCGCGCCGATCGTCGCGCCCCGGTCATCGACGGCAATCGTGTCCAGTCCCCTGAGATGGGTGATGTCGACCACGGTCTCAGGCTCGGCAACGCCGCATTTGGCGAGATCGACAAGCGTCGTGCCACCGGCCAAAAGCATGGCGCCGGGCAGCGCTGCTGCCTCACGCGCTGCGTCGACGGAGCCGGCGCGGAGATACGAAAAGTCTCTCATGATGCGGCCTCCACCGCCGCCTGGCGCACGGCGGCGACGATGTGCGGATAGGCGCCGCAGCGGCAGAGATTGCCGGCCATGTATTCGCGGATCTCCTCGTCGGAGCCGGCATGGCCCTCGCGAATGCAGGCGACCGCCGACATGATCTGGCCCGGCGTGCAATAGCCGCACTGGAAGGCATCCTGTTCGAGGAAGGCGGCCTGCACCGCATGCAGCGTGCCATCCTTCCCGGCAAGCCCTTCGATGGTGGTGATGTCCCTGCCTTCAGCCTGAGTGGCAAGCGTCAGGCAGGCCAGCACGCGCTGGCCGTCGATATGCACCGTGCAGGCGCCGCATTGGCCCTGATCGCAGCCCTTCTTGGTGCCGGTCAGGCCGAGATGGTCGCGCAAGGCGTCGAGCAGGGTAACGCGCGGTTCGACCTCCAGTTCATGTCGATGTCCGTTGATTTGAAGTTGGATTGGAGTTCGGGTTTTGCTTGTCATGGGGCGTCTGGCTCCAGTTGCTTGACGCGGAAGGGGATGATCTGGTGCCCGGCCGGCGAGCGGCAAGGTCAGCTTATGGCTAGGTGAAGGCTATCTTCCCCTTGGGGGAAATGCCCGGCAGGGCAGAGGGGGGGCGCCTGACTTGGTGCGACCTCGGGGAAGGCCGCGGCTTGTGAGGTCGAAAGACGTGACATACCCCGATCCCGTGATTACATGAGAAAGGCGCTTCACAATCGGAGGCGCCTCCGCTTATTACCTAAGGGCCTGCCCCGCCCTGTTCAAGCCCAGGATCGAAATTGATCGAAATTGGAGAAAATTGGCAGGGCAGCCAGCCGTCATGCCTGGAGACAAAAAAGCACCACCGGCCCAAGCCGGTGGTGCTCTCTGAACTGTCTGTAGGGGCAGGACAGTCCAATGATCCTGAGGGGATCGTGCTCAATGTCGGCTCATTTTTGCCCCACGGCATCGGCCGAACAGATGAGGAGTGCCGGCCGCGAGGAAATTTCCTCCGTCGTCATCCACCGGCCGTGCACCGGAGGCGGGCACGATGCCTCGCCTGCCGGAACACCGGCCCAGAATCGATCCTGTGATTATATTTACTTGCGATTATATTTGTCGGAGACGTAGCGAAGGTGGAAGCGTCCGCGTTGTTGAAACGGGGCCTGCCTATCCAGTTATGCTTCGGATCGACACTGGAGAAGAAATTGGCCGCGGAGCCGCCCGTGATACCTCGAGACAAGGCCGAAGCCGCCGGTGCAAAACCGCTGCGCGCCGATGCGCAGCGCAACCGCGACGCGCTGGTCGAGGTCGCGGCAAAAGCCTTTGCCGAGAATGGCGTCGATGCCTCGCTGGAGGAGATTGCGCGCCAGGCCGGCGTCGGCATCGGCACGCTCTACCGCCATTTCCCAACCCGCGAGCATCTGGTCGAGGTGGTCTACCGGCGCGAAGTGGAAGGACTGTGCCAGGCGGCCGACGAGCTCGCCCACGATCATGCGCCCGACATGGCGCTCGAACAATGGATGCAGCGCTTCGTCGACTACATCGCCACCAAGCGCGGGTTGTCGACAAGCCTGCGCATCCTGCTCACGACCAACTCAACCCTGTTCTCCGACGTTTCGGGCAGGGTGACACTCGCCTTGCGGCGGCTGATCGATGCCGCGGTCGCCGACGGCTCGATCCGCGGCGACGTCGATGCCTCCGACGTGCTGCATGCGCTGGGCGGCATCTATTCGGCCCCGGACACCAAGGACTGGCGCGACCGCTCGCGCCGATTGGTGTCGCTCTTGATGGATGGGCTGCGGTTTGGAGCGGCCAAATCCGGCCCATCCAGGGAATGACGAATGTAGGGACTGTCGTTATTTCAGCGAGATGCTCATACCGCTGAGATCGGCATTGACTTGCAGGCCTACCTGCCTGCCCGTGAGTTCGAGTTGGGCACCCTTGTCATTGGTCATGACGATCACCTGGGCCCCTTTGCCGAGCGCGCCGCCACCGCCCGCTGCACCGTACACCCCCGTCACATCCCGGGCGTGGCGTATGTGGCGCACGGTACCTTTGAAATAGGTCTTGGAGGCGCCGAAGGCGAGGCCGCCCGAGATGCCGCCGACCGAGATGGGATATCGGCGACCATGGAAGGTCAGTGTGCCCTCGCCTCCGGAGCCGCCGATGAAGAAGGCCGCCTTGTAGACGGCGAAGCGGATCGTACCGCTGTCGGCATGCGCGACGCTGGCAAAGCTAACTGCCGCCGCAGTGATGACGGCAACCGCGACTGAACGAAATCTGGACGAAATCTTCATGATGAGAACTCCTCAAGATCGCCGCATGCCCAACCAGGCCGGGCACGCCAGCGTCGGATCAAAGTCATAGCTGAACAGTCTCGCCCGTCATTGGTTCCAAGCACGCGGCCTGAATCCGGCTGCGAGAAGACCGCTACGAAACGAGGCGGATGGTGAGCATAGTCCTGGCTGTAAGAACATTGGCCGAATGGCGGGGATCCGTCGCCGGCGCCCTATGAAAACGTAGGTGTTGAAGCGGAATGGTATTAGTCTGCGCCCGTCTGGGGTTTCGGGGAGCGCGGCAAAGGAATGGACTTCAACTCACGCCACGGCTACCTGCTGATCGGCGGCCTGATCCTGGTCGGTGCCGGGCTCCTGATCGTTTCGCTGATCGTCAATCTTCGCGTGGCGCACAGTGTGCGTGACGACGTACGCCATCGTGAAAAGCTGCTGGAATATTATCGCAATATCTTTTCGCAGCTGGGCGTGATCCTGATCGGGATTGGCGTGTCCCTGTTCATCTTCTTTTTCCAGCAGAACTATCAGGACCAGCGCAAACGCGAAACGGAGCTCCAGCAGGTTCTCGCCAAACTGGCGGCGCGTGTTGCCCGCGCCAGCGCTGTCGTGGAGGCCCTCGGCGAATTCGATGCGCTGCTGGATGATGGCGGCGCCTATGTCAGCCCGGAACTCGGCGGCAACAATGCCGCCGTCAGCGCCCACGGAACGGCGCTCGCCAAGCAGGTTTCGCAGATCCTTCTGGTCGAGCGCGACGTCGATGTTCAGGGGTTCGATATTCTCAATCTGTCGCGCGATTTCGAAGCATCGTTCGTCGTCAACGAGCTCAACCCAACGCTATGGTTCAACATCGTCCGGGACGAGAGCGATATCAAATATGCCACCACCCAGATCGCCCTGGATTACAAGGACCTGCAGGATGCGATCGGCGGCGAGCCGATCGAGGTTGCGATCGCCAATCCCGAAAAGGAGCGGAAGATCAGGCAGGAGGTGCTCGACGTCTTTTATGATGCCGACCTCCTGCGCCAGCGCAGCAGGCGGTTTCTCGGCCGCGCGTGCTGGCTTTTCAGCAAGGGGCGCGGCTTCGTCAAGCTTGCACCGGCCAACGAGATCGAAGCCGATGCCAGATCGCACCAGGAATGGATGGACCGGTCGAAACCCTTCCTGACGCAGGCGACGTCGGGCAGTAGCGATTGCTTCAAATTGCTCCAGTTCGGCCCGGCAGTCTGAACCGGCAAAGGCTCGCCCGCCCCGCGGCGGCTAATCCCCCACGCGTTGCAGCGTACCGAGATGATTGTCGTCGAGAAACTCGACAGTCACGGCCGACGCCTTGCCGTCGGGGCCGACGGCAAAGCTGATGGCCGAGGGCCTGTCTGGCATCTCGGCATCGGGGAAGGTCAGGAAGAGGTCGCGGTCGAAATGCTTCAGTGGATAGGACCGCGCACCGGCGGGCCCGACCTTGAGGACAAGGGCGTCTCCTTCGCCTGACACAATAGCATCGCCGATGAAGTCGTTGAAATAACGGCCTGCGTAGGCACTGGCCGGCACCGCCGGACTTGCCGGAGAAGGTGGCGCGGCATAGGTGGCCTTGGCCGCCGCAATCACCGGGCCGAACATGCCGGCATAGATATCATTCCATGCCTTTACCTTATCCTTGCCCAGCGTTCCGTCGAAGACGAGATCGGCGAAGCTGTCGGACAGTCCCTCCGGCACGCCTGTCGGAAAGGCGTTGGCGATGACGACGATGCCAAGCTTCTGCTCGGGGAAGAGCATCACTAGGCTGCGTGCGCCGGCGCTGAAGGCGCCCGCATGACCCCAGATCGGCCCGTGCCGGCCGAATTCGACGTTCCAGCCGAGCCCGTAGAAGGCCTCGCCTCCGGAGACGGGGTTCTTGCCGCGAACCATCAAGGGAATATGGGTCTGGTCCAGCGCATCGGCGGCAATGAGTTTCTTGCCGGCGTAGACCCCGTTGCCGAGCACAAGGCGCATCCATTGCGAGAGGTCGCGTGCGGTGGAGCTGACGCCGCCTGCTGGCGCCTGTGCATCCGGATAGCGCTGGACCTTCGCTGTCCACGCGCCATCGATCTTGGCGTGGAGTTCGGCGCGGTTGGCGTGCTTGATGAAGTCCGAATGACGTGAGCTGGTCGAGGCCATTCCAAGCGGACGGTAGAGCTTCTCTTCGGCCACCTCTTCCCATGATTTGCCTGTCGGCTTCGCGGCCGCGACGGCACCCTCGGTCAGTCCGAAATTACTGTAGGAATAGCCCGCACGAAAGCTCGATGACGGCGACACGAACCGCAGGCGACGCAGGATCTCCGCGCGGTCATAGCCAATGTCCTCGAGGTCGTCGCCTGCCGTGCCGGGAAGCCCGCTGCGGTGCGCAAACAGGTCGCGGACCGTGAGTTCGCTGGTCGGATAGGGCTCGGCGAGCCTGAAGGCCGGATCGAGGTCGGCGATCTTGGAATCCCACGAAGCGATCCCGTCGCTGACCAGCGCCGCCACGACGGTTGCGGAGACCGGCTTGGAGAGCGAGGCGATCTGGAACACCGTGTCGGCGTCGACTGCCTCCGGCTTGCCGGCCTCGCGATGCCCGAACCCCTTGAGGAAGATCACCTCGTCGCCATGCACGACGCCGATGGCCAGACCCGGTACGGCACCGTTCGCGACGGCGCCTTCGGCAAGCAATTCGAGCTTCGACAGAGCTGCGGCGATCCTGTCGGGTGGGATGGTATCGGCCGACGCCGCTTTCGGCAAAAGCACCATGATGGCGATGAAGGCCAACATCCTCCACCGGAGGTGATTCCGGTTTGTGAATAGCCGCATGCTCAGCCCCCTCCGCCTCACCGGCGTGCACTATCGCAGGCCGACGCAGGGAAGGCCAGTCTCACGCTCGACCGCCATCCATTGACGGATGTCCGCTTCGCACCAGTCGAAATTCAGACAGCCGCGCTGAGCTACGATGCAGCACGCAGGCGGAGGCGCCGTCTGCTGGCGCGGGCCTTCTCCGCCACCGCGGCGGTGATCTCGACCACGCCGTCTTCACGCGGTCTGGCGTTGGTAACCTTGTGGAGCCGCTCGTAGGGCAACAGTTCCTTGACCCGGGCTTGAAGCGACGCGACTTCGGCGCGCAGATCCTCGCATTCCTGCCTCTGGACGTCGAACTGTATCTGTTCGGAGGCCTGCTGCAGGGAAAGCTGCGAAAAATTCGCGCTGATCGCGGAAAGGTTCATCTTGTCGTTTTCGCTCTCCTTCGTGAGAGCAGACAGTTTTTGCTCGACAATTTGCTTTTCCGCCACCGCGTCGCTCGCTTGGGCCTTGAGCCTGGCGATCTCGCTGGCGGCGTCGCTGTTCTGGTTGGAGGCGGCCTCCAGTCGCGATCGAAGATCCTCGATTTCGGAACGCAAGCCGGTCATCTCCGCAACACTGCGTGCAAGCTCGGCTTCCCTGTCACCGTCCCTGAGGCGGGCCGCTTCCGTTATTTCCGATAGCTTTGCCTGCGCCATATCGAGCGATTTCTGCAGCCGCATCTCCTCTTTCTCGCTCTTGCCAAGCGCAGCCAGCAGTTCCGAAACCTGCGCGGCATCATTGGCATGGACAGTCGAGAGTTCATCCAGCCTGTGCCGGGCCTCGGCCTCCCGTTTCAGCGCCTTGTCGAGGTCGATCGACAGGCTGACATGCTTCTCCCGCAGCATCTCGTTCTCGCGCGAGCGCCTGTTGGCCTCGACGGCTCTGGCCGAGAGCGTTTTGACAAGCTCGCCGAACTCGGCTTCGCGTTTTGCGCTCGCATTGCCTGCCACGACGAGTTCCAGCCTTGCCGCCGCCAGCGCGCCGCGAAGTGCCTCCTTGTCCTCGACCAGGCTCGCCTCGTGCTGCTGCAGCGCCTCGATAGCGCTGTCGCGCTCGCGCTGCTTTCTGGTCGCATCGTGGAGCTGTTCGGACAGCACTCTTTGCTGCGCGGTCAGGCCGGTATTTGCCAGCTCCAATTCGTTGGCGCGAAGAATGTCGCCGTGGAGGAGTTTTAGGAATTCGCCTGTCAGATGATGCGAGGTCGCGATCTCCGACAGTTTCGCGTTGATCTCCCCCAGATACTCCTGCGCGTCGTGAAAGAGCCCATCGACCGCACTCAAGGCAGCCAGCCGGGTTTGCGTATGGGGGGTCAGCCGCCGCGCAGTCTCGAAGGCATCCGCATTGGCCTCTAGTTGCGAGCTGTCATCCATTGCCGCGAGATTCTCATCCGACACAGTCTCCTCTGGCACAGTGACGTCGTCCAGCGGCGACTGATCATCCACATTGAGACATTCGCTGAATGCATCCGCCAAATCGGTTTCGAGCTCCTTGAACGCTTTCTCCACAGTCTCGGCACGCTTGATCAAACCTTTGAAATTCATGACCGAATATCCCTCTCGTGCAGCGCCGTTGAGGAGCGGACTTTCAACACTTGACCCTCGCCTCCCCCGGATGCGGGTTCATCTCCTGACATGCGCTCTGGCCGACGCACGCTAGGGACAGGCTTGGCCACTGTCCTCGTGTGTTTGAATGACGTGTTCTGCCGCGCTGCATACCCGAGGCGTTGGCACCGCTCGCAAAAGGCCCACTCATTTCACCCGAAACGGATATGAAGCGGCGCAAGCCTGAGGATCGCCTGGTGACTGTTGTAAGGATCGGCCGAGCGCCTCGGTGCTCTGCAGCAGCCACAAGTCACACTCGGACGAGGCGCGTTACGGCCGGGAGGCCTGACCTAATAAATGATTGTGTTGAATACGTTTCGCTGATTAGCTGCTGTGCATTGACCAGGGACAAGACCGATAAATGTTGTCCCGGGAGGACCGCGATGCCGGTGCTTGAGGTTCGCCACGTCTCCAAGAATTTCGGGGCTATCCAGGCCCTGACCGACGTTAGCTTCCAGGTGGAGCGAGGCGAAGTCGTTGGTCTGATGGGGGACAACGGCGCCGGCAAGTCGACGATAGTCAAGACCGTGGCCGGGAATTTCCCGCCGAGCGACGGCGAAATTGTAGTCGAGGGCGAGGTGTGCCACTTCCACCAGCCCGTGCAGGCCCGCGCCAAAGGAATCGAAGTTGTTTATCAGGACCTGGCGCTCGCCGATAATCTGACGGCCGCGCAGAACGTCTTTCTGGGGCGCGAGATCAAGAAGGGCTTCTGGCCGATCAGGATTCTTGACAAGCAGGCGATGATCGATCGCTCGGCAGCGCTGTTCAAGGAACTCAAATCGGAAACCCGGCCGCGCGACCTCGTCAGGAAGATGTCGGGTGGGCAGCGCCAGGCGGTCGCCATCGCGCGGACCCGACTTTCAAATGCCAAGCTGGTGCTGATGGACGAACCAACGGCCGCTATCTCCGTGCGCCAGGTGGCGGAAGTACTCGAACTGATCCGACGCCTCAAAGCACAAGGAGTCGGCGTCATGCTGATCAGTCACCGAATGCCTGACGTGTTCGCCGTGGCAGATCGTATTATCGTCCTCAGGCGGGGCTCGAAAGTTGCCGACAAGCCAGCCGACAGAACATCGCCCGAGGAAATCACTGGACTGATAACGGGGGCCATCCGTGGCGAATAGTGTTCAGGAGTCAGTTGGTGTTCAGGGCTCAGTCGAAGAACATGGCCGGCCGGCCATGTCGGATTTCGTCCCGACCAAGGAAAAAACAGTTCTCCAACGCGTGATTTCAAGTCAGCCCTTCTGGGTGACGATCGCGCTCATCGCGCTCGTCATGTTGATGACTGCGATGGAGCCGAGCTTCGGCACGTCTGAAAACGTCGCCAATGTGACGCGCAACTTCGCACCTTTCGGCATCATGGCGCTCGGCATGACGATCGTCATCATCACCGGCGGTATCGATCTGTCGGTCGGCTCCGTCATGGGTCTCGTGGTCATCGTCGCCGGCCTGTTCCTCACCTGGCATTATCCCTGGTACGTCGCCTTCGCCATGGGCCTTTTCTCCGGTCTGGCCTGTGGCGCGGTCAACGGATTCTTTGTCGCGTATGTCGGGATGCCGTCCTTTGTGGTCACCCTCGGCATGCTGTCCGTCGCGCGCTCGCTGGCGGTCGTATTCTCGGCCAACCAGATGCTCTACCAGTTCGGGCCCGATGCTCCGATCGTGAAGGCGATCGGTCAGTGGAAATGGCCGCGGCACGGTCCGAACGACTGGGCACCGCATTGGATACCAGAACTGTCGTCGCAATTCTGGACCATGGTGATCCTGGCCCTGATTGTCGGCTTCGTATTCAACTTCACAGCCTGGGCCCGGCATCTCTTCGCCATCGGCGGCAATGAAGAGGCGGCACGGCTCACCGGCGTTCCGGTCAACTGGATCAAATTCCAGGCCTATGTCTTCTCGGCTTTCACCGCCGCTCTCGCCTCGCTCCTGCTCCTCGGCTATAACGGCTCGGCCATCAATGCCATGGGCCAGGGCTATGAGCTGCGCGTGATCGCCGCGACGGTCATTGGCGGCGCCAGCCTCATGGGCGGCGCCGGCACGGCGTTCGGTGCAATCATCGGTTCGGCCTTCCTCGAGGTGATCAGAAATGCGCTGCTGATGGCCGGCATCGATTCAAACTGGCAGGGTGCCTTCGTCGGCGCCTTCATCGTTCTTGCGGTTCTCTTGGGCATGCAAACCGGCGGCAAATCGATTCTCGCCGCGTCGCTGGCAGTCTTGATGCCCAAAAAACGCCGCTAGAAACCCGCCGGCGGGAGGCTTGCGGGATCACACCAAGGAGGAGAACGTCACATGAAAAAACATCTGCTGACGGCCGCCGTCGCGCTTGGCGCAATGGTGCTCGCCGTTTCCGGCGCCCAGGCGAAATACACTTTTGCCCTCGTGCCGAAGAACATGAACAATCCTTTCTTCGACCAGGCACGCGACGGCTGCAAGAAGGCCGAAGCCGAATCCAAAGGCGCAGTGGAGTGCATGTATATCGGCCCCGGCGAACATGGCGGCGGCGACGAGCAGGTGCAGATCGTCCAGGATCTGGTGGCCAAGAAGGTGGACGGCATCGCCGTGTCGCCGTCGAACGCCGCCGCGATGGCGGTTGCGCTGCAGGCCGCCAAGGATGCCGGCATCCCGGTCCTCACCTGGGACTCCGATCTCCTGCCCGAAAACAAGGATCTGCGCGTTGCCTATATCGGCACGCATAATTACGAAATCGGCGTGAACCTTGCCAAGCTTGTCATGCAGATCAAGCCAAAAGGCGGCACGATCTGCATCCAGTCCGGCGGCGCCGCGGCGGCCAACCACAACGAGCGCATGCAAGGCATTCGCGATACGCTTTCGGGCACCAAATCGGCAGCCTCGCCCGGGGACCGGCTGACGGGCCAGAACGGCTGGACCGAAATCGAAGGCTGTCCACTCTACACCAACGATGATTTCCCGCTTTCGGTGCAACAGTTCGAGGATATCATGGCGAAAAATCCGAACCTCGACGCGTTCGTCCCAACCGGCGGCTTCCCGCAGTTCATCCCTGATGCCAACCGCGCCGCCGTCGCACCGTACAAGGACAAGATCGCCTCGAAGGCCCTGGCCCTTGTCGTTGCCGATACGCTTCCGGTACAGATCGACCAGATGAAGGAAGGTTTCTCCCTTGGCCAGGTCGGCCAGCGGCCATTCGAGATGGGCTACAAGACGATGATGGCGCTGAAGGATATGAAGGAGGGTAAGGCTCCGCCGGCCGACCCGACCTACACGGGCCTCGATGTCTGCACTCCGGAGACAGCCGACACCTGCGTCGCCAAATAGTGCTTTTGGGCGGGAGGAAACTCCCGCCCTTTTCATAGGGGATCTCAATGCCGGAATTGTTCTCGCTCAAAGGCCGTGTCGCATTGGTCACGGGTGCCTCGCGTGGTCTCGGTTTTGCCATGGCCAAGGCACTTGCGGAAAACGGCGCGACGGTGATCGTCAATGCCCGCGACATGGCCGCCCTTTCCGCGGCGGCCGAAAGGATCGGTGCAGAAGCCTTGCCGTTCGATGTCACCGACGCAGCGATCTCAAGGGCGTCGCTCGAAGGAATCGTCGAACGCCACGGCCGCCTCGATATTCTGGTCAACAACGCCGGCATCCAGCATCGTAAACCGCTGGTCGAATGGCAGGACGACGATTTCAACCATGTGGTTGCCGTCAATCTGTCGGCTTGCTTCCGCATGATGCGCGACGCGGTGCGCCTGATGCTGCCAAACAAGTTCGGGCGCATAATAAACACCGGATCGGTCGCAGCGATCCTTGGCCGTCCCACCATTCACGCCTATGTGGCGGCAAAGGCGGGCCTGCACGGGCTTACACGCTCCACTGCCGCTGAGCTGGGCCGCTACGGCATCACCGTCAACGCCATCGCCCCCGGCTATTTCGCCACCGAGCTCAACACCGCACTTATGCGCGACGAGGCATTCACCAAATGGGTCGAGGCACGAACCCCCGCGGGCCGCTGGGCCCAGCCTGAGGAGCTCGGCGGAGCCGTGGTGTTTCTCGCCTCCGACGCTGCCGCGTACGTCAACGGGCACGTGCTGGCGGTTGACGGCGGGCTATCGGTTTCCCTGTGATTTCAACCGGCGACACAGTGACGGCAGGGCCTGCCTGCTAGCCGCCTGAAATGACGACTTGCTGCATCTGCTGCTGGCCCGGTCCCCTGCGCGGACGCCGACGCCAGACGATTGGATGACGCGCCGTATTGCAGCCGCCGACTTTCGATTTCGCAACGGGTTATTTCGACGTCTGGCGGCATCGATGCTTGATGCCGCCAATATTTCATTCCACACACCGGTCACGATGAGGGACGAGATACGGGATCAGCGCCGGGTATTCAGGTGTGCCTTGCCTGCCTCCGCGGTCGTGCATTTGCTCGCCGCCGCGCTTCTTTTGTCCGCACTGCCGGTGTCGCCCCCGCAACCGCAGAAGGAGCAGGCCATCGGGGTGGATCTGGTGCCGCCGCCCAAACCATCGGAGAAAGCCAAACCTCCGCCTCCGGCGAAACCGGCCAAGCCCGAAAAGCCGCCGGAAGCAAAGGTCGAGACCCCGGCGAGCCGTGAGGTCGCCGCGCAGAGACCTGTCTTCCAATTCGGTGAGAAGGACGACGGTCCTCGCAAGTCTCTGGACGGCAACAGTGCGGAGGATGGTTCGGAACAACCGCCGGCGCCGCAAGATCCCAATAAACAAGATCTTGCGCAGCCAGCTGCCGTGCCAGCGGTCGAGGGAAAAGACCAGGCTCCGCCGCCTGGCGCATCACAGCCGCCGAAGCCCAAGTCTGCGGACGTCGCCAAAGTGCAAAAACCGTTGAAGCTTGAAAAAGCGAAAAGATTGTTCTCGCAAACAGCAACTGGTGATCCGGTAGCGACAACCGCCATGAAAAATGTGCCGCGCGCCGTGCGGATCGGTCAGCTCTGCAACACGGAACTCGCGCAGCAATTGGTGCACGCGTCGCCCCCCTATTTCCCAGACAGCTTGCTTGAGTATCGGCTGAAGGCCGGCACGGTCATGAACGTCGCCAGTGCGCCGTTCCCTGCAAACGGGCAGTGGTACGACCTGAGCTTTCGTTGCGAGGTCGATCCGGACGCGACGAAAGTCATTTCCTTCGCCTTCCGTGTCGGAAATCCGGTGCCGCGCAGCGAATTGAAACGCCGCGGGTTGCCCGCCGAATAGGTGGTCGAGGCACGGAGACTGGCTGGCCGGCGCTGTCAAATCCGGCCGGCGATGTCTTCGCGCGCCCCGGGTGACCGAACCAACACGCGCCAAAAGTGGCTTTCGTCAGCGGCCGCCGAAGTCTAGCATACGGCCTTGGGAGGAGCCTTCGATGACTTCAAGTTTCAACGTTCACCATGCTGCCGGCTATGAGCAGCTCATGGGCCGCTGGAGCCAAAGGCTCGCGCCGCTGTTCATCGGCTTCGCGGGCCTCAAGGACGGCGAAAAGATCCTCGACGTCGGCTGCGGTACCGGCAGCCTGACCTTCGCGCTCGTCAAGGCCGCTGACCTCCGTGAGGTCGCTGCGATCGACTTTTCGGCCGTTTTTGTCGAGGAGGCAATCCGGCGCAACTCCGATCCGCGGATAAAAATCCGTCAGGCGGATGCCTGCGCCCTGCCCTTCGAGGACGGCGCGTTCGACCGTGCCCTGGCGCTGCTCGTGCTCCATTTCGTGCCCCAAGCCGGCAAGGCAGTCGCTGAGATGCGCCGCGTCGTGCGGCCGGGCGGCGTGGTCGCGGCGACGGTATGGGACCATCTCGGCGGCATGCCGGGGATGCGCATGATGATCGACACTGTGGCGGTGCTCAGTGAAGGCGGGCGCCAGCTGCGCGCCCGCTATTGCACGCAGCCGATGATGCAGCCGGGTGAAATGAAACGGACCTTTGTCGAGCAGGGTCTCCGCGACGTTACGGAGACCGAGCTGATGATCCGCATGGACTATCAAAACTTCGACGATTACTGGGCGCCGATTGCCGCCGGCGAAGGGCCACTCGGCAAGTATGTGGTCACACTTAACCCGGAAGAGCGGGCGCGCACCGACGCCGCCATGCGCGACGCCTATGAGGCCGGACGGCCCGACGGCCCGAGGTCCTTTGGCAATGTCGCCTGGGCCTGCCGCGGTATCGTTGCCTGACGTTAGCGCTAATGGATGTCGCGCAAAGGCATGCCCTCGGGCTTGACCCGAGGATGTGCGGCGGTTTTGCGATAACGACGTGCATAAAGAAGAACCTAAGGCGCGTCGCTTTAGCCGATCCCGTAGACCAGCCCGACGCGGCCGTCCGACAGCTGTTCGACCTTGCGCAGTTCGAGCCCACGATGATTTTTCGCCGTCCCAAACAGCGGCTTTCCTTCGCCGGCGAGCAGCGGATAGACGATCAGCCTGAGCTCGTCCACCAGCCCGGTATCGATAAGACTCGCGATAATTTGGGCACCGCCCATAAGGTAGATGTCCTTGCCGGGCTGCTGTTTCAGTGCAGCGATATCCTCGAAATTCCGCACGAAACGCGTCTTTGGCCAAGCCGCCGAAGTCATTGTGTTCGACAGCACATAATGTGGGGTCTGCGCGGCGAAGCGGGCCCATTCGAGCTCGGCCGGCTTCGGCAATTTGCCGGTCATCGGCAGCGGCTTGTCGGGCTCGTTCTGGATGGCGCTCCAGTAGCGCTCGTAGCCGGCGTACATGACGCTGCCAAGCAGGCAGGCGTCGATTTGCGGCGTCAGACCGTATTCGTCCGACCATGCGTCGACCCAATCGGCATAACCCTCGGGCCCCTCCATCTTGCCGTCGACGGAAATTTTCATTCCAGCGATCAATTTACGCATGACTTCCTCCATCAGGCTTGCGGGATGCAAGCACGTTTCATCGGCTCATCGTTGCTTCGTGTTGTTGGCGGCGACCTCAGGGATGGCCGCCGCAAGTCATCAGGCCGGCAGGCGGCGGTCGTATTCTTCCCGCAGGCGGCTCCAGCCGTCCCAGAACGAGGTCGGCGTCTTGCCCGCCAGGCGGGCGGCCAGCAGGTCGAGGTGCATGTGCCAGCCGGCGGTGATGTTGAGCTGGATTGGACGTTCCGGCAGGCGCCGATGGACGACGGTGAGCAGCACATCGCTACCCTTCGGCTCCAGTAGGAAGGAGACGCCGCCGGTGTTTCCCCAGGTGATGGAAAGCTTGCGCGGTGGATCGAGTTCGGTGATCCGGCCCTCCATCCGATGCTCTTCGGGAAAGCCCGCGGGGCGCTGGCCAGGCGGGTCGGTCAGCTCGTCGTTACGCCAGACCAATTCGAACGAGCTGCCCGCCTTCATTTCCATCTGGCCCGCTGCCATCCATTGCCGGCGCAGGTCACTCTCGGTGAGATAGGCCCAGACGCGCTCGATGGGTCCGGGCAAAAGGCGCTGGATGGTGAACGTGGCGGGCTCGCTCAGCTCGCCATAGGCTTCGATGCTTGTCATCTGGTTCATTGCTCGTCTCCTTCTTCTGAGTTGGGCGATTTCCTGGGCTCTTCCTGGGCTTTGCGTGCGTCTTCCTCGCGAAGTAGGCGTTCGAGAACATCGAGACGCCCCGTCCAGAAGCGCTCGTAGAAGCTGAGCCACTGATGGGCGCTGGCCAGCGGTCCGGGAGCTAGTCGGCACAGATGCGTGCGGCCCCGCACCTCTCGACGAATAAGCCCTGCGTTCTCCAGCGTCTTGATGTGCTTGGAGGCGGCCGCAAGCGACATCGCGAAGGGTTCCGCCAGCTGGCTTACCGTTTTCTCGCCATCGGCGAGATCGCGAAGCATGTGCCGCCGGGTGGCGTCGCCAAGGGCGTGAAAAACCGCATCCATCTGAGGTGTTTGTAATTCAACCATATAGTTGAATATAGATGCAGGCTTTGAGATAGTCAACCGTTTGGTTGAATAATTTATATGAAGCGCTGCGGGGCCGTTTGCGCCATCGAGCGCGTCGACCTGACGGGAGATACGGACGCGCCCGCGACAGTAAGGGCGACGCCCTTATTTGCCGTCGAAGAAACTGTGGATCGCGGTTTCCAGCTTTTCGATAAGCTGAGGGTTGTGGCAGCTGCCAGCCCAGATCAGGGCGTTTAGCCTCATCTCTTTGTTGATAAAGCTCACTTTCCCAGAATCCAGCAGGTATTCCGCGATCTCGTAGTGCCGCCCCTTGATAGCCTCGATGAGCGCGTTGTTTCTCCCCGTCTTGTCGGTCAGATTTACTTCCGCGCCATTCTCCACGAGCAACCTGACGGCTTCGAGATGCCCGTTCTTCGCCGCCTCGATAAGAGCCGTTCTGCCGTAGTAGTCGGCTCGCGCGTTGATCTCTATTCGGGGGTGTCTCACGAGGACTGAGATACACGCGTAATGTCCCTTGGCCGACGCAAGGCTCAAGGGCGTGCTCTTCCACTTGTTTCTGGAATTCACGTCGATTTCCGGGTCTTCGATCAGCGCCTCCACCACCGCTGTGCGGTCATTGAGGGCTGAAAGGTGAAGTGCAGACCAGCCGCCGTCGGCCGACTGATTGATCTCGGCGCCAGCCGCCAATTCCGATCGAACCGCCTCCGCATCGCCTTTTTCTGCCGCGATCAGCAGGGGCGACCAGTCTCTTGCCCCTTCGGCTTCCAAGCTGTTGGTCAACGCAGTCGCCTCCTCGGATAGTCCACAGAATACCACAGAATCTGCGACAGCGGGGTCGTCCTGTATAGAGTTCCCTGGAGTCCGTGGGTCACAGAGAGCTGTCGGCCCGAAGCGGAGGATCAGCGCTTCACGTCCGTCTCCTCACATTCTCCTGATATCGACTGGCTTTCGCGGCCATCCAGACTAGATAGAGCGTGCGCCGGGCGGAACGATGCAGAAGGACCTGAACATGCCTGAACAGATTACCCTGAATAGACCTGAACAAATCAGATTGAACGACGGCTCCGCCATTCCGCAAATCGGCCTCGGCGTGTGGCAGGTCGATCCAGCCATCACCGCCAAGGTGGTGCGCTGGGGAATCGAGGCCGGCTACAGACTGATCGACACCGCCGAAGGCTATCAGAACGAGGAAGGTGTCGGGCAGGCAATCCGCTCGGCCGGCGTGCCGAGAAGCGAGTTGTTCATCACCTCGAAACTGCGCAACGGCGCGCATCAGCGCGACGCCGCCTTGCGCGCCTTCGACGAGACGATGAGCAAGCTCGGCATCGAACAGATCGACCTCTTCCTGATCCATTGGCCGGTGCCCAGCCGGGACAGATATGTCGAGGCCTGGAAGACGCTGATCGAACTCAGGCAATCAGGCCGGATCAAGTCGATCGGCGTTTCGAACTTCAACCAGGACCATCTCGAACGGATCATCGGCGAGACCGGCGTCACGCCGACCGTCAACCAGATCGAGCTCCACCCCCGCTTCCAGCAGCGTGACAAACGCGAATTCCATGACAAGCTCAACATCCGCATCGAGAGCTGGAGCCCGCTGGGCAGCGGCCGACTGTTGAGCGATCCGACGCTTGAAAGCATCGCCAGGAAACACGGCAAGTCGGTGGCGCAGACGATCGTCAGGTGGCACCTTCAGGAAGGACTGATCGTCATTCCAAAGTCGATCCACCAGGACCGCATCGCCGCCAATTTCGATGTCTTCGACTTCGAACTGGAAGCGAAAGACCTTGAGCTCATCCGAGGCATGGACTCGACCGACGGCCGCACCGGCCCGAACCCCGCTACGGCCGCATTCCTGTTCTGACGAGGAGGGCCAACCGGGACGTTGGCGTTCCTTCACACCCCCTCTGTCCTGCGGACATCTCCCCCTCAAGGGGGGAGATCGGCAGCTTCAACAGCCCCGCCCTTCTTGCAGCGTCGGAGATTAGCGAAGGCCGCGACGAGGGCCAATCTCTCCCGCCTTGAGGGGGAGATGGCCGGCAGGCCAGAGGGGGGTGCTGTCCCGCCAGCGATCAAAACCACCCTTCCCGCCCAGCCTCATATCCCCGAGCCATCCACCAAGGGCACATCTTCCCCTTCCCAGGGGCTCGGCATCGATCCCTTGCTGAGATTGGCCGACGGCAGCGGCATCCAGCACTTCAGTTCCGGTTCGGCATACTCGACGATGCGTCCTGGAGAAGAATCGGAAGCGCGCCAGCCTTCGCTGCCGAACTGATCGGCGCGGGCCCAGTAAGCCATGTCAACCTCGGCCGGACCCTGTTCGGACGGCCGAACCGTGACAAGGATTCTGCTGCCGTCCCTTGGCGCGCTCGACATGTGGCGCCACTGACCGGGCTCGTCCATTGCACTTCCTCCTGCGATCTTCGCCTCGCACCGATAGTCGCTTCGCGTTCGGAAGCGGTCAACCCGAACTTTTTTGCCTGAGACAAAACCCCTGACCTGTCGTCGCGGAACAAGTCACGGCACGCGGGGTTTGGGCACGTTGTTGAAGGAAGCAAAATGAGACCAGCGCCGCGACCGATCCTTGGCATTGTTGCATGGCAGGCCGCGTCTTTCGTTCGCAACCCGGTCCGGTCGCAATGAGGCAGGCCGGTTGTGACCATTCCACCCCACCGAAGGAGGGCAAAGGCGGCATAGGCCGAGCGCTCGGCCTCGGATTGATAACCGGGGCGGCCGACGACGATTGTTCCGCGATAGGCACCTACGCCAGTGCCGGCGCCCGTTTCGGACCCGACCTGCTCTGGACGGCTCCGGTGACGTTGCCGATGATGTACGCGGTCGTCTACCTGTCGTCGAAGCTCGGCCAGGTGTCGGGGCGCGGACTGTTCCATGTCATCAAGGACTTCTACCCGCGGTGGCTGCTCTGGTCGGTGCTCTTGGGTGTGCTCGTGGGAAACACCATTGAGGCAGCGGCGGATCTTGGTGGAATGGCGGCCGCGATCAACATATTCGTGCCGCTTCCCATCCCGCTGATCGTGGTGTTCGTCGCCGCCCTCATCTTCGCCCTCCAGGTTTTTGGCTCCTATACTTTGATACGCAACATCTTTCGCTGGCTGGCGCTGGCGCTGCTCGCCTATGTCGGTGCCGCCATTCTGGCCAAGCCGGACGCCGCGGCCGTGCTGCGCGGGACGCTGCTTCCGAGGATCGAATTCAACCGCGAGTTCCTGTCGATCCTGGTCGCCATCATCGGCACGACACTGTCCGCCTATCTCTACACGTGGCAGTCCAATGAGGAGGTCGAGGAGGAGATTGCCCAGGGGCGGACAACGCTCAGCCAAAGGAAGGGCGCCACCGACAGCGAACTCCGTCGCTCTCGCCGGGACATCCTCATCGGCATGATGTTTTCAAATCTCATCATGTATTTCATCATCCTGTCGACGGGTGCTACGCTCTACAAGGCGGGCCATCACGATATCGACACGGCCGCGCAAGCCGCGGAGGCGCTGCGCCCGCTCGCCGGCCAGGCCGCAAGCGTCCTGTTCGCAGCAGGCGTGATCGGCGTCGGTTTCCTCGCGGTTCCTGTCATGACCACCGGCGCTGCCTATGACGTGGCACAAGCCATCGGCTGGAAAAACAGCCTGCACGCCCGGGCTCGGGAGGCGCCCAAATTTTATCTCGCCATCGGCTTTTTTACGGCGATCGCCGCCGGCCTGAACTTTCTCGGCTTCAATCCGATGAAGGCGCTGGTCTGGTCCGGCATCGTTCAAGGCTTCTCGACGCCGCCCTTGCTGCTGCTCATCATGCTGATGACGAACAGCCGCAGGATCATGGGCGACCAGGTGAACAGCCGCAGCACCAATATACTCGGTTGGGCAACGACCGTCGCCATCTTCTCGGCGACGATCGGCCTGGTGGCAACCTGGTTCATGTGATCAGGCGGAAGCAAAGGGACGCCGCCGGTTGGATTACCCGTTCCCGCTTGCGGATTGTCCCGGCTTTGCCGGTCTTGGAAATTCCACAACGTCGCCCGTGGGCCGCTTGTATTGCGCCGCGACAATTGCATCGATCAGGAGATCCAGAGCCGCACGAGCCGTGCGGCTCGTCTCGTCCTCGCCGCTCAAATAATGGCAGGCTCGTTCGAGGTGGAGGTGTGCGGCGGCAAAGTCGCTTGTCATAGGCTTCTCCCTGTTGCCCGCCGGCCGGCAAGATGACCGCCTCGATTTACCCAAAAGCGAATATCCACAGCCGGATTTGAATCAAATTGGCCTGACTCACTGCAGCCCGCGGAACAAGGTGCTGGCAGGCCTTTGCATCGCTGGTCGATGCGCTGCGCCGGCGCACTAGCCGCGTTGAATGAACCAATTGCGGGCGATGTGCCGCAAACTCAGTCCCCTCACCGCCCTGTTTTTGAAATTTTCTCGCTCTTTTAATTCTACAAATTCTCTAGACTTAAATAGATCGCTAGACCTTAGATCCTAAAAAATTGAGCGCTTGAGAGGGAGCCAGGAATGTCGAAGAAGCTCGTTGTGGGGCTGTCGGGCAATTTGACCCGGCCATCGAAGACCAAGGCGTTCGTCAGCCACATTGTCGGGCAGGCCGCCGAAAGCATCGGCGCGGCCTCGGCCGTCTTCGACATCGAGGATCTCGGCGCGTCCCTGCCGCAGGCAAGGCGCCTCGGCGACCTCGACCCGGCGGCGCGCAACATCGTCGAACGGCTGCTGGGCGCCGACGTCCTGGTGGCCGGCTCGCCGACTTTCAAAGGCAGCTATACCGGGCTTTTCAAGCACTTCTTCGACCTGCTCGATCCGTCATCGCTGAGGGGCAAGCCGGTCATCCTGGCCGCGACCGGCGGCGGCGAGCGCCATTCGCTGATCGTCGAGCACCAGTTGCGGCCGTTGTTCGGCTTCTTCGAGGCGCTGACCGTGCCGACCGCGATCTACGCCTCCGACAAGGACTTTGCCAATGGCGTGCTGGTGTCGGAAGCCATCCACGCCCGCGCCCGGCAGGCGGTCGCCGAGGCATGCCGGGTAACCGGAGTGCCCCATCGCGTCGGCCTCGCCGCCTGAACGCACCACCGACCCGAGATCCCCTTTCCGATCCATCCAGGAGCACGCCGCGATGACCAGATCCACCAAATCCAGGCAAATCAAACAATCCAGGCAAATCAAACTGGGCGCCTTCCTGCCCGGCGGCGGACAGCATATCGCCGCCTGGCGTCACCCCGATGCACCGGCCGACGGCGCCACCAATTTCGAGTTCTACAAGCAGCTCGCCCTGACCGCCGAGCGCGGCCTGTTCGACGCTTATTTCCTCGCCGACAATCTGACGGTCGGCCTCGGCGCCCGCGAAGGCGGCAACGCCAAGATCGCCGGCTTCGAGCCGGTGACGCTGTTCGCCGCGCTGGCGCCGCTCACCACGCATCTCGGCTTCATCGCCACCGCCTCGACCACCTATGAGGAGCCCTACACGCTCGCCCGCAAGTTCGCCTCGCTCGATCATCTGTCGAATGGCCGCGCCGGCTGGAACGTCGTCACCTCGGCCGGCGACGAAACCGCGCGCAATTTCAATCGTGAGACGCAGCCTGCCCACGCCGAGCGCTATGCCCGCGCGCATGAGCATGTCGAGACGGTCAAGGCGCTGTGGGACAGCTGGGAGGACGATGCCTTCATCCGCGACAAGAAATCGGGGCGCTTCTACGACAAGGACAAGCTTCACGACATCGAGCACAAGGGCCCGCATTTCAGCGTCAAAGGGCCGCTCAACGTGCCGCGCCCCGTGCAGGGACACCCGGTGGTGGTGCAGGCGGGGCAATCGGAAGACGGCCGCAAGCTCGCCGCCCACTCGGCGGAAGTCATCTTCACCGCCCATCAGAACCTCGCGTCGGCGCAGGAATTCTACCGCGACATCAAGGCACGCGTGACGGCCGTCGGCCGTGATCCCGAACAGGTGCTGATCATGCCGGGCGTAGCACCCTTCGTCGGCCGCACCGAAGAAGAAGCGCGCGCCAAATACCAGCAGCTGAACGATCTCATCTTGCCCGAGGATGGCGTCGCCCTGCTCAACGGGCTGGCCGGCCAGACGCTCGACATCAGGGGCTATCCGCTCGACGGTCCCTTGCCGCCGAGCAAGGAAACCGAAGGCATGAAGAGCCGCCAGGCGCTGATCCGCCAGATCGCCGACGAGCACAACTTCACCATCCGACAGCTCTACCAATGGGTGGCAACGGCCCGCGGCCATTACACCGTCATCGGCAGCGCCACGCAGGTCGCCGACCAGCTGGAGGAATGGTTCGGCAACGAAGCCGCCGACGGCTTCAACATCCTGCCGCCCTGGCTACCCGGCGGGCTCGACGACTTCGTTGAGTTGGTTATCCCCGAGCTGCAGCGCCGCGGGCTGTTCCGCACCGCCTATGAGGGCAGGACGCTGCGCGAGAACCTCGGCCTCAGGCGGCCGGAAAACCCATGGACCACCGCCCGCTCGGCCGTGTTGGCCGCCGAATAATTCCGAGAAGCCCACTACCCTCGAAGCGAGAGGCACAACGATGACCTTGCAGCACATCGAACAGGCCGCCAGCCTCGGCACGCGTGACAGCACGACAAGCCTCGGCTCGGACTTCCTGCGCCTCGGCGGCCGGGCAGGAATTGGCTTTCTGTCGCGGTACGGCGTCCTCATCGCTTTCCTCGCAATCTGGCAAGTGTCGAGCAGCGCCGGCTGGGTCAACGCGGCCGTGCTGCCGCCGATCGACATGATTGTCGCAGCACTTTGGAAGGGGCTGGCCGGCGGCACCTTGCTCGGCGACATCGCCATCAGCCTGCAGCGCGCCGGTCTCGCCTTCGCGGCCGCCGTGCTGGTCGCCATCCCGCTTGGCCTGTTCATGGGCCAGGTGCGGGCGGTCGAAACCGCTCTCGATCCGATCCTGCAGGTCTTCCGCCAGACCTCGGCGCTGGCGCTCTATCCGGTGTTCATCCTGCTGCTTGGGCTCGGCGAAGCCTCCAAGGTGTTCGTCATCTTCTGGGCGACGCTGTTTCCGCTGCTGCTCAACACCATCGGCGGCGTCAAGCAAGTTGATCCGAAACTGCTGGAGATGGCGCGCGTCTATGGCGCCAGGCAGCTCACCGTCTTCCGCCGTGTCGTGCTGCCCGGCGCCGTGCCGTCGATCTTCGTTGGGCTGAGGCTCAGCGCCACCACGGCGCTGCTGCTGTTGATCGCCTCCGAAATGATCGGCGCCAACAAGGGCATCGGCTTTCAGGTGATGAACGCGCAGTACAACTTCCAGATCCCGCTGATGTTTGCGGCAATCGTCATCCTCGCCGGCCTCGGCCTGATCGCCAACCAGGCGCTGGTCAGCCTGCAGCGGCGGCTCTGCCGCTGGAGCAATGCCGTCGACTGACCTCCCGCCTTTGCCAATCTCAACCAGGCCAGAACTCAAAATCAGGAAAGACCCGGACCATGAAAATCACCCGCCGTTCCCTGCTTGCCGGCGCGCCCTTCGCCGCCGGCCTTCTCGCCGCCGGCCTGCCGCGCTTCGCCCTTGCCGAAGCCGCACCAGTGAAGTTCCGCTCCCTCGCCAGCCGCGGCAGCATCTCTCCGCATGAACTTGCCGGCGAGCTCGGCTATTTCAAAGGCCTCGGTATCGAGATCGAGAATGTCGGCTATTCCGGCGGCGGCCCGGAATCGTTGTTTGCGCTCGCCTCCGGCAGCGTCGATATCGGCTCGGCTGCAACCGCCGCCGTGATCAACTCGATCTCCGGCGGCAACGACTTCGTCGCCGTCTATCCGAGCAATGGCATCAACAGCAAGGTGCGAAGCGTCTTCTACGTGCTCGACGACAGCCCGATCAAATCGATCGCCGACATCGCCGGCAAGACCATCGCCGTCAACACGCTCGGCGCCCATCTCGACTACACCGTGCGCGAGGCGCTGCACAGCGTCGGCCTGTCGCCGGACGCCGCCAATCTTGTCGTCGTGCCCGGACCGCAGCTCGAACAGACCTTGCGCTCCCACCAGGTCGACATCGCGGCGCTGGGCTACTGGCAGGCGACGTTTGCCGGCGCGCTGGTCGACAATGGCGGCGTGCGCGGCGTGTTCAACGACACCGACGTGCTGGGCGAACTGGCCGGCGGCTTCGTCGTGCTCAGGCGCGACTTCATCGCCGCGCATCCGGACGCCGCCCGCATTTTCGTCGAGCAGTCGGCGCGCGCCTCCGACTGGTCGCTGCAGAACCCGGACGAAGCGCGCAAGGTGCTGGCAAACATCCTCGACAAGCGCGGCGAAAACGGCGAGCTGGCGCGCTACTGGACCGGCTTTGGGCTCCGCCAGGGGGCCAAGGCGACGGACCGCGACATCGACTTCTGGGTCAGCGTGCTCGAGCGCGACGGCCGCCTGCCAAAGGGTAAGCTGAAGGCAACAGACATCCTCTACCGGCCCGGCGAAACCAAAACCAACTGACAAGGCCAACCGGCAGCTGGGAGACGAGCGCGATGAGCAGAACAAGCGGCGGTGAGGTCAGCATCCGCGACCTGTCCAAATCGTTCAGCATCGGCGGGCGTTCGCTTGCCGTGCTGAGGACTCTCAACCTCGACATCCGCTCGGGCGAATGCCTGGTCATCGTCGGCGCCAGCGGATCGGGCAAGACCACGCTGCTGCGCATTCTTGCCGGGCTGGAGGCCGCGGACAGCGGCGGTGTCGCCATCGACGGCAAGCCGGTGCACGGCGTCGGTGCCGAGCGCGCGGTGATTTTCCAGGAGCCGCGCCTGCTGCCCTGGCTGACCGTGCTCGGCAATGTCGCCTTCGGCCTCGAAGTGCGCGGCGTGCCGAAGGCTGAGGCCGAGGAACGGGCGCGCTTCTATATCGCGCTCGTCGGCCTCGCCGAATTCAGCGATGCTTTCCCAAGGCAGCTGTCGGGCGGCATGGCGCAGCGCGTCGGCATCGCCCGCGCGCTGACCGTGCAGCCCGAAATCCTGCTGCTCGACGAGCCGCTGGGCGCGCTCGACGCCATGACCAAGATCGGCATGCAGGAGGAACTGGCGCGCATCTGGAGCGAGGAGAACGTCACCATGGTGATGGTGACGCACGACCTCGAGGAAGCGATCTACCTCGCCGACAGGGTGCTGATCCTGCCCAAGGAGAAAGGCGGCGCGGCGCGGCTGATCGAAATCGACCTGTCCCGCCCGCGCGAGCGCAGCGAAAGCCGCTTCGTGCGCTACCGCGAAGAACTGCTGCGCGAATTCGGCCTGCACTGAAGAAGAGGCCTTGGGTTTCTCGCCCCGCAAAGCGGGGAGGCTCGGCGAAGCCGAGACGGAGAGGGGCCTTCCTTTTTGAAAGCCCCTGCCCCGCGCTCTTTCCTGGAACCGGATTCCCCGCCGCCGCATTTCCTTAATCGGGAGGCGAAGGAGCGCGGCATGAAAGCTTTGTTCGCAATCTTTGGCGGCTTCGCCCTGACGCTCGCGGTGTTCGCCAGCGGTCTCGCATTCGCCACCTGGCTATTGATTGCCAAGCCGGTGCAGCCAGCCGCCCCGGTCTCCAGCGTCGCCGAACTGTGGGCCAAGGACCCGCGCCCGGTGAACCCGGCCTCGCAGCGCCTCGAGCGCCTCCCGGCCCGCCCGGTTCCCGTTCGCGCCTCGGAAGTTGATCGCACCTCCAAACCCGCCGACACCGCCGCAGCTTCGACACCCGACACCACCGGCTCTATCAAACCGGCGATGGAAGAGCAGCAGGCGCTGCCCGCCGCCCATGTCGAATGGTGCGCCAGCCGCTACCGCTCCTACCGGCCGGACGACAACCGCTACACCTCCTACAGCGGCCAACAGCGCCCCTGCATCTCGCCCTATCTCGACATCACCGATGACGGCAGCTACGTCGAGGCGAGCGATACGTCGCCAGTGGAGGGCTACCCGCCATCGGATGAACCCGGCGCCGCCGAGTTCTCATCCGACCACATGCAATATTGCTTCAGCCGCTACCGGTCGTACCGACCGGAGGACAACAGCTATCAGCCCTATTCCGGCGGGCCGCGCCGGCAGTGCGAGTAGGCAGGCCGGCTGGCGGCCGCAGTGCGTGGCGCCTTATGCGACCAACGATCACGCAGATTTCTTGGATCGTTCGGGTTGGCGCGGCGTTCATCCGATACCCAAAGGAGGAAATAGCATGGGCGACGACCGGGAAGACAAGATTCGTGAGCGCGCATACCAGATCTGGGAACGTGAAGGCGGGATCCATGGCGATCCCGAGCGGCACTGGCACCGGGCCGAGGCCGAGATCGACAGGGAGGCAGCCCTGCCGCTGACGGCAGGCGATGCCCTGCCGGAAACCCGCGAGGTCGCGAGCTCAGACATCTTGACGGTGGAGGCCCTGGCGGTGCGCACCGGCATATCGGGCGAACAGGCGCAGGAACTGATCGACAGGCTGGGCAACGACCGGGCGGCTATCGAACAAGCCGCGCGCAACCTCAAGGGGAAGCAGCGGCTCGGGGAGTGACAGATGATCAGAAAACTCAAAGACGGAAAATACCGCCTCTATTCGCGCAAGAAGGACGAAAAGACCGGCAAGCGCCGCAATCTCGGCACCTTCGATACCCGCGAGGCCGCCGAGAAGCACGAACGTGAGGTGCAGTATTTCAAGAGGCATTGAGGCGGCGTTGGTGGCCGCCAGCCAGTCGCGCGGCATGCCTGGCGGAATCTGAATCCAGCCCGCAACAAGCCGTCGCGAAGCCACTATCGCTGCTACAGGCCAAGGGACGACACCACACGTCCCACAGCGGAGCGCAGCGCCCCTGCATCTCTCCCTATCTCGATGCAGCGCGGCCGACCGCACCGCACAGCCTCCCGACGATGGCGCCAGCTATGTCGAGGTGAGCGACAGGTTGCCAATGGATGGCTACGTTCCGTCGCAGGAAGCCGGCGCCGCCTGGCTTCCGCCCGACCACGTGCAATATTGCCTCAGCCGCTATCGCTCCTATCGGCCGGAAGACAACAGCTACCAGCCCTATTCCGGTGGCCCGCGCAGGCAGTGCCAATAGGCAGGCGCTGGTCAGTGCCTCGCGCCAGCGCCTGTTGGGCATCTACAATCCCGTGCTGGACTGCGGGGCGACAGCGGCAAGGTGCCGCTGGGGCCGTGCTATGTCGAGGCGCGGGAGGGGGAGACGTGGCGGATACGCGGGCAGGATGGCGCGGTGGGGGTATGCGGAGGTTGTGGGGAGGACGGCCGACGCTGAACCTGCCAATGCCGGCTCAGGGCTACGGCTGTCGGACTTTCGACCCTGAAATAGCCGGCGTTGGCTTTTCCGGACGAGATCGAGAAGAAGTGCCTCGGTTAAGGACTGTCTTTATTCAAGCCACGGCATGCAGAGAAATGGGATATCAGTGAACGGCCTGTTTTGACCCCCAAGGAAACGTTCTCCAATTGGGTCACGAATGCCAGCTTGCGCTCAGAATGATTGTCGTATGGTGCAGCAGTGCCTGATCCTGAAAGCGGATCATCGCAGTACAATCGCTTCAAATCGGATAGTTGCTATTTGATCGCCGCGAGTGACTTCCCTCGACGCTGATAAGTTGGCAAGGTCATGATCTCGCCGCGCGAGATAATGGTTCGGGGCACTTATTGGGGGAAGATATGGCCACAAACTCTGAAGCTGCCGAGCCGCCATTTGAAACTGCGGTGCCGCTGACCAACGGGTCTTCATTGCAGCTCCCGGTTTCAACTGCTGCACCGCTTTTCGTCGTCGGCCCCAATGGCGCCGGTAAGTCTGGTTTAATGCTTTCGCTCTATCGGAAGAATTTTGCGAGAGCTGTCCGCGTCGCCGCACATCGGCAGACTTGGATGGAAACCAACTCGGTGCCGTTTTCACCGCAAAGCAAGATCCAGACCGAGACTAACACGAAAAATCAGGATGCTCAGCCTCAAGCTCGCTGGCGCGAATACGATCCGGCCTCACGGAGCGGCTTGATTATCGCTGACCTTATCGATGCGGATAACAACCTCTCTCGGAACATCCGAGCGGCCGTCAAATCTGGTAAGAGCGCCGAAGCAGCTCAGTTGGCGGACGAGTTACCTCCACTTGAGACAATCAACGAGCTTTTGGTCGGATCGGGCATTCCAATCGCCATGACGATCGAACCGAATAGCACGATCGTCGCCAGAAAACGTGAGGGCCCGCCTTATAGCATCGCGGCCCTATCTGATGGCGAACGGGCCGCGCTGCTGATCGCGGGCGTGGTACTAACGGCCAAGAAAGGCTCGCTGATCCTTGTCGACGAGCCCGAGAGGCACTTGCACGCATCAATCGTCACACCATTGCTTCTACAGCTCTTCGCAAAGCGTCCGGATTGTACGTTTGTAGTGTCTACTCATGAGTTGAGTTTGCCCGTCAGTTGCCGCACCGCCAGAACCGTGTTGGTGCGCGACTCCAAGACCGTCAATGACGACGTTGGAAATTGGGACTTGGATGTTCTTGAGCCGGGCATTGGGATCGATGATCCGACCAAAGAGGCTATCATTGGCTCACGCCGCAAGATGCTCTTCATTGAAGGAAGCGCGGACAGCTTAGACAAACCGCTTTACGAAATCCTGTTTCCCGGTGTGTCGATCTTTCCAAGAGCGACTTGCAGCGACGTTGAGCACGCCGTTACCAGTGTTCGTGACACCAGTGCAATTGCGTGGATTCAAGCTTACGGAATAGTCGATCAGGACCAGCTCACTTCAGATAAGAAAATAGCCCTTGAGGCAAAGGGCGTCTTCGCACTTGCCGTCTATTCAGTTGAAGCTCTCTACTACAACCCGACTATCGTGGAGTTGATCGCGAAGCGACAGTGCGCGGTCATAGAAGGCGATCCTAGTCAGATGATCGTCAAGGCGTGGACCGATCTTCTTGCCGCGATAGCGTCCAACGCGGATCGGCTTGCTGCTCGCATGACAGAGCAAGCCGTCAAGGACCAAATTAGTCTTGAGATGCCCGACTGGAAGAAAATTCAGGCAGGACAGAACGTCAGTATCGCTGTGGATTCGCAGGCCCATTACCAAGCAGAGAAGGCGCGTTTGCAGGGCTGGATCATTTCTAAGGACGTTGACAAGATTATCGCTCGCTATCCAATCCGAGAGACGCCTGCCTTAACTGTGATCGTGAGTGCTCTGCAGTTCAAAAGCCGTAGCCAATATGAGGCGGCTGTTCGCAAGCTGGTTATAGACGATGTTGTGATAAGGAGCATGTTGGCCGAGCATTTCGGTGGGCTTCCCGCTGCTATGACGTAACTAGTCGGCGAGTCTTCTTGAGGATCGGCTCGGGCAAGATAGGGTGAAGGTCGATGCCCTCGCACTTTTTGATCGGCCGAGGAGCGGCGGCTGTCCAATCTCTCCTGAGAGCTGCCGATCCGCTTCAACCAAAATGCGATATATGCATTTGCTCGGAGAGGTAGGCTCTTGGCGCTAAGCCGACCCTCGAACGGCACGATTGAACACGCGTCCTGCTACCGTCATCTCTGAGCGCTTACCGCGTCGCCCGGCGCCGGCCCTCCACCGCATCAAGCCGTTCCTGCAAATGCCCATTCAGCACAATCATCGTACGCCTCCGGCGAAGGCCGCCTTGCGAGAAGATGGCACGGTAGCGAGGCTGCGCTCTTAAGGTCGTCCTTACGAGCGAAGTTAGCAGCACAGCATGAGCCATGTGACGTTATTGACCGGGCCGGAGCGGCGGCGCCGTTGGAGTGAAGCGGATCAGTGCCGGATACTGGCCGCGGCATTCGCGCCCGGGGCCACGGTGGCGGCGGTGGCGCGTCAGTACGATGTCGCGACCAGCCTGATCTACAAGTGGCGCCGCACGGTGAGAGTCCGCGAGACGGGCTTTGCCGAGGTTGTCGTGGCTCCCGATGAGCCTGTCGCCGTTTCGGTGCCGGCGGCATCCCCAGCGGTGATCGAGCTGGAGGTCGCCGGCAAGGTACGGCTGCGGATTCCGCTGACCACGCCGCCAACACTGGCGGCGGCGATGGTGAAGGCGCTGGGCGTTTCATGATCCCGGTCCCGAGCCAGGTGCGGATCTGGTTGGCGGTCGGCCGGACCGATATGCGTCGCGGGATGCAAGGCCTCGCTCTGCAGGTTCAGGAGACGCTGGGCCGGGACCCGCATGCCGGCGATATTTATGTCTTCCGCGGCCGCAGCGGCAATCTGATCAAGATTATCTGGCATGATGGGCTCGGCATGTCGCTGTATGCAAAACGGCTCGAGAAGGGCCGGTTTCTCTGGCCATCGCCGGCGGACGGCACGGTTTCCATATCACCGGCGCAGCTCGCCTACATGCTCGACGGGATCGATTGGCGCAACCCGGTTCACACGTTCCGCCCGCAGCGCGCGGGCTGAGTTTTCTTTGAGTTTGCGCCATTTTCCGCGAGTCAGCGGACGCGTTTTATGATTCACTCCAGGGCATGGTTGCCACCGCCCAGGATGCTGTTCCGGACGATATCGGCGCGCTGAGAGCAGCGCTGACCGCGGCGTTGGCCAGAGCCGAAGACGAGGCCGCCCGCGCTGCGCTGGTCGAGGCCGAACTGGCGGTCGCCAGGGCCAAGGCATCGGATGATGCGGCGCTGATCGCACATCAGCATCTGACGATCCGCAAGCTGCAGCGGGCGCTGCATGGTCAGAGTTCTGAACGCTCAGCCCGCCTGCACGACCAGATGGAACTCACCTTCGAGGAGCTCGAGAGCACCGCGACGGAAGATGAGATCGCCGCCGAACAGGCCGCTGCCCGGACCACCGAGGTGGCGCCTTACATGCGCAAACGACCGGCGCGCCAGCCATTTCCCGAGCACCTGCCGCGCGAACGCGTGGTCGAGCCGGCGCCGGCCGCTTGCCATTGCTGCGGCGGTCATCGGCTGCGCAAGCTGGGTGAGGATATCACCGAGACGCTGGAGGTGGTGCCGCGGCAATGGAAGGTGATCCAGCACGTGCGGGA
>NZ_JBVVQK010000021.1:0-115022 GCF_055811175.1 Mesorhizobium sp. WSM4828 | reverse complement strand
GGCCGCATTGGTGACCACTGCCTCACCCTCGAAGATCGCGTTCTTGACGTCAAGCTCCCGCGCGGCTTCGACGAGGCCGGTGTATTTACTCGTCCAGTCCACACCGCTCTTGGTGAAGGCGCGGATATCGTCGCGGCTGTTGATGACGATCTGGGTGCGGTAGCCGTCCAGTCCAGGGCTCACCCTCGGGTGGCTTGGCGACCAGCTTGGGCTCCATCGGCGGAACGACTCAACGCCGGCGCCGGTACCTACAATTTTACCCACCCAGTCAATACTAGGTACAAAGCTATATTAGCCAGAGTGAACGGAACGTGATTCCGCATGGCTGTCTTTAAGGGCGAGGATCAACAACATCGCTGAAGGGCATTGTTAGCACGGTCCTGCCGCTCTCGTCGGTGACCTCGAAGCTGCAATCGAACCAGCTTCGGATCGTGTCCATGCGGGTCCGGAAAACGAGGTCGTGCGCGGTCGCGAGCGCATGCCCGCGCACGGCGTCGTCATTTGCCAGTTCGTCGCCTTCGTAATCAGGGATTAGGCGACCGCGGTACCGCACATTCATAAAGTAGCGCAACACATCATCGCTCGCGCCTGATTGGGAACTGGAATACGTTAGAGTATTCCTTTTCGGCAAAGCCGTAGGACTGGCCGGCAATCTGTTCCAGCTTCGCTCGATTCCTCATGATAATGTGACCACGTGTGGCCCTTATCACCCCGGCACCCTCCAGCATCTGCACCGCCAAGGTCACGCCGGGGCGACGCGTACCGAGCATGACGCTCATAAATTCGTGCGTGATAGGCATGTCGTCCTGCTCCAGCCGGTCATGCGTCATCAGCAGCCACCGCGCTAGCCTCTCCTCGGTCGAGTAGCCCGCATTTGCATAGGCTGTCTGACTGACTTGCACGATGAAGGTATGCACGAAGCGGAGAACGAGCGCGCGCAGCGTGCTGCTGCGGTCCATTGCCGAAAGAAGCTCGCCCGCCTCAATCCGCAACGCTTCGCCTGCAGCCTGGACCATGCAGGTGTGGGGCGTGCGGTCCACACCGAGCACGACAGATGTTCCAACCAAACCCTCCCATCCCACCATGCCGACCTCGAACCGTCCTTCTTCGGTGTCCGCCACGATTGAAGCAATCCCACGTTCGGGGAACGTAACATGGGTGATCTTTTGTTCGGCTCTGAACAGGTGTTCGCGCAACCCGAACGTGACGGGTTCGAGATGTGGCTGCACGAGCCCAAAGTCGTCGGGCGACAAGGACGTGAGCAGACGGTTGCGAATGCTTAATTGCTGAAGCTGAGCCACGCTCTTGCCTCCCAGTTGGGGCAAGAGCACGAGCACCTCTAGCCATCTCTCAGCCGCTTGCGCCCGTGGACGTCGGCAAGCGATGGGTATTTATCTTCCTAAGTCCCCTCGCAAGCAACGATGAAAGCTACTGTCAGGGCTTAGGTACGAATTCGAACAAACCGCCGCGAGCCGCAAGATTCTGGCGAAAGACGGGCCGGTTAGTTCAGCGCTGGCGGCTTGCCGGGTCTGAACCCCTTCAGCGCAACCGCGATGCCCATCATCACTGATTGCTCGGGTGATCGAGAACGCGCAGGGTGCCCGGCTCGTCGCCACCAACGCCGCAGATCGGCAGGACCTGATAATCGCCCTCGAAAGGCTCCGTGTCACCATTCGCTAAGAAGTCGTATTCGGGGAAACACCTTTTCAGGAAGGCCTCGACTTCGCGCAAGACCTGTTCGGACCGATGTCCCAACGGTGGCAGGATGATGAAGCTGTCGACCTCATCGACTGCCGGCATGCCCGAAATATCGATGCCAGAATGCATCCCAGACCCCCGAATGGATGTTCCATTTTCGTTAGATGATCACGTCGCCATGTCAAGCCACGGCGAAGGCGAAATCGCCGCACCTTTTCGGTGCGTCAATACCCACGTCTTTGCGATGGAATTCCCCGGGCGGTCTGGCAAGCTCGGTCCGAAGGAGTTCGCCATGACGTCTCTCACCTGCAGCCTTGCCGCCGATACCAACGGAACGTGGCGGGTCGTCTTCTTGCCTGAAGAGTCGCATCTCTATGTCGAATTCGGTCCGCCCCAAGTCAGTTCAAATCCGGTCGACTGGATGAGTGCGGACGATTTCCTTGCGAGACGCCCGAACGATGCACTCCACAAAGGTGCGCGTGACCGCTTGGTTTCGCTCATTTGCCAGGCGATGAGCAAAGCAAAAAGGCCGCCGCACGTTAGGTGCGGCGGGGCCGACCACGCTTGACATCAGGCGGGAGGACTCAGCTTGCTCAGAATTTTTACCAAGTATTCCGAACCGCCCATTCCACACAAAATCGTTTGTTGATCTTTCCCCGCAATGTGCCAAAAAATGACGCTTCTGTAGTGCGTTGGGGAGCCCTCAGATGAACAACGTAGAGGCGATCTTTGGCCGCAGACCGGTCGAGCTTGTGCAGGATGCCATCGCCAACACGCCGGACAGCAGCACCGTGTCGGTCAAGGCGGTGATAGCGGCAGTTCGTGAAGCTGCGCCTGATCTCGAGATCGGTGATGCGACGTTGATCCAACTTATCGTCGAAGCGGCTCCGGTATTTTTACGGGGAGTGGCCTTTGACCTCGACGAATAACAACTGATTCGTCAGTTCCTGCCGCCTTTAACCCTCCGGTGTATGTCAAGACCGACCGACCTGGGATGCCTGCGGATTCGATCACGCCGCGGGTTCGGAACAGATTGCTGAGACGCCCTCGGTACGCCTTCGTACATCGAATTGATCCTTAAGACTACCGTAGTATCATCGAACCCTTACAACCGGGGGGTTGGATGGGCGTTGCAAGGATCGATCCAGTGTTGGAGGAGGCAATTAATGCGGTCCTCAACAGGGCTGACCGAGAGGACACCATATCGATTTCTGGCGCGCTACGCCGGGTTCGGGAGGCGACACCTCATTTGGTCGCGACAGACCAAGAAATAAGGGACGCTATAGTCGAAGTTGCCGATGCCCTTCGGCTGCCAGTAGCGGGCAATGACACGTAAAGGCTGCTAAGGAAGGCGGCCCACTGTTTAGGGCTCGGGGTGCCCGATGGTCGGTTCCGCCTCCACATCGTGGCCCGTGCCCCTCATGGGAACATCGCCCAGGACCGATGAGCACCGCGTGCCGCAGCCTTCCGACTGATCCTTCGCGGCTATTGCCGTCACGACTAAACCGAATGCAAGCGAAATGGCGAGGGCGACACCCATTGGGAGATGATGCATGCCTGCCCGCCTAACGAGCGCTTCGAAGACGGTCGATGAACGTTTGGAGACAGTCCCATCACGCCCTCAAACATGCCTAACGAACCGTTATGCGGCGTCAAGAAGGCTACTGCAGAGCCGGAGGGGTGGCTACCCACAGAAGCAGTGCAGAGCCGATTCCATAGGGAACCAGCACGACCGCCAGCGCTACCCAAAAGCCGAGGTCCGCCAGGACTGCCATTTCACTGCGAAGTTGTTCCATCGGGTGTTTCCACGGAGGGTGTGTTTTCAGCCTTCAGCCGCTTCTCCCGGAGCCGAGCGGTCTTTGCGTCTCGGGCCGCGCGCTCAACATCGATTAATGACCGTGCAGCATCTGACGTGCGCTGCTGTCTCTCATCTCTCTGGGTCCAAGTGGCCAACCGGCGCTCTCCTGTGCGTGGCCCGATCTGGGCGGATACTGCAGATCGAACCATCGTCACAGGCGGGTGTTCCACTCAAGAGAACAAAAAGCCCGCCGACCGAAGCCGACGGGCCAAGTGTAACCGACAGCTAGGCACAATTGCTGTCTGGCCGGAGTACAAGGCACCAACACGCGAAAAGGCCGAAAGTTCCGCAGATGCTAATATACAACAGGTTCGCGGCTAGCCCGGAATTCCGATGGGAGACCCGAACCGTGGAACCTTTCAAAAGCGCATGACTTTTGCCTTCTTGTGGAAGGAGATACGAAATGAGCCTTGACATAGGAAAGGTCGCCATAGCCTTGCTTGGCCTGCTTGCCTACAAGAACAGGGACAAAATCGGCGAGTTGATCGCGGGCAGGAAATCGACAGATCCCAACGCTAGCGCGGGCTCCCCCGGCGGCTTCGGCGACATCCTGGACCGTCTCAGAAATGTCGGTGCGGGCGATCAGGTAGATTCCTGGATAGGAAAGGGATCCAACCGACCGGTTCAGCGCGAACAGGTTGAGAAAGCAATCGACCCGCAAACGTTGGATGACCTGGCCGAGCAAACCGGATTGTCCCATGACGAGCTTCTCGACCGGCTCACAAGAGAACTTCCCGACGCAGTAGACAAACTCACTCCCGACGGCCAGTTGCCAGCGAGCAAAGGTCCAAATCTCCTGGACGTGGTCCCAACGACTGGTCGTACTTAGCGCCATCTCGCCATCGACAGCTAAGGTCGTCTCGGGTCGCTTTCGCTCGCAATCAGGCGGTTCGGAAATGGTTGCGAATGTGGTCGTTAAGTAGGCTGCTCAGAACACTGGCGCCCTCGCCCTTAACGTCGGATCGCTCCAGGCGCTCCACGACCCGGCGCAAGACGATGTTGGAGCGGATATCGGCAATCGCCTCCTCGAGCGTACGCGCAGCTTCAGCTCACCCGGACAACCTTTCGGGCCAAAGCCTAACGTCCCGACCGATAGTTTCGGTCCGGCGGATAGCCAAGCTCGCGGCGTGGTGAGGCGGCTATTTCCCGATTTGGCACAATCGGATTGGCATCTGAGTTGCCTAGCAAGACTCGCTAGCGTTTAGCCGCAGCGCAAAAGCGCAAACGCAGGAGAGGGAAAATGGGTTTGGCCCGGGATTTGTCCGACGTTACGCTGACGTTCAAATGTCCGAATTGCTCGCATCCGATGGTGAGGAAGGGCTCTGCGATAAGAACGATCGCGCACTTTGTATGCGACGGGTGCAAAGCCAAGGTGCGGCTCACCTATCCGCAGAAGCTAGCAATCTTCGAACGGCACAACGGATTGGCCGCGCCGCCGCGAAAGCACGCGCGCAGAGATCGTGCGCTAGCCACCGCGGGGCGATTGCTGCGGACAAAATGACTCAGAAACGGCCAAAGTTAAGGCACAGAAATCACTCGCGCCACGATGTGCGCCGGTCCGGCGAGCGATATTTATATGACGTGTTCCGGTGCGTCGTGGTCAGCTCAGGACGAGTCCCGCCAATAGGACCGCAAGGAGCAGTGAAAGCGGAACGGCCAAGAGACAGCACATTTCAAAAGTGATGTTTTGTCGCCCGTTCATCGTGCTGATCCCGCTTCTGCTCTGTGTGACTTTGATAGCAACGGGTGGTAGCAGGTAGCGGTTCCATACGAGTTCGTTCATGAAGCGCTTGCCGTGGCGTACATTAGCAACACCTTGACCACCTCCAAGGCTGCTCCACCCTCATTCCATGGCGCGGATCAGCGTTGGAGATGAGGTTGCAATAACCGCTACAGTTCGGCGTCGGGTTATGGAGGATCGCGTAAGCGTCTCTATCCCGGGCTATAAATTCCCGCATTCCATCAAGGACAGCACCTCAAAGGTAAAGCGAGGCCAGCAAATCGAGCTTAAAGGAGAAGTTACCCGGATCGATGAGGAGAAAGTGACAATCGATCTTGGACCGCTGGTGACAGTTGATATAGACAATGTCCGCCTGGTGGAGAAATACCGCCCACAGCAGCGCAGAACGCACCTACACGACAAGACAGGCTAGGCCTGTTCGTCATCGACTGGCCATTGCGTCCTTCATTCGCATGCTTCGCTTCCATTAGCATTAGCTCATATTTCGATAGCCGGCGCTGCCCCTCTAACCCCGCCGGTCAGGCCCGGCATCTTACTGACAGCCCCGCGGGGTGGGTGCCGGGCCGCACGTTCCTTTAGCAGACGCAGCGTTTTGCGCCGTGGAGGCTGTGTTTGGGCCCTATGTGCCTCGCACCATCCACGAGCTGCCAAAAGCCACCATTGAGAACGTGGAACGGCTGACCCGGTGCCCTGATGGGACCTAACTCTGGCCAACCAGATCATTGGTCCCGTGCAGGGGCAGGCTTGGGAAACCGCCGCTTGGCTTGGTTGCTGGCGTCATCTGCGGAGGAGAGATCGGCAGGACAGCGCTCACGCTGATTGGGGTCCGCAGGCCATTGCTGGATTTGCCACGCGGTTTGAGCACGCTTGATCGAAAGCGGGTAAGCTCAGGATCACTCGTCCGCCCGGCTTCGGAGGGCAAGCTTGCGCGGTGCGTCCAGCTTTTCCACCGCAAATTTTCGCCCGTTCTCAAATTTGTTCCTCCGTTTCGCGTGACTCAATTAGGATGTACTGATGGAACGTCGTCACGCCCTCCGGAGAGTCACGAACGGTTTTTGGGAGGTCTATGATATAGATGACGACGAGGTTGTCTTCACAGACGGAGTAGCTCTGACAAATTTGCAGGGAGGAGAGGCACTCGACGCCCTGGAGCTGCTAAAGGACGGATTCCTGATCCCGAGCAAGCGAAAGTATTCCCGATTCTGACCCGGCGGTGAACTGCTGTCCGACAGGGTGCGGCATGGAAATTATCGCGCATTGCAGATGCGCGATAATCCCTGTCGGCGCTCAGGTGGCAAGGTTTTCCGCGCATCCAGGATGCGCGATATTCGCGCGCGGAGATCAGGCCGGGCGGAGCCGGCTCTCGTCGGAGGTCGCGACCGTCAACACCGCTCGGATGCATTCTAACGCTACTTGGAGGGCGGCCTTGTGTGAGCTCACCAAAGCAAGTTTTGCTGAACTTCTGCTAGCCATTTCCGGGACTTGGAAGCCATGCTATTGCCCTGTGGACGTTACGACGCAGCAGCGATTGGGGCACATTCCAGGCCATGTGCAATCTTTACAACATCACGACCAGCCAGCAGGCCATCCGCCAGTGGACACGCGCCTTGCGCGACATCCTCGGCAATCTCGAACCCTCCATCGACATCTATCCCAACCAGCCCGGCGCGGTGGTGCGCAACGCGCCGGACGGCGAACGCGAACTGGCCAATCTGCTGTGGGGCATGCCGACGCCGCTGGAGCGGGTCAAGGGCAAGGCCGACTATGGCACCACCAATATCCGCAATCCGCAATACGGCCACTGGCAGCAATATCTCGGCATCGAGAACCGCTGCGTGGTGCCCGTCACCAGCTTCGCCGAACCCAGTCCGACGCCCGGCGACAAGGACCCCGAGACCGGGATCCAGCGCAACTACTGGTTTGCACTCGGCGAGGACCGCCCGCTGTTCTTCTTTGCCGGCCTGTGGACGCGCTGGCATGGCCTTCGCAAGGTCAAGGACGGCCCTGCCGATCACCAGGTCTATGGCTTCATGACGACCAGGCCCAACGCGCTGATCGCGCCGATCCACGAAAAGGCGATGCCGGTGATCCTGACCACGCCGGAAGAAACCGAGACGTGGCTGACGGCGCCATGGTCGGAGGCAAGACACCTGCAGCGCACGGCGCCCGATGACGCGCTGGTGATCGTCGACAAGCCGGCGACGCAGATCAAGTTTCCAGAGCAGGCGCCGGCGCAAGGGTCGCTGTTTTAGGTGTGAGTCAACACTCGCTCCGCCCTTGAGCGAACCGGCCTGTCGCGCCGTCGCGCTCGCCCTTTGCGCCCCCATATGGTCTCATGAATTAGCTGTGGTCGGCTGTTCGCCAATATGCTTCCATGTAGTTGGCATACGTCACGCAACCAGTTCCCCATGTATCGCGAAACCTCTTGCAGTAGATTTTCGGCAGAGCACCAACTTGGATGTCCGTCATGGTGGTCGTAAATTCAAGGAAGTTCCTGCCATTTCCGAAGTGCAGGAACTTTTAATTGTCCGCCGGTTCAAGTACGCTTATTCGGTTGCCACGCGGTACGCGCGGCCAGGGAGGAGGAAGCCATGCTTCGGATTGCCACCCTTGTGACTTTCAGCATTGGCTTTGCCGTTTTCGCGACCATGTCGGCGCCGCAGTCCCAAGCCGCACCTTGCGGTATTGTGCACAAGCAGGCCCGCCAGCCGCTGAATGACCAAAATTTCTGGCTGCTCGCTGAACATGGCGGCAAGGCCTTCGTTGACCAACGCACTTGCCTCGTCGCCAGGATAGACAGGCTTGATCAGCCTGTCACGCTGAGCGATGCGATGGGGTATTGCGCTACGCTCGGACAAGGCGGGCCTTACGGCGACATGGGCTGGCAACTTCCGACGATGTCGGAATTGACGAGCCTCGATTCGGCGGACTGGCCAAGGCAGCGCGAGGCGTTCGCGCAATACAAGCTGCCACCGCTCGCGCGTAGCGAAACCGAATACTGGACGCGCACTGAATGGCCAGGGCTGGCAGGATCCTTCGCGGTCGTCACATTCAGTGCACCCACGACTCTGGTGCGTCCGCTTGAAGCGACCAAGAAGGCAAGCGCATGGTGTTTTTTTGGGGTGCCGGCCACGGGCGTGGACTAGCTACTGGCGTGACCTATTGAGCACCATATCGCTCTTATGTGAGCTAATGTTTCCGCGCGATCGTGGAAGGCAATCATAGAGTCTTACGATTTGCCAAATTGGTGAGATCGCCAGGCGACTGCTGGACGTTGGTCTGCTCTTCCTCAGCGCAGTTCTTCGGCTTCTCAGGCCAGATCGTGACCTTCGGCACTCGAACGGTGGGCGCCGAACGAAGCTTGGACGAGGCCAAAGCAAGCGGAAAAGACAATTCTTTACGATATGTTAACCGCCTCGACACTTAGGCCGGGTTTTCCGGGATGGAATGCAAAAAGCCAGGTGTGTTGACAGAGAAACTGTTTTAACTTACTTTATTAAGGGCGTTTTATAGCGAATGTGAGGTTGAATTGGCCACGCCTTTGGCTGCCAATTTTCGCTGTAACGAGCAAATACCAAAAGTAGCCTGCTAGATATTGCCAGTAAAAAAGCAATGGGGCCGCCGCTTCGGCGGAAGGGGAGGCTTTTGTGCATTTTCCTTTGGTCGTTATGTTGAAGAGATGCGTCTTCAATACAGCGATCATCTTGGCCGCGGTTCTTGTGCTCGGCGGAGGGGTTGACCTCACGGCAGCCCAGCAAGTGTGCGGCTCCGCGCTATCGCAGTGCGACCTGCAGACCGACCCCGCATGTCTTGAACGCACCTATGCGTGCGGCGAATATGATACCGTTATCCAGTCGCTCTTCGTCGAGCGGTTCGAACCGACGCCCGACCAGAAATACTTTGTCGGTGCATCGTTCTACGGACGCCATATTCGCGAACGCGCCGCCGGCGTGCAGTGCGAGATGGTGAAGTTCGCGCGCGAATACCTGACCGATTATCTATCCGGCGTCGAGGCTGAGTTCACCACCAGCGGCTCTTTCGGCACCATGCGACAGATGGATCAAATCTATCATGCCGCGCAGATGCTGAATGACCTTGGCGGGGTCACCGGCTGTCCCGAATCGGCGCTGACACGCGCTACCGTCGAGGACATTGCCCGCAGCGAAGCCGTGCGCTATGCGCGCTCGGTGTTCCTGCAGCCGCCGCCGGAAGCCCGTTCCTCGTTCGACACGCTGCAACTGGCGCTGAGGAGCTTCGTCAGTCGAGCGTCCGATCTCGAGACAGGCATCGCTCTGCGCCGCGTCGAGATCAAATCGGCCGATACGCACTTGAAGGCGATCCGCGCCATTTTTGCAGAGATATTCGGACCGGTGAGCGGTGCGGGCGCTACGCTGGTCGCCAACACCTCGATCCTCGACGGGCTGGCGGCCAAGACAACGCAGATGCTGCGCTCCGTCGAAGTCTCGGAGGGGGAGTTCAAGCGCGCGCTCGGCGACGTCACACCTGAGCAATACGCCAATCTCAATCGCAACACTGTCGCAAGCGCAGAGGACTTTCTCAAAATCTCTGCGTTCCACATCAACATGATCGGGGTGCTGCTGCCGACCGATCCGGCAAAACCCTTCTGGCGACTGGACGCCGAGGTTCATGCCGACAATGCGGCACAGGGCGCATTCAACGATCTCGCCAAGATAAAGGCTGACTGGAAGGCGCACGGCGCCGCGACCGGAATTTGCGCCCAGGCTGGCGCGGCCGACAGGGTGTGGTACTGCCGATGACAAGCATCCGAGCCCTTGCGCTGTTCCTGATCGTCTGTTGCGTCCTGGCCGGCGAAGCCGGCGCCGCATCGATCCTGGAGCGCGCTTACACGTCGGAGAAGCTCGACAGTTTCTGGAACGCGACGCTCTCTGGCGCGACGCCCGAGACGACCCGGTTCAGCCTGCTCGCCCCTGGTCCCGCCGCCGTCGAACCAAGTCACGAGGCCACACAGCCCGATTTCGGCCTGCCCTTCGCCGGCGAGGTAATCGGCGAGGCATCGGCCCCTTCCGGCGGCAGCCGCGGCGTCGGTTTTCCGGTCATCCCGCTTTCGGCCGACGATGCTTCGGTGCTGATGCGCCGCCTCGCATGGGCGGAGATTTATCTCAGCCGCTACCGCTTCTTCGCCCCAGTTTCGACCGATAGTGCCGAAGAGCTCGCCGCCCTCGTCGGCCGACAATACGCAGCCGCCGTCGAGGCTTATCTGATCACCGGGCGACTCTACTTCTCGGGGGCCGACTTGCCGGAGAAATGCCGGCATCTGACGAGAATGAACGAGATCGATGTCGGGCCTTTGTCGGGCGCAAGCGCGGATGCGCTGCCTGCCGCCTGGCGTCCGCTATTCCCGATCGTCGAGGCCGTGCGGGCACGACTCGGCTCGGACGCCTTGGCGAAGCTGGTCTGTTCGGCCAAGGCAGTGCGCGGGCGCGCTGAGACGACCGCGCTGATCGAGACGCGGGTGCGCGGCCAGATCGTCAAGGCGGTCAGGACGAAGGTCGACGATACGCTCAACCTGATGAACACCGCTTCGACCGAATACCAGTCGCTGGTCAACGAGATGGACGTGTCGATCAAGTCGGCCGAGGTGATGGAGCTTGAGCGTGTGCTCGGCAACGCGCAGGCCAACATGGTGCTCGTCAAGGCGGATCAGCTGAAGGCAGCCGAGACGATCGCGACGCTGCAAGCCGTCGATCTCTCCAGCCTCAACCAGCCGGATTCGCTGAAGGAGTTCGAAGAGGGGAAGGCAAGGATGGCGCAGATCGTCGGGCAGATCGAAGGGGTGATGACGGCCCTATCCGACCTCACGCATGTTGTCGACGATCCGGCGATCACGGCTGAGCTTTCTTCCTGCGCAGGACTGGGCGGAGCGTATTCAGCGCTCGACCTCACGCTCGACACTGGCGCGCTGACCGCGAAAATCAGCAGCCCCTACGAGGACTGTATCAACCATGCCCGCGCAGTGGTGGCACGGTTCCAGAATCCGTCGCTTTCCAAGGCCCAGATGGCCGAACTTGCCCGGCATGTGCGCCAGATTTCCGAGATCTTTCTGACGACGGGGCAGCCATGAGACGGTTCTTGCTGCTTTGCGGACTGGTTGTCGGCATCGTCTTCGGCACTGCAGGAATGGCGCGCGCGCAAGATTGCATGGCGCTCGACGTCGACGCGGCCGCCGGCCATGCCGGCGAGCTGACGACGCTGCTCAAGATCGCCAATTTCCGAGCCGACGTGAAATATATGGGTGAAGTCGCAACCGAACTTGAACAGTTCCTGACGACCTGCGGCGACGAGACGACCGGACGACTGGCGATCGTGTGCGATTTCGACTGCCACCTGCAACTCGGACGCTATCGCCTGTTCCTCGCCGCCGACATGCCCTTCCTGTCGTCGGCGAGCGGCGTCAGCCGCAACGATACGCCGGTTTCGCCGCAGGCCGCGCAGGAATTCGGCCGGCAAGGCATCGAGATCGTCGACCGGGGCCTTCGCATTCTCGCCCGACAACAAGGCGGTGATCAGGGCACCGCGGCGGGAGAAGATGCGAGCTACCGCACCTTCGTGCGGCAGCTCACGGCGCTGTCTTCGCTGAAGATCCAACTGCTGATGAACACCGGCGACGTGTGGTATCAGACCGTCTCGGAGGCTCGCGTCAAGGCGCTCGACTTCCTGGTCAGCGATACACTGGGCGCCGTCGGAGGCGCTGGCCTCGACAGCCAACCCAACCTCTCCAAGGCCTACACCAACTACGAAGCCGCCATGTGGGTGCTGGTCGAGACGCAAATGGATATTCCGGGCGAGTCCACCTACGACGACCTTCGCGCCGACCTGCTGCTGCAGCAGAGCGACCTCGATGCGCGCATGGACAGCGTACGCAAGGGCTTCCTCTTCCTCAATATCGACCCGATGCAGTTCACGACGATCCCGTTCGAGGACCTGCAGCAGGCCCTGACCGAGAGCGAGCAGCGGTTGACCGAGGTCGAGCGCAATGTCGAGGCGCTGGTTGAACGGTGGTACGCCAACAAGGAAGGGGAAGCCACGCGCGCGCTCGACGAGGAGCGGACGATCCGTAGTCAGGAAGTCAACCTGATCGCCCACAAGATCGGCAAGCTGGAACACGAGGCGCAGACTTTCGCCACCACTGTCCAGCAGGAGATCAACGCGGTCGACGCCGAGAAGGACACGTTCGGCTATCGCCAGCAGATCAGGTCGCTGGAGATCGAGCTCGGCACGAAGATCGCCGAGTTCGAAAACCAGCGCCGTCAGATCAATGACAGGCAGGAACTCGACCTGATCGTCCTCTCCAAGGAGGCCGAAGTCGAGCGGCGCAACGAACTGCGCTGGCTGCTGAACTGGGAAATGACGCAGATGAACCTCGACCTGCAGATTTCCTCGCTCGAGAGCCAGATCACCGAATATGCCCGCCAGACCGAGCGCAACGCCAACCAGCTCGAACAGGCGGTTCGCCAGCGGCAGATCCTTCAAACCCAGATCGCCAACAACCAGGGCGCGATCGCCCGCGCCAACGACGCAATTACCGAACTGCAACTGCGCCAGACCGATCTCTATCAACGCCGCCGGGCCGTCGACCGCGAGCAGCTTTGCGGCATCGAGAATCAGCTCGCCCTGATCGGAGATACGGCCGACCATCCGTTCACGCCGTTGCTCGCGGGCGAACAGGCATGTCAGACCGTGACGCCAGCCTTCACGCGCAACCAATACGTTGCCCAGATGTGCGGCCCGGACGGTCAGTCGGGTCTCAGGGCCCAGCTCCTGAACTCGCAGACACAAGCGAAAGCATTCCTGATGAAGTGCGTTATCGGCAGCGCCGACTTCGCCGATGTCGAGCCGCTGATCGCCGACCAGCAGATGATCACATCGAACATCTCGCTGCCGCAGGAACTTGCGAACGTCGATTGCGGGTCTTTTTCCCAGACGGAAACGGACTTCGCCAAGAAGCTCTACGAAGCTGAGCGGGACCTCTATGCGAGGAGAAAGGCGGACCTTGAGGAGGCGCGTGACCAGGTCGACGGCCAGTTGTCGGAAGTGATCGCTTGGTTCGTCGCGTTCAACGGCACCACACAGGCCGCGCAGGTCATCCTGACTTCGGTGCAAGGTGCATACTCGATCGGCGCTGCGGTGCCCGAGATCATCACCTGCGCCTGCGGCTTGGGCAGCGGTGTCGCGACTGTGGTGGACGTCGCCAAACCGATCAGGGCGGCCTTGGAAGCGGCCCAATCCATCCTGTCGACGATCATCAGCACCGGCCAGATCACTCAGGCGAATATAAATGAAATCAACGCGCTGAAGCAGCGCCTCACGCAGCTCCGCCAGGCGATCGCGCAACTCGATCTCGACAAGGCGCTCAAGGCAAGGGCGCTGGTCGACACCCATTTCCAATTGGCCGGCCGGCTCGCGCAAGGGGCACAGGACATCAAGGAATTGGCGCTGCAAGGCTCGATGGCGGCGGTCGATTGCCAGAGCCAAGATCTCAGCATCGACGAGCAAGTGGCGCGGCTCAAGTCCGACCACGAACGCATCCTCGCCGGACTCGATCTTCAGGCCCGCGAAAACGACATGCTCAGTTTCCAGGTCACCGACCAGCAACGCACGATCGACCGGCTGACCAACGAGATCGCCATCCTCAACCTCGAACTCGACAAGCTGTCCCTCTCGGAAGCTCAGCTCAACCAGGACAATGCGCGCGTGGCAGAACTGGTCGCGGCAACCAACGGCCGCATCGAGCGCGTGCGTGCTGCGCAGACGACCGTAACCGGCCTCGCCGAGGAATCGAATGCCTCGACCAACCTGATCAACGAACTGCGCGACCGGCAGAAGGACAAGATGCTGGCGCTGAGCGAAACCGAGCTCGCCTTCGTCGAGCAGCGCATCACACAGTCGCGCGGGAACACCGAGGAACTCGTCGCAGGTCTGAACCAGGCCAAGGATCTTGGGCTGAAGAGCCGCGCGCTGCAGGACAGCATCCTGAAGTTCCAGAGCAACGTTCAGGCCGAAGTGACAAAGCAACAGGAAGACATGACGAAGCTCGTCACCCAGATTGACGATCCGGCGACGCGCAAGAATCTGTTCATCGCTACCCAGGAGACCGTCGCCGACCTGATGAAGGGCATCCCCGAATATCTGGTGACCAAGCGGCGCGTGCTCGAGACCGCTAACCGGCTGATGCACCTGATGCGCCGTCGCTTCGAAGTGGTGCAGGCCTTCACCGGCGAGGCGGCGACTGTGCCCGCGGTCTATGTGCGTAACGCAACCCAGCTCCAGTCGATGATCGACGACATCGTCGCCAAGCGCTTCTTCGACGAGCGACAGATCAATATCGATGTCGCCCAGATCGTTGTGCCCGCCAATTCCGGCTTCGCCCGCAAGCTCGCGCTTGACGAGAATGTCGAGTTCGAGGTTTCGCCCTTCGCGTCGACCGAGGCGCTGATGAAGGCAAACGGCTATTTCGCGCTGTGGGCGCCCAACAAATTCCGTGAACGCAAGAACCTGACCCTGATCGACGTCTTCGTCGGTACCGACTACCAGTGCACAGGGACGCAGTGGAACCGCTTCGCGTTGCAACACCGCGGCAGCGGCTTCGTCCTCAAGCCGCTGACCAAGGGGTCGAGCGAGGTCCGCGCCGACATTTCGGTCGGGCCGGAGCGGGTCGCTTTGCAGACCTTTTTCAACCAGGCCGACAGCGGCGACGAGATCACCCGGATCATCCGCTACTGGGTTCAGGATCGCTACCAGGCGCGCAAGTTCCCGCGCGCGCCCGGACCGTCGAACGACACGAGCCTGATCCTGCCCTATCTCGGCGCGCCGCTGATCGGTTCGTACCGATTGTCGCTCCAGCCGAGCGACTGCCCGTTCGATGGCGCTGTGTTCACCCTCTATTTCATCTTCGCGAGCGCGCCGTGAGAGCCGTCGTTGCCGCAGCAGCGCTTGCTCTGGCGCTTGGCGAGACGGGAGCAGTCGCGCGCGACCTGTTCGTCGACAATCTTGCCGGCTATACGATCGAATCGCGCGTTCTCGACGCTCCCAACTGCGAGGGGCCCGCCATTCCGGATGGCACGCTGAAGACCTTCGAGCAAGGCATCTGCGTCTTCCACCGCCCGGCCCGCAGTCCCGACGACAGCCGACGCGCGGCGAACCTGATGCGAGAGGCGCAGACACGCGGACTCCCGCCCGTTCACCAGCAGCTCGCCGGTCTGATTTCGGGCTTGGCCAACTGCGCCGAGGCGACGCGTCACCTCGACGCCTATCGCGCTTCGGGCAACCAGAGCCGGATGGAACAGACGCTGTTTTGTCGCGACCGGCGGCACAGCCAGGCTGACTTGAATGCGATTGAATGGAATCATGCGTTGTTCGAGTATGCCGAAAGGCTCGGTTCGAACCGAACGCTCGACCAGAGGCTGGCCGAGATGAGCGCTTGCGAGGCCGGCCCCTTGAGTGCCGATTTCGACGCCCAGTGCGGCCTGATCTCCAATCTGTCCGACACCGAGATCGATGCCTTCGCCGACGGGTCGGCGGGCAAGGTGATCGAGAGCTACTTCGCCAGCGTCGAGAGCCCGATCACGGCGATGTTTTCCCGAAAGCTTAAGCGCGCCGAGGGCCTGATGCAGAGTTCGCGCGCCGGCATCGACGACATCAAGGCCGGTGCCGACGCAGTGAACAAGGAGTATGCCGCGCTGAACCAGGTCTACGAGGCGGCGCGCGACACCAAGATGGGGCCGATCTACAGCGCCTACCGCGAGGCGATCCTCAGGGCGACCTCGATCCTTGACGAGTTCGACCGCTGGAAAGGCGGGCTGTTCATAACCTCGGAAAACATCAACCTGATGCCGAAGATCACGGAACGTTCGGGTGAGATCACCGGCGAGAAGACCCGCGTCGAAGGCCTCGCCTTCGAAGCCAAGGCGGGCGCGCTGGTCGCAGACATCAAGCGCATCATCAATGCTGACGCCGAGAACCGCGCCACTGTCGCCGCGCTCTGCCGGATCTACTTCTGCGAACTGACCAATCGCCGCGCGATGGCCGACGTCATCCGCACCTGCCGCCGGCCCGCGCTGGCCAACAATCCGCTGTGCGTCGGCCAAAACGGGCAGATCACCAGCGGAAACCTTACGGTCGACTTCCAGGGGCCGCACTCGATCTCGGTCAAGGAGTTGTGCCAGTCGGCTGGCCTCGATCCGTTGATGACCGAGGTCAACATGGATCCAGCCCGCGCAGCAAGCTGCCTGAGTGAATTGCGATGAAACAGGCGGCCGCCTTGCTCGCCCTGTTTCTCGCGGGCGCTTCGGTGGCCAGCGCCGAGCCGCAGCTTGCCGCTTTCGTGACCGACCAGAACAAGGACGTCTATGTCGCGCTTTTCGACGGCAAGGCGGTGGAACTCGCCGGCTGCGCCAGCCCAGGCCAGGCGAAGCGGCTGCTGCACCTGCCCGACACCGCCACCGTGTCGCAGACGACGCTCGCCAAGCTTCAAGCCGAAAGCGGCTTCGGGGCGCAGCCACGGCTGCCATGCCTTGGCACCGCATTCGATATTGACTGGCCGGCGACAACCGCGATCTGGGCCGATGTCGCGGCATCGGGCAATTATTATCTCCCCTCCCCCTCGGGCAGCGGCTATTTCGCCGTGCCTACCGCCTGCGCGGAGATCAAGGCGGCGCTCGCCATCCGCGAGCGACTGCAACTGCCGGGGGTGCTCCAGGGCTTCGTCACGCCGCCAAGCGTGGGGACACCGTTCGTACTCGATTGCGGGCGCGGCGATCTCGGCGGCCCGTTGGACCTGGCACTGCCGAGCGCGGCCCGCTGGAGCCTGCACCGGTTTGAAACCTTCCTCAGCGCCGACAGCATCGGCGACACGGTCTATGTCGTGCGCTACACGCCGCCCGGCGAAGGGGTGCAGCCGTCCTATCTGCCCATTGTGCGCCTCGACGGCAGGGCGACGCGCGACATCATCGTCGATGCGGCTGCGGCGGAAGCGGTAGAGAAGAAATTACGGGCATTCTTCGGAATCGCCGAGGCCGAGGGCGTAACCCTACTCGGTGCCGACGCGGTCGCCGCGCTTCGTTCGGCGCCCTTCGTCGACCTGTGTCTGTCGAATTGCGAGGGCTATCAGCGCGAGCACGCGGCCTTCGCGCAACCGGGCATCGACCTCGGCCTGTCGCCGCTGCCAGCCGGCCCGTCCATCAGCTCGCTTGACTCCCTCGGCAATGCGCGGCTGGACTGGACCTTCGCGGACGGGCGAAGCCTGTCCTTCACGGGCTGCCCGCTTCTCACCTCGGCGCTCGGCCTGTCTGCCCCCGGCATTGGCGATTGGATGGGCGAGACCGATCGAGCGCTGACATCCGCTCCGGCGCCGGCTACCGGCTTCGACTGTCGCGGCTCGGCCAGCGATACGTGCATTCGCCGCATTAATGATGGTGGCACGCTGACGCTGACGCAATTCTCCGCCGAGGGCGATTGCGCCGGGCGGATCAATCTCAGGCTCGAACTGCCCGCAGCGGTCCAGGTGCCGCAGAGTCTGATCCTGAAAGGACTGCCGTTCAAGACGGTGCACATGGCGCCGGCCCCCGGCATCACCCGCACGCGGCTCGTCGGCACCGCCAACCGCGTGCCGGGCGGAACCTCGTCATGCATCCTGTCCGCGACGGGCGTCATCATCGTCGCGGATGGATTGCCGCGGCTCGAGCTCGAGCGGATCGATCTGGCACGGGCAGCCGATCAAACGACCGACGAGGTCGTCGCCGTGATCGCCCAGAACGGCACTGTCGCGCTCGACAATGTGACCATCGGTACCGTGGCGGATGGGTTGTCGCCGGTGGCGCGTGGCGTCTCTCTGTGCCTGGCCGATCTTTATGCGCGCGGCCTCAGGGTGGAAGCAGACATGCTGGCGATCCAAGGCGTAAGGGCACGGCTGCTGATCTCGGCCCAGACGCCCGCCCGCTCCAGCATTGTCCGCGCGCGCTTCGGCGCGGTGCTTACCTCCGACAGCCTGATGCGGGTGGAGTCTACCGACGTCTCCGCGGCCAATCCGCTGGTTCTGCGCGGGGCGATCGTGGCAGGCCGCTCGGTTGGCTTCGCACCCGCGGCCACTGGCCTTGCGGTCGGCTCTGCGATCCAGCTCGAGCGTGGTTCGTCGGCGAATTTCACCACCTCGACGGTATCCGGCTTCCGCTGTGCGGTCAGTTTCGCAGACAGCGGCTCAAGCGCCAGCTTCCTGCTGCCGGGCAACGACATCGCACGCGACAATACCAGCCGGGCTTGCGGGCCAGGCCGCTTCACCCTGGTCGAATAGAGCGGAAAGGAGAAACCAGATGAACCGCATCGCTGGCTCGCTGCTACTCCTGCTGACGCTGCTCCTGGCGATCGATGCCGGTCCGGCCCGCGCCGAGGAGCCGAAGGTCGTCCTGTTTGAGGACCCGACGCTGAACGCCAGCCGCTTGCACTATCCCCTGCTCATCACCGAGGGACGCGGCTACCGCATCCGCTGCAACGACCAGGCTGACGAAGAGGCGGTGATCCGTGGACTGGGCTTCGCCACCGTTCCGTCGCAAGTGCTGACGGCCGTCGACAATGCGGTCATCGCGGCCGACCCCGCCGCCAATCCGCTGTTGTGCCCGTCCGACGAGAACTACCCGATCAAGGTCTTTGCGCACGACGGCGGCAGTGGGCTCGTCTACTACCTTCAGTTCCGGACCGATTTCGGGTCAACATCCTTTTCCGATCAACTCTACATTCCCGGCTGCGCGGGCCTTGTCGCGGAACTCGGACTCAACCTCAGTCAGGCGATAAACGCCGATCCCACCCCATTCTTCGCCGGAAAGGTTCATACCATCGCATGCGTCGCCGGCGCGCCGCTTGTCGGCAGGCCGACGACCTTTGCCAGCTGGTGTATCAAGGATGACCTCGATCCGGCTCAGCAGACGACAGTCGAGGAATTGCTTGCCCTGACACCCGGCGGTGCCTCCGCGCTGGGCAATCCGGCGGCGTGCGCAAGCGCGCAGGATTTTCTCGCGTCTAGCACGACGCTCGACCTTGCCGGGCGACGGCTGACCAACCTTGAGCCGCTGGCGACGCTCACCCATCTGACGAGCCTGACCTTGTCCGGCAATGAAATTGCCGACACGCGCGATCTCGAAAAGCTGACCGAGCTCACCTTCCTCGATCTGTCGCGAAACAGGATCGGCAACATCAACGTAGCGGCAGTCATGAAGAAGCTGACCGACGCCGACCTCAGTTCCAACCAGATCGCCGATCTGCGACCGCTCGCCTCGGCGCGGGCTTTGACGCGGCTGGTTCTGGCCAACAACAAGGTGACGGACGTGTCACCGCTGCGGTTTCTCCAAGAACTCACGGCGCTCGACCTGTCTAGGAACCGGATCGCAGATGCGCGCGCCTTGACGGGCCTGACGAAGCTTACCGCCCTTAACCTGCGAGCGAACCGCCTGGCCACTGTGCAGTCTGTCAGCGCTATCCTGCCATTCAATCCGTCGCTGGACGGCAATGCGGTCTGCATCAGTCGGCCCGAGCACCCAACCGCGGCCTCCGGCAAGATTTTCGAAGCCTGCATTACGGCAACTAAGGAGGCTGACGTGGTGCTGGCAAACATGCAGACCGGCAAATGCCTGGCTGTTGCCGAGGGGCGCCTCGACAACAACGCGCCGGCAGTACAGTTCAACTGCGACAGCGACCGGTGGCGCCGCTGGAAGCTGGTCGAGACGGACGACGGTTTTCAGTTGCAGAACGTGCGGACTGCAAAATGCCTGACGATTGCCGGCGGGGTCAGCACCGAAAACAATGTTCCGGCCCTCCAATTCAACTGCGACCGGGACGCTTCGAGACGCTGGAAGCTGACCGCGACCGGCGACGGCTTTCAGGCCGAAAACGTGCTGACGAAAAAATGCCTGACGATTGCCGGCGGGGTGAGCACCGACGACGACATCCCCGCCCTTCAGTTCAACTGCGACCGCGATCCGGCACGGTTCTGGAGCATACGGGCGGCCGACCCCGAGGTCGTACTGGTGAACAGGCAGACCGAAAAGTGCCTGTCGGTCGCGGAAGGAAGAACCGACAATAACGCGCCGACGGTGCAATTCGACTGCGACGGCAGTCAATGGCAGCGCTGGAGGCTGGTTGAAGCAGGGGACGGTTTCCGGATGGCGAACGTGGAGACCGGCAAGTGCCTCACGATTGCCGGCGGGGTCAGCACCGACAACAACATTCCCGCCCTGCAGTTCAACTGTGACGACGATCCTTCCCGCCGCTGGAATCTGGTCGAGACGCGCGACGGAGTTCAGGCAGAGAACGTCCAGACGGGCAAGTGCCTCACGATTGCCGGCGGGGTTAGCAACTTGAACAACATCCCGGCCCTCCAGTTCACCTGCGACCGCGATCCGTCTCGCTATTGGACCATCAAGCCGGCAGACGCGAGGTAGCGTCGCTGGCGGCTCGCTTGATCCGCATCTGAGCCTCGAAAGGAGAAACCAGATGAACCGCATCGCCCGATCGCTGCTCCTCCTCCTCCCGGTCCTGCTCGTGACCGCGGCCGCCGGCCCGGCCCGCGCGGACGAACCGAAGGTTGTGTTGTTCGAGGATCCGGCCCTGGAGGCAAACCGGTTGCACTATCCGCTGCTTATCTCGGACGGGCGCGGCTACCGTATCCGCTGCAAGGACCAAGCGGACGAGGAAGCAGTGATCCGTGGACTTGGCTTCGCGACGGTTCCCTCGGAGGTGCTAACTGCCGTCGATAGCGCGATCGTCGCGGCTGATCCCGCCGCCAACCCGCTGCTGTGCCCATCGGGTGAGACATATCCGATCAAGGTGTTCGCGCACGACAATGGCAGCGGCCTCGTCTATTACCTGCAATTCCCCTCCGACTTCGGCGCGACGACGTTTTCTGACCGGCTCTACATTCCTGGCTGCTCGCTGCTGGTCACCGACTTGAAGCTCAACCTCGACCAGGCTCTGAACGCTGACCCGACGCCGTTCTTCGCCGGCAAGATCCACACCATCGCATGCCTCTCCGGCGCGCCGCCGGTCAACAAGCCAACGACCTTCGCCAACTGGTGCGTCAAGGGCGACCGCACGCCGGCAGAAACGGCGACCGTAATGGCGGTGCTCGATTCAACGCCCGGTGGGGTATCGGCGCTTGGCAATCCCGCCGCCTGCGACGCTGCACAGACCTTCCTGGAATCAATCACGACGCTAAATCTGAACGGCACGGGCGTGCAGTCGCTCGAGCCGATTGCGGTACTGACGAACCTCGCCAGCCTGTCGATTGCCGAGAACTCGATCGCCGACCTCGGGCCGCTAACCAAGCTCAAGGCGCTGACCTTCCTCGACATTTCCGGCAATCACATCAGCAACATCAACGCGCTGACGCCGCTGACCGCGCTGACGCGAGCCGACCTCTCCGACAACGACATCACCGACATCCGCGCACTCTCAGCGCTGGCGTTACTCACGAACCTTACACTCGACAACAACAAGATCGGCAACCTTGAGCCGCTGCAATTCCTGCAGGCGCTCTCGACACTGTCCATCGGCAACAATGGCCTTGCAGGCGACATGCTCGAACCGCTCAGCGCGCTCGGCGGCCTGACCAGCCTCAACCTTGCCAACAACAAGATCGAGACCTTCGCCAATCTCGGAAGCTTTCCCTCGACGCTAGCCATCAATCTCAGCGGCAATCCAATCGTAGCGGACGGCGGGCAGAGCTTCGTTGACCTATGCGTGCTGCACCGCGACGCCGCAACCCCGCTTGGGCAGACCATTCGCGCCATGGTCGAATTGGAGGGCGGCGGAACATGTTCGGAGGTCGGCAACAAGCTGCTGGCGACCACGGCGCTCGACCTGTCGTCCAAGATCGTCAGCGACCTGCGTCCGCTCGCCACATTGCCGCAACTCACCTCGCTCAACCTCTCGAGCAATAACATCACCGACGTCGCGCCGCTCGCCGGCTTGACCAATCTCGGCATACTCAACCTGTCGAAGAATTCGATCGCCAATGTCCGACCGCTGGCGGCGCTGTCGGGCTTGATCAATCTCGATCTTTCCGACAATCCTGTACAGGCGACCGATTTCCTGTCGGCATGCCTGATGCGCAACCAGACCGACTTTCTGACGCCCGCGCAAGCCGCCGAAGTAAACGCGCTGCTGTCCATCTCAGGCAAGGCTGTCTGCGGCAAAGCCTATGACGATCTCAGCTCACGCCAGTTCGCCGACGCGAAGAACCGTGGGTTGACCAGCGTCTCGCTGTTCCCGGTGATGGGCAATCTGACCTCCATCGACCTGTCCGACAACCAGCTGTCCGATGTCTCGGTGCTGTCGGCGATACCGGGACTGACAAAGCTTTGGATTCGCAACAACCAGATCACCTCCATCCAGGGAATATTGCAACTGCGCCGCCTCGAACAACTGAACGTCGACGGCAATCCAGTGTCGAACCTGATCGGCATCGGGGTACTCAACAAGCTGACCAAGCTCTATTTCTCGAACACGCACGTGCAATCAGTAACCCCCTTGGCGGACCTGCCGTTGCTCGACGATGCCGGCATGCGCAACCTGCCGCTACAGTACGCCAGTTTCGCTGAATACTGCACCGTCTACCGCTTCGATTCGATCGCGCTCGGCGACGCGCGCGGTTTCATGGCGGCACTCGACAGCCGCATGCAGGCCGAGCATGTCGACAGCACCGATTGCAACGCAGCGCAGAACTGGGCGCAGTCACTGACCAGCCTGTCGCTGAACAAGAAGTCGATTATGGCCGTCAATCCTGTGGTCTATTTCCGGGCGCTGGGCGAACTCAACCTGTTCGACAACCTGATCACCGACGCCTCGCCGATCGCATCGCTTACGGAGCTTCAGAAACTGAACCTCGCCACCAATCGGCTGTCGGCGATTCCGCGCTTCGGCTCGAGCGGCCTCAAATACATCTACCTGAATGACAACCAGATCAGCAATGTCGGCAATCTATCAAACATGCAGGCGTTGACGGATGTCGATCTGCGCAACAATCGGGTCTTCGATGCGCTGCCACTCGGCTCGCTTCCGGCGCTGTCGGTCGTCGATCTGAGGGGCAACCGGATTGAAAACTTCTCTCACGTCCATCCGGTGATCGGAAAATCCTATCTCGGTAACAATCCGATCTGCTCGTTCCCGCAGCCGCTCCTCCAGCAAGTCAGCGAAGCCTGCAAGCGCGAGCCGTTGCGCATCTTCGATGGAAACATTCACCTGCAAGACGCGATTGCCGTCCAGCCCTCGGTCATCTGTCCACGCCCGAACTGCTTACAACTCATCATCGTGAGCCCGCACATTCATCAGTAATGCCTGCATCCGGAGAGGTAGCCCCATGTTCGCAAAGACCTTTGCCATCCTCGCAGCCCTGACCGCCAGCGCCGCAGTGCTCGGTTCCCCGGCACACGCCGAAGACAAATCGGCGACGTCGATCGTCCAGTTACCTGCGGCCGGCGGCACCGTCACGCAGGAGGAAGGCAGCTTCACGCTGAACAACAACACCGGATCGGCGAACTTCACTTTGCCGCTACCCAACCTGCCGACGCGCGGCCAGTTCGGGCCGCAAATGAGTCTCACCTACAGCCAGTTCGCGGGTGACAGCGGCAACGGCCTCGGCATCGGCTGGCAGTTCAACACCCAGGCGATTGCCGTCAATGACGATCTCGGCACGGCCTTGCCCGGCACCAAACCCGGCGGCGACTTCTTCTCCCGCCTATCGTACATGGGCGCGCGGCTCGTCTTCGTCGGAAACCAGAACGGCGTCTGGGAGTACAAGCCCGAATACGCCGAGGATTTCGTTAAGATCCTCTACCACACTGGCACGTTTGACGTCGTTTCGCTCGACCTGACGGGTGGGCTGCACACCGATACCATCTCCTCAGGCTTCGAGGTGACAAACGCCGACGGAACGCGGCTGATCTTCAGCGGCGATCGATCCGTGGCGGAGGGCAATTTCGACGTAGCCGCGCCCTACGTCACGAAATGGCCGCTGGTTCTGCAGCTCAACGCTAACCGCGAAGCCGTCCGCTATGAATACCAGCGTTTCGGTGGACGCAGCTATCTCACAAAGGCCAGCTTCGCCGGCGGCCAGAGCAGTTATCAGTTCGACCTGATCGAAACGCAATCCACGCTCGTCAGCCACACCAATGGCAGCAAACAGGAGAACGCCCGGCTCTACGGCAAGATGACGGCCAAGTTCAAGGACACCGTCTACGCCCAATGGTGCATGGGATATGTCGGCCGTGACACGAATGACACCTCCAAATTCGTCGTCCGGGCGCATCCGGACTGCCTGGCGAAGGCCCAGGCCGACCTGACACCGCTCATCGACACGCAGTCGGTCAACGTGCTGGACCAGCTGCGCGTGCTCTACCGATATGGCGATACCGGCGGCGAGGCGCTGGCGCAATCGACGCTGAAGTTCCCGGATATCCACTTCGGCTATTCGTCGTGGACGAGCGCCGAGCTGGCGTCGCGCTCCGTCGTATTCGAAGCCCCGAAGATGGCGTTCGCTGGCGACATCCCTCCGCAGAATTTCGAGTTGGCCGACCTCAATATGGATGCACTGGTCGACATCGTGCAAAGCAAGGATGATGGCGCGACCGTGCATCTTGGCAGCGGCGACCTGAACAGCGCCTTCGGCGACACGACCCAGCTCGTCCTGTCGCGTCCGACCGAGGCTGGACTGATGCGCCAGATCGCGCCCCGGCTCACTGACAACCGCTTCGCTTTTGCCGACATCCTTGGTGACAGCTTCGTCGATATCGTCGAAATCGAAGATGGGCTGATGCACGTCTATGACGGCAGGGCCGACGGGACCTTCCCCTATCTCGGCCGGTCGATCCCGCTGCCCGGCGTCTCGCCGACGACATTCGCGGGCGGCAACGGCCGCTTCAACGACGTCAATATGGACAGCCAGTCCGATATCGTCACGACGCGCCTCAACGCTGATGGGCGCACCGAATGGCGGATATTCCTCAATCTCACACGGCGCCAGGCCGATGGCGGTTACAGCGTCAATTTCGGCGCCCTGACCAAGGCGTTCCCATTCAACAGTCAGGACGGCCAGATACTCGGCCGCAACAATGTGCGGATGGTCGACATCAACGGCGACCGGCTGCCCGATCTCGTCGTCATCCGTCCAGCCGACCAGGGCTTCTGCCTCTACGAGAACGAGGGCAACATCTTCTCGACGGACCCGAATGCGCTGCTGTTCGGCGATGCCGCGATCAACGATCCGCTCTGCGGTCACGGCACCTTCTCAAAGATCGGGGGCATGCAGTCCGGCGATAGCCTCGCCACGATGTGGTACATCGACGCCAATGGCGACGGCATCATCGATTTCGCGTCGATGGGCGAGCGCACCGACCAGATGCGCATCTGGCTCGGCTTCGGCGACGGGACCTATCTGAAGGATCCGCTCAGTATCGCGCTCAATCTGCGCGTTCAACTCGGGACGTCGACGCAAACCTTCGCCTCGCGCGTCGCGGACATCGACGGCGACGGCCAGACCGAGATCATCGTATTCCAGAAGCCGTCCGGCGACGAGGTAAAGCCCGTCGTCGTCATCGACTTCAACCGCACCGCGACTATGCAACTCGTCAAGGCGAACCTGCTGACGGTCGTCGACTTCGATTCCGGCCGCCGGCACGACATTCGCTATGCGACCTCGATCGACGAGATGCTGCGCGACCGCGCCAACGGCCAGCCGACGCGCAACCTGCATTTCCCCGTTGTCGTCGCCAAGCAGCTCGTCACGTCGCAGGGCATACCAGGCCAGGTTCGCGCCCAGGTGCAGACGGACGAATATTTCTACCACAATCCCTTTTATGACGTGATCAATCGCCGCTTCATCGGCTTCTCGGAGGTCGAGAAGGTCGCTTACGGCGACGAGAACGCGGCCGGCCAGCGCGTCACGCAGCGTTCCAGCCTCGATCGCGAACAGTATTACACCTTCGCAGAAAGGGCGGCCGACCTGAACCTCGCCGGCAAACTAAAGATCCGCAAGACATACGAAGTAAAGCCCGAGGCGACGCTCGTCGCGAGCGCTGAGACAACCGAGACGCTCGATCCATCAGCGGCAGCGCTGCACTCGCTGTCGACCGCTACGCGCAGCCAGAAGCTGCCGACGACCGGCATGATGCTGAAATGCGAATCGTCGGCGTGGGAGGCATTTCCGCGTGGCGACGGTTCGTCCTATCTCAGGAAGGTCAAGGAGACGCTGACCGACTCCGCCGGCGAGGCCGAACAGCAGGATGCGGCCGATCCCGAATGCAAGGATCCGGTCAAGACCCAGACCTATGCCGGTTTTGACGAATTCAACATGCCTACGTCGGAGACGGTCGAGGTGCGCGACATTCCGGGACCGGAGCGCCTGACGGTTCCTGGCTTCAATCGTACAACCCAGACCGACTACACGCAGTCGCGCGCCGATCTGGCGGCGCTCGGCATCGTCAACGCGGCGTCCGAGCAGCGTATTCTGGCCGGGACCCGGTTGCTCAGCCGCGAGAGTTTCACCTATCTGCCAAATTCCGGCGGTCGGATGGGGTCGCGAACGCTGGAAGTACTGTCGGGGCTTGGCGCCCTGCCGCCCGCGTTCGAACAGTTCCGCAACGCCAGCCGAAAGCTGGTGAAGACTATGGGTTACGATGTCTTCGGTAACAGTATTTCGATCGCCGACGAACTCGGCGTCACCGAGTCGGCGATCTACGACCCAACCGGCACCTTGACGCTCAGCTACACCAAGGCGTCGGGCGCTGCGGCCGAGCTCGATCAGACGACGAAAATGACCTATGATGGGCCGCGCCAGGGCACCATTGCGACGACGACAACGCCCTTGGGCATGGTCGTGACGAACAGCTACGACGCCCTCGGCCGCAAAACCCGGGAAACGGCCACGGATGGCGCCGAACGTTTCTACACTTACAAGATCGGCGAGCATGGGCTGCCGTCGCTCATCCTTACGGCGCGCCGCCGCTACGCGAGCGCTGCCGAGACACCGGAAGGCGAGAGCGAGTTCATCGCGGACCTCGCCGCCTACGACGCCCGCAGCGAAAAGGTCGCCGATCTGGAGAACGTCGCTGAGGGTGGAGTGCGGGTCAATAACTTCTCACTCTACAACCGCAATGCAAAGCAGATCTTCCGCTGGACGCCTTTTGTGGTGAAAAGCTTCGGCGGCGTTGACAATCTCAACCTGCAGAAGGTGTTCGATCTTGGCGATGTTCCGCGCCCCGATCACGAAATCGGCAATGCCTACACCTATGACCCAGCCGGCCGGATGGTCCGCGAAACCCATCCGTCGGGCAAGGTGTCCGCCATGACCTTCCAACCGTGGGGCACGCTGACGATCACGACCTACAACGACCAGTTCGACGGCACCGTTCAAAGCAGTGAATATTCGCTGAAGAACGAGAACGGCGTGACAGCTTCCATCGCCAGCAATGGCGGCGGCACGATGCATATCTCCCGCTTCGTGCGCGATTCCTTCGGCTACCTGAGCGAAATCTGGCTGCCGGGCGAGACGACGCCGCGGCGGCTGATCTACAACTCCGTCGGCGACATCGAATTCCAGTCGATTCCGGGAATGGGCGACCGCTACGCCTTCTACGATGCGCGCGGTCGCCAATCGGTGATCGGGCGGATCGGCAACAATGGCGAAACGTCGGTCCAGACCTTCACCTACGACTTCCTCAACCGCAAGCTGACCGAGGTGAACGATGGCGTGGTTCACCTCGAATACCGCTATGACCGCGCCGTTCAAGTCGCCTCCGCGGCCGGGTTCGAAACGCCGATAGCGCTGCCCCTCGACAAGACGACCGAGGTGATCATTCACGATCCCAACGGGGCGTTCGACGCCGTCCAGCGCTACGCCTACAATGCGAACGGCCGGATGGTTACCCATGAGGTGGAGATCGATGGCGCGAAATACGCCGATCATTTCCACCACACGCTGGATGGCCGCATAGATTCGTCCGAAGGTCCGCGCGGCCTGGCGTCGAAATTCGCACTGGGGCCCGACAAGAACCTGCGGTCGGTGACAGTCACGCATCCCGATTTTTCAGGACCGGAGAAGATCATCGAGAATATCACCTACAATCCCGAATCACAGATCGAGCGGGTCGATTATCGTCTGGGCGCATTCACCCGGATGACCTACGATCCAGCCACCCTGTTCCTCACCCACATCGTTACGCAAGCCGGCGGCAAACCGCTGCAGGATTTGAGCATGACCTTCAACGCCAACGGCTCGATCACCCAGATCGTCGACGCGTTGGCGCAAGGCGCCGGCAGCGACGGACATGTCGACCGGTCGGGAACGTTCCACTACAATTTCAAGAACGAACTCGTGCGGATCGATCGTTACGGCCAGCAGGCCGAATTCGGCTATTCGGCGGCGGGAACGTTTGCCCGCAACGACGAGCTCGAGCCCGGCGCGCGGATAGCGCCGTCCGCCGGCGCCGTGACCGGCCTCATCCCGGCCGGCAGCGCATCGAAGCCCTACTCCTTCGACGGATTCGCCCAACTTGCGAAATCGCCGACCTTGACCGGAACGGTGTTCGACATCAACGGACGCTTGATCCGCGCTCAGACTGCGACCAATGAAGTGCTCTACGGCTACGATCAGACGGGGCGTCGCCTCTACAAGAAGGTCATCCCGACCGACGGATCGGGTCCGGAGCAGCTTTACCTCTACCCAGTCGACACGTTCGAGATCGGTCCGAAAGGCGAGGAGAGCTATGTCAACATCGCCTCCAGCAAGCTCGTTCGTCTGGAACACGGCACCGGCAAATGGTTCTACTATCTAAAGGATCATCTCGAGAGCAGCGACTATGTCATCGCCTCCGACGGCGTTCCCGTCGAGCAGATGCTCTACCGGGCGTACGGCACCGAACATGGGCCGGAGACGCTGGCCCCTGCCTGGGCCCAACACCTGACGGATGTCGCCGCGGAGCTGCCGCGTGAGAAGACCCACCATCGTTTCACCGGCAAATATCTCGATGACGATACCGGGCTCTACTACTATGGCGCCCGCTACTACGATCCGGCATTGGGGCGGTTCATTTCGCCCGATCCGCTTTACGTCGGCGATCCGGAGAAGTGTACCGGCAATTCGACGTCCTGCAATCTCTTCGCCTACGCCAACAACAATCCGATGGCCTTCCTCGACCCGACCGGCCTGAAGGAGATCGTTGCCGGCGACGCGGCCTACCGACGGCAGGTCGAAGAGGACATCCAGCGAATTGATCCGACCGCACGGGTCGACAGCAAGAGTGGCGAGGTATCGCAAAATTGGCTGCATGGCGCCTGGCTGGACGTGAAGAACTTCTTTGTCGGATCCAACTCCTTCGACAGCGGCCGCGAGTTGATGCGCCGGGTCATCGCCGACCCACAAACCACGACGATCCAGAACGAGCCGGGCGTCACCGCGGCCCGCAACAAGGATCCGTTGGTGAACCCGGAATCGACAAAGGGCGACGTGATCATCGGCTATGACCCGGCTGCGTCGCGCACACGCACGTCTGTTGAGTTCGACAAGTCCTCGGGCACGACTGCGTCCAATCCGGCGGATCCTGGCATCGTGCTCGGTCACGAGCAAATCCACGCCACGCACCGCATGGCCGGCCAGCATTCGGGGTTCAAGGATGCGCCCTACGTAGGTCTCGATGGCAAGTCATATGCTTTCCGCAACGAGGAAGCACGTACCATCGGTGTCGGCGGCACACGCCGACCCGACGACATAACGGAGAACCAGTTGCGCGACATGCTCGGCATCAAGCCGCGCGTCCATTGGTGACCGAGACAGCGACCAAGGAGGAGACTTTGACATGCGACTCCCGAAGCTTACGTCGATCCTCGCCGGTTCCGTGCTCATGTTTGCGGCAGCGGCAGCGGCGCAATCCATGAGCAAGCAACTCAAGGAACCGCAGGCCGTGCCGCTCGATTTCCTGACATGGATCCAGCGCGATCCGGCTTGGCTGCAGCAACAGATGGCTACGCTCGGCGCCGCCGGCGGTGTGAAAATCGGCAATGACATGCTCGAAACAACAGACGTGGAGGCGTTGAAGGCAGTTAACCGCATCCGCAGCTTCGCCTACCTCGCGGCGAAGGGATTGAATCCGCCCTATTTCGACCTGTCTGTCGCCGGCGCGGATAAGACCGTCCGATGCATCACCTCAAATCCCAGGAGCATCGCGCCCGACATCGGGCCGATGGACTTTGCGAGGACGTCATTTCCGGCGGAGGCCGCCGACCAAACCGAACTGAAATCCTGCACGGTCACAGGCAAGGGTGGAGACTATGCCGGCCTTGAACGGGCCGCCTTTCGAGACCGCTACTTCAACGCGTCAGGTACATTGAAGCCGGAATTCCGCGACCTCGGCGACGATCCAGCTTTCAAAGCCAAGGCGATTGACGAGGGCTTCTTCCTGACGACAGAGGACTATAGCGGCCTGTTGCAGCTGGACTTGCGGTAAGCGGCTACGAGTAGCAGCAACAGCCGCGAGCGTCTGGGCTGGCCCAGACGCTCGCGTCCTGCTGCCTTGAGTCAGGCATCGCTGGCTCGGCAAGCTGCGCCCTCTACCGTGTAACAGATCACCAATATGGCGAGCTGGAGGTGCCGCCGGGGCATCGCGACTTAACGCGAATGATCGCAAGATAGCGCTTAAGACCAGCCACACTCGACGATGAGCAGCATGTTGGCTTGGCGCGCCCCAAGCTGTCCATCGGCCCGCTGTGGTCATTTCCGCGTGGAGTATTCCTCCGGGAGTGGTAGAAGACCAAGGTTCGGCATGCGGTAGTCAGGCTCCTTCTCCGCGACAATGGCCAGCACCTCGTGCAATTTGTCGACCAGCCCACAAAGTTGCCAAAACAACGGGCCGCTTGCTTTCAAGTTGCGTTGCGCAGAAAGCACCGCGTCGCGGAGGCCTAGTGCCTCCCTTATGATCTCCTCAGCGTGCCGAGCAAACAGTCTGTCATACCGGCCTTTTCGTCTGCCCATGTGTATCTCCTTGGCTGTAAGCACCCGCCCAACACGCCGTCAAAATAGGAACATATTCCTCGCCGAGTCAATTTCGCTCTTGACATTTTTGTTCCCGTTTTGTTCAATTGAACAGAAACGATTGGAGGCATCGCCATGGACCACATCGTGACGCTGGACAGCCGCCAGGAGGCCGCCCTTCAGGCCATCGCCGACAAGTTCATTGCATTGCACAAGGGCGATGCGGTGAAGGCATTGAAGGAGATGATCGTGCTGAATGGACACTTGCATGAACGGCTTGATGAACTCTCGGCTCCGCGTCCGGCAAACATTAGGAGGAACGACAATGGGCATTATTCGCCTCGATGCTGAAGCCAAAGCTGAACTCCATTCTGAAGCGGTCAAGCTTATCGCCCGATACGAAAGCCCCCTTGAGACCGTAAAGGCGCTCATGGCGTATAACTGCGAGCTTGAGACTCAAATTCTGGCCCTCGCTCACCGGCACCCAGGATTGGTAGCGCTGGGTTACGACGACACGCCGCCAATCTTGGGATGAGCCATGGATATCGGAACGGCCGCCATGTCGCACGACGGGTATGGTGATGACGGCGAGTGACTCAGGATATTCGAGCCCAGAGGATTCGCGACAAATATGCCAACCCGGGCCAGCCGGTGACGACAGCTCGCTTGTTTGCGGCATGACGGGGTCAAGTTGACCATGCAGGATCTTATCAGCTTTTTGGAAGCCAACTCCGCGCTGATGCTGGCCAACCCGGCCGCCTTTGCCAGTTTTGCGGTTCTTTTCGGAGGAGGCGGATTTGCGGTCGGCCGCTATTTGTTGACCGAGCGTCTCGCCAATCTGGAAAGCCGCATTGCCAGGCGTGACGAGGAAATCGCTGAGTTAAAAACCGGGAAAGTACAAAATGACGAGCCGTCGATGGTGCCCATAGTCGGCACCGCTGCAATAGGCTCATTCAGTCGAAGCGACCCTGTAGCTCTGGCCATCGGACGAGCCCAATGCATCCGGCCCGGCAACAGCAAATGAAGGACGACGAGTATACCGAAGGCCAGTTGTCCTCTGCAAAAAGGACGGAAAATGATTGTTTACTGCCTTCCACCCACGATAGCTGCACCCTTGGCCAATCACGGTCCAGCTGAGCAGCAGAGCGAAGGCCGGATGCCATGCACCGGGTGACACCAATGACACGCCAGTCTGTTGCTGAAGATCTCGAAAGCGCAGCCCAGCGCATAGGCGACATCTCCCGCGCGGATTTGCAGATCCTCCTGCGTCGCGCTGCTTTGATGCTTCGAAACGTCGGTGGTGTGCCGCTGGAGCCCGCGACCGCAGATGCACTCGATTCCGTAGCAGCCGAGATGAAAATCGGCAGGCCAGACCTTATTCAGATCATTTTGCGAGAATGGCTGGAAACCAATGCCTATTTGCCGGTTCGGACGATCGATGAGGAAAGCGAGACGGACGGGAGCGCGTAACTACCCTCAGCTAGGCTGCGGAACTCATAAAAGCGAAGCGACGGTCTGATGACCCCCAAGGTCATGCTCGACAAGAATGCGCCACTGGCACTTTCATCGGTATAAACGGGCTTTGGCGCCAACGGCCCGGTGGAGAAACTCTACAAACGGTTCAATATGCCGCAAAGCCGGTACCACATATCGACCGGCGGTCTGTATGCCCATTTCAGGAACACCGGCTCGATGATTCCCAGCACGCTCGAAGCACAACGCGAGCCTGCATCGCAGCACACACCCCCGACGACTTCAGGCCATGGCTGCGGCCCCCGTCGGCTATCTGGTGGACGAAACCCTATGGCATTCTGGTCCGACGGAACGCCATTGGGCGGCCTCAAGCACTGTCGCCCCAGTTCTCCCACAACTAACGGCACCGGCATGGCATTGAAGGAGAAGACGGTTCGGTAGGCGCCGCCTTGTCCGGTCGTTCCGGCTATCAGCCCTGCCTTGGGTGGGGCGAGGCTGGCTTCTCTGCGGCGGCACGCGAAAGCGTCCGGGGAAGGCCTCGGCTCATTTGGTTTTGGTTTCTCCGTGTTTGAGGATTTGAGGAACGGTTCAGCTTGAGGGCTGCGGCATGTAACCTGCGGCAATTCTCATGGACGATCGGCTATGTGTATCTATACACAACATGAAGAGTGCCAATGTCATTCACAGGGTCATTCACAGGCTGTTGGCGGATGGTTGGTGCGAAGTGGCTCGAAAAGGAAGTCACGCCCAGTTCAAGCACAATGCCAAGCCGGGCCGAGTAACAGTACCGCACCCCAAGCGCGACATCCCGATCGGCACTCTCAAGAGCATCGAAAGACAATCCGGCGTGAAGCTGAGGTAGAGAAATGCGCAATTACATCGGACTGATCCACAAGGAAACGGACAGCGACTTCGGCGTCTCCTTTCCCGATTTTCCGGGCCTGGTGACGGCTGGCGTCAGCCTGGATGATGCCCGCGCCATGGCCGAGGAAGCACTGGCCTTTCATGTCGAGGGGTTGGTCGAGGATGGCGAAGCCATTCCCGAGCCGTCCTCCCTCGAGGAAGTGATGTCGGACAAGGACAATCTGAGCGGTGTCGCCATCCTGGTTTCCTTGAAAGCCGAAGCGGCGAAAGTCGTGCGCGTCAATGTCACCATTCCCGAAGATGTTCTCGACGAGATCGACCAATATGCGGAGCGCCACGGCTACAGCCGATCCGGATTTTTGACTGCGGCGGCGAAAAAGGTGATGCAGATCGAGGCAGCGTAGCCTCTCGAAGGTCGACTTGAGATGAAGCTCTGTGGTCCTGTTCGGTGACATTTCCTTCCGGACCGGAGCTGTCAGACAAAAACAACCATGTCTCATTTCGTGAGGCACGGTGCCTATGTTCCGCCGCAAATGCGACCGTACTTGGCAAAATCAGCCTGCGTATTAGTTCATAAACTTCAAGGGAGTATCAGACGATGACCATGTCCAGAGCCATTGCCGCCATGTTCGTAACCGCCGCGCTGGCAGGCTGCGCGCAGACCGAAGCACAGCAGAGAACCAGCACCGGTGCGCTGCTCGGCGCCGGCGCCGGCGCGCTTGCCGGCCAGGCGATCGGCGGCAACACCAAGAGCACGGTCATCGGTGCCGGAGCCGGCGCCTTGCTGGGCGCCGTCGTCGGCAACGCCACCACGCCGCAGCCGCGCAGCGAACAGCTTTGCCGCTATCAGGATCGCACCAGCGGCCGCATCTACACCGCCCCTTGCGACGACCGATACTACAACGGCGATTACTGACCGTTTGCGCCTCTCCCGTTCACTATTACGGGGAGAACGCCCAACATGGGGGTGAGGGGCAGTGCAGTTCTGAAATGCTGGCACCGCCCTCACCTGCCTGTCGGCAGATCTCTCTCTGATCGAGGCTGTCGATCGGCGCCTCGTCGAGCACAGCGAGCGCCATGTTGGCGATGTCGGGCGGGATGATGGGCATGGCTCAGGCCTCCGGCTGTGTGGTTGGTCGGGGAAACGGGGCATGGTGCCTCCACGGCAAAAAGCCGCTTCAAGGCGGCTGGGGACTTGTGATTTTGATTGGGCAGAACCTTGCACGTCTCGTGCATGGAGCGGATCACGACGCGAACCGCCCGTCAGGAAATGGCGTGGCAGACGCTGCGTGATCCGACTTTTTCCCATTCGACCAAGTAAGACGGCAATGCTTGGGCTATTGCAGTTTCACGACACCGCCGCGCAACGCGGCGATGTCTTGAGTGAATGTGTCAGCCGATGCGTGCGCTGGTCGAGATCCCTGCTTCGGATGACTTGGCAAAGGCGCTTGCTTTCATCCTTCCGGCACCTCCCGCCATAGCCAAGCCCTTGTCCAGGGCATCCTGAAGAGTTGGTGTGTAGTAGGCGGTGTTTTCGAGGCCGCTGAAGAAGTTTATGCGATGAACTTCCCCCTTCTTGCTCATGACAATGCCCGCTTTTCGGAGCACTTCCTGAACTGTTTTGTACTTCATATTCAAAGTTGCCTCCCTTGCCCAGACAGGCAGCATCGCCCTTTCTTGTAACTGTTTGGTGCCGTCAATTGAGCAAAGGGCAACATGATGTTGTGGCGAATAAGTTAGCATCGATCTGGTACAGCGCAGCGGGTGAACTTGGGATTCGCCAAAGTGGCCGACCTGGCGTCCCGAAGGGGCGGGACGTCGGACGCCCTCCCCTTCGCCCGATCAGGCCTCGGTCGTCTTCAGCGCGAAACTCGACGCCGTGCGGTCCCAGTTGGCCGCCAGCGCTAGCTCGGCGTCGTTGGCGAGTTCGCCGGCCGAACCCAACGATTGGGACGCGGTGTCCCAGCGACGCGATGGTGGCGGCGCTCGCCACCAGGACCGCGCATCCCTTGGCCTACAAGGCCAGCATGATTGACGTCGCCCGCAGCTCCAATGACAGAGCGCTGGAGCAGCTCGAACCCGCCTGGCGGCTGGTCATGTGCCGGGCTTGACCGCCTCGAGCGCCGGGCTCCGGCCAAAGCGCTGCACGACGAAACGGCCCATCTTCTGGCCGGGCACCTCGATCAGCGTGTAGGTGATCCAGGACAGCAGGCAGACCACCGGCAAGACGACGGCAACAACGACCGCGAAGCGCAGCGGCGCCGACAATTCGTGGCCGAACTGGGTGATGACCAGAGCCGCGACCGGCTGAAGAACCAGCAGATGGATGAGATAGATGCTGAAGGAAAGCTCACCCATCAAATGAAAGAACCTGTTGGCGAGTGTCATGGCAATCTTTCTGGCCACGATGCCCATCATTCCCGGCAGCATCCGGTAGAGAACCAGGGCAAAGAAACCCACGACGAGCGCTTCGCGCATCAAAAACTTGCCAAGCCCGTAGCCGCCGCCGAAGGGCAGCGCCGCCAGAGCCATGGCCAACGCCAGATGCACGAAAGGCCGCTTCTGCCTTTGATGGACGACGCCCGCCAGCAGCATCCCACACAGGAAAATCTGCATCTTCAGCGGCAGGAACGACGGCATCGGAAAATGCACAGACAATTGCCCCATCAACAACACGATCGCGCTGCCGATCGCCGCGACCAGAATGGCGCTCCATACCCAGTCAAGCCTGCGCACCAGCAGCATGACCGCCGGGAATAGTGCGTAGAACTGCATCTCCAGCCCCAGGCTCCAGTCCGGCAGCGGCGTGCGATAGGCGAAATTCGGCACCAGGCCGAACAGGAACAGCAGATGGGCGCCGATATTCTTCAGGCCGCTGTCGAGATAACGTTCGGGCGCCTGCGGCGACCGCAGCAGGAACTCGTCGATGACCATCCTGGACTGGTAGAGATAGGGGCCGAGCGCCAGGGCAACGAAGAGCATGACATAGAACAGCGGCGCTATCCTGAAATAGCGGCGGGTCCAGAATTTCAGCCAGGTTTCCGGCCTTTGCCAGGGTTCCTTGTCCTGGCGCAACTGGTAGTGGAACACCATCAGGAAGCCGGACAGCATGATGAACAGATCGACGCCGAGATCCGGTTCGCCGAGGATGGGAATCTGCCAGCCGGTCAACAGCAGGCAGTGCCCTATCAGCACCCAGATCGCGGCGAGCGCCCGAAGCCCGTCCAGGCACTCGATGCGCGATGCTTCCCTCATGCCGGACTTTTCGATAGCCATGTTGCAATGCAGCATGGCGGCTGAGGGAGGAATGTCAATCGTGCGGGAGGAACACGAATTGCGCTCGGTTGTTACGCAAAATGTGCAAGGCCATGATTTGCATGGACGCACATCTGTATGGTTGACTGCAATCTAAAATGGCGATTAGGCGCGGTTACGACGAGTTAATCCGAGCTGCTCTTGAACGACGTGCCGCGCCAAAGCGTCGATCGGACGTGAGCCGGATGCCGATTGCCCTGCTGAAAGGCAATCGTGCCGGTCAGCATTTGATCCGCATCAATGATCAATTCCCTGCCTGCTTTCGGTGGGTAGCTGGAGCGGCAGAGGATGTAGCAATCACCGACGTCACTAAGGATATCCCGACTGTCGATGCTCTTGGCAAAGAACCAAACCAACCAACCTCTCGCTCACTCCCAGGGAGCTTAACGATGTTGAACCTCGACGCCCCGATCCATCCGGGAGAAATCCTTCGCGAGGAATATCTCGCACCGCTTGGCCTGAAGCCCTATACGCTGGCGAAGAAGCTGCATGTACCGCGCACCCGCATCGAGCGCTTGACGCACGAGGCGACCCCGGTCACTCCGGATACCGCTCTGCGCCTGGCCAAGTTCTTCGGCACCACACCCCAGTTCTGGATGAACATGCAGGCTAGCTATGACCTCGCCGTCCAAGGCAGAGCGAAGCAAGCCGAGATTGCTAAGATCGAACAGCTCGAAGTCGCGGCCTGAACAGTTTTGCGATCGCGGCGCCCGATTGAAGACGAACTGGCCCTGGAGCCCGCATGGCTACGAAGAGCCAGGCGGGCGAGGCCGCATCTTGGGCATACTATTCGCCCTTCCGGTCTGCGACAGCCGTGAACGACATCATCGGTCAATCCAGCGCGCGGAGATAGCGGATGGGGCGCCCACCAGCAATCCGGTCGGCGGCTGTCGCTATGGAATTGGCGTCGATTCCGAAGTGCCGGTAAAGATCACCGATTGTCCCCGACTGGCCAAAGTGCTCGACGCCGAGACTACGCGTGCGATGGCCGCAGACTGAGCCCAGCCAGCCGAGCGCGGCCGGATGGCCGTCGGCGACGGTGACGATCGCACAATGGGCTGGAAGGTCGGCGAACAGCCGTTCGATATGGCTTCTGGCATGAACAAGGCCGCGTTCGCGTGCGCGGCTTGCCGCCGTCCAGCCTGCGTTCAACCGATCGGCCGAAGTCACCGCCAAAAGACCGACGTCGCGACGATCCTCCGCCATCATGCCGACCGCCTCGATGGCTTCCGGCGCGACGGCGCCTGTATAAGCGACGATCACCTCGGCATTCGGACCCGGACGCCGCAGCCAATAGCCGCCGTCGACAATGTCCTGCTCAAGGTCCTGCGTCATAGTACGAATGATCTGCTCAACCGGGCGCGTCGAGAGCCGCAGATAGACCGAGCCGCCGGTCTCGTCACGCAGCCAGGTGCGCTCCGACTGGACGGCGTCGCCGTCGCGCTGCATGTAATCCAGTGCAAAACGCGTGATGATGCTCAACTCATCGACGAATGCCGGCTCGTAAGCCGCAAGCCCGTCCTGCGCCATGCCGATCAACTGGGTGGCGATCGACTGATGCGCGCCACCCTCCGGCGCCAGCGTGACGCCCGACGGGGTGGCAGCTAGCAGAAAGCGCGCATCCTGGTAGCAGGCATAGTTGAGCGCATCGAGACCGCGCTGGATGAACGGATCGTAGAGCGTGCCGATCGGCAACAGCCGTTTGCCGAAGACCGAATGCGACAGCCCGAGGGCCGACAGCAGGATGAACAGATTGTTCTCGGCAATGCCGAGCTCGATGTGCTGGCCGGCGGGGCCGAATTCCCATTTCTGCGCCGAGGCTATGCGTTCGCTGCGGAAGGTGTCGGCAAGCGAGCGACGCGCGAACAGGCCGCGCCGGTTGACCCAGGGTCCGAGATTGGTTGAAACGGTGACATCGGGCGATGTCGTGACGATAGCGTCGGCAAGCGGCCCGCCGGCCCGTGCAATTTCATCCAGTATCCTGCCGAAGCCGACCTGGGTGGAGACGCTGCCCTTGGCTTCCGGGCCGAGGCGATCAGGGACCAGGATGCGTTGGGCGTGCCGGCGGCGTCGGCCTTTCGCCGCAAAAGGTACCGCATCAAGGAAACGTCGGAGGTCAACCTTGCCGATATCCAAGCCTTCGAAGGCATCCCACTCCCGCCCCTCACCGATCGACATCGAGGCGCGAAAGACTGCCATCTGATCCTTGGTCATCAGCCCGGCATGATTGTCTTTGTGGCCGGCCAGCGGCAGGCAGAAACCCTTGATGGTATAGGCGATGAAGCACGTCGGCCGGTCGTTGCCGCGCGCCCTCTCGAAAGCTTCGATCAGGCACTGCAGGTCGTGGCCGCCGAGATTTGTCATTAGCGCCGCGAGTTCGGCATCGGAGCGCCGGTCGAGAAGCGATTTCAGGCCCGGCTTTTCGCCTATATCGGCAAGCAGCCGCTTGCGCCAGGCGCCGCCGCCTTGAAAGGTCAGCGCCGAATAAAGCTGGTTCGGGCAGCCGTCGATCCAGGCCTTCAACGCCTCGCCGCCCGGCTCAGCAAAAGCGGCTTCGAGCAGCTTGCCGTATTTGAGGATGACCACATCCCAGCCGAAATTCCTGAAGATGCTTTCGAAGCGTTCCCAAAGACCTTCGCGCACAACGGCATCGAGGCTCTGGCGATTGTAGTCAACGATCCACCAGCAGTTGCGCAGGCCATGTTTCCAGCCTTCGAGCAGCGCCTCGAAGATGTTGCCTTCGTCCATCTCGGCATCGCCGATCAGCGCCACCATGCGGCCCTCGGGCATGCTTTCGTCGCGAGCGCTGAGATAATCCTGCACAAGGGAGGCAAACAGCGTCTGCGCGACGCCGAGACCTACCGAGCCGGTAGAGAAATCGACGTCGTCGACATCCTTGGTCCGCGATGGATAGCTTTGCGCGCCACCGAAGGCGCGAAACCCTTCGAGCTTTTCCCTCGTCTGATTGCCCAGCAGATACTGGATGGCGTGAAACACCGGCGAGGCGTGCGGCTTCACTGCGATTCGGTCGTCCGGCCTCAGCACCAAGAAATATAGCGCGGTCATGATCGTCACCAGCGAGGCCGAGGACGCCTGGTGTCCGCCAACCTTCAAGCCGTCCGTGTTTTCGCGCAGGTGATTGGCGCTATGGATCATCCATGTCGACAGCCAGAGCACTTTCTTCTCCAACGCCGAAAGTGCCGCCAGTTTTTGTTTGTCCATGCTGCAAGTCTCCCGGTTGCGATCGCCACAATTATAGGCCTGAGCAAAAACCGATTGTCGCTAAACTTGCATGAGATTGGCAGCTGCATTAGCTGGTTTCGGCAATATCGACCGATGGAGTAAAGTTCCATGCCAAAACGCCGACTGGACGATATCGACCGAAAGATCATTGCCGCGCTGCAGGTCGACGGGAGGATGACGGCGCAGCAGCTTGCCGACCGGGTCGGCCTTTCGGCCTCGCCCTGCGCCCGCCGGGTCCGCCTGATGGAGGATATGGGGGTGATCACTGGCTATGCTGCCCTGATCGACCAGGACATGGTCGATCTGCCGATCTCGGTGTTCGCCTCGATCAAGCTTGAGCGCCAGCGCGAGAGCGAGCTGAAGCGGTTCAACGTGGCGATCGCACGCTGGCCGGAGGTGGTCGATTGCTATCTGATGACTGGCCAGCGTGATTATCTGCTGCGTGTGGTGGTGCGCGACCTGCACGCCTATGAGCGCTTCCTGAAGGAAAAGCTGACGCGGCTCGATGGCGTCTCCTCGATCGAGTCCAGCTTCGCGCTTGCGCAGATCAAGCGGTCGAACCGGTTGCCGGTCGAGACATGATTTTTTCGAGCGAAAGGGGAACCGCATCTCGCTTCGGAGCAAGTCGGCAATATGGGTTCGGAACGGCCGATACTGTTTGCGAGGTCGGCCATTTCGCCTGGCTGCAGTTGCACCTTATCCATCATGCTTGCAGCGATCACATGGAGGTCTTCTCTTGAGCCTCAATGCTGTCAAGGGGCTTTTGACGAATCAGCTGCCGGCGCGCGCGGTCGGCTCAAGCAACCGACTGGCCACTAAACCTACCCAGCCGATGGCTCGGGAGGCCAGTATGGCCTCTGCAGGCTGATGCGAAGGATCGGGAAGTCCCACACTGATCCGGGTCGGATTGTTCTCGCGAGGCTCCAGGGTTCTGGTCGCTTCGCTGTTGCCTAGTCATTGTGCGTCTCGACCGGAGTTCGCGCGATCTTTGGCTTCCCCTTGCCACCGGCACGTTCGCGATCATCGGCGTCGATCGAAATGTCGAGCTGAGAATTCAAAGGCTGAAAACGATCGGGCCGGCGCAACCCACTGTCGGCCAGGTGCTTGCATCCGTGCAACGCGTCATCTGTCCTAAACAGCCTATTCTATTGCCTCCCGGCCCGAAATTTCTTCTACGAGAATCCGGAAGAAAACGTGCGGCGAGCTGTCTGACACGGGAGGTGTGATCGGCCTGAGGGCACCAGGCTCCCACCAGTCCGTGTGCTTGCTCAACACTGCCCACGCGTGACCGCGTTGAAACTCGTGGCCGGTCCGGTCACTCAGTTCTTCAAAGCGGCCCTCGACAATGACGCTTCTCCATCCGCGTCCTTGGCCGTGTTCCTCGACCTGGGCGCACACCAAAGGATTGGCTCTCATCCATTCGATCTTCTTGCCAAGCAAGGAAAACGCATAGAGGTGAGTGTCAGCGTAGGCGTAGTTGAAACACACGACGTAGGGTTGCCCGTCCTTCGCGCATGCCAAGTGGCCGATACGATTGGCCGCCAGCAACTTCGTACATTCCAATGAAGACAGCGTGCGGATCAGCATCGATGCGATCTCCTGTTTCTCGCCACTGACACCACAATTTCACACCTGGCAGCTTCACTTCAATGACGTGGATCAAACTGCGGCCGCGCTCGTTCGGGCAGATCGTCAAGAGCCGGTGCCGAGTAGATGAGAGCCCCAACGGTGGCATCATGGACAGTGATGGTGGCGCGTCCATCACCGATGTGCGCGTATGTTGAGCGAGACAGATGCCCCTTGACTCACGTTAACGGGCGTCGCCGCGACCCCGCTGGCGTGGAAGCCACCATCGCTGCGCAAGCGGCCCCCGGCTCCTCTGGCGATGGCTGACTTCGAGGGTGCATGTCGATCTGGACGGCCGCACGCGCCCGATCGGCGCGTGGCTTCAGGATCCGCACCCTTTTCCGCTGGAGGCGGCACATTTGTACTGATGCGTGGTGCCTTTGGTCCTACTGCCGGACTGGGGACCTTCCGTTCCATAGGCGACTCGGCGCCGGATAGCCGGGTCGTCGCCCATGCAGCACGCAGCATCGCCGAACGCGAAGATGGTGCCCGTTCGCGCCCTTGCGAAAAGCGACTACCTGTTCGGCGCAGCCGAAGAGGCGCGGCTTAGCGCGCTCAGCTTCTGCTCGGTTGCGACGACGGTTTCCAGGCCGATCCGTACCGGGTTGCTGCCCTAATCGAACTTCGTCGGTTGCTCCAAATCACAGAGCAGATTCTCCGGAAACGCGGACACGGTTGAGGACCGGCTGCGGGTGGGATCCTGCGCGAGCGTAGTCGCGGCCCCACATTGCCGTGAAAAGAACAAGACACGCGGGAATAAACCGCGTCCTGCCCTGGTCTTCCATGCATAGGCTGCTGATTGACCCCGACGGAGCACCACACTGCAAGCCCCCACACTGACGAGCGCCACCCCGTCGGTCGGCGGATTCTGGAAGCCCCTAGAAGGCGACAGGTTTGTCGCCTTAGGTTGGTTGGCTCCGCCCCAGTTCATCGTGAGACCCTGCTCCGGTCGGGGTAGAGAATGCCCGGTGTTCGCGGGTGTGGTCCTGATCGTGAATGCGGCAATCCTTGCGCTCCGAACGCTTGCATCGTTGCAGTCCAGAGGGTGATTGACATCGATGAGACATTTGCCTTCACATTCACGGCTGGCGCCCCGGCAAAGTTCTGCCGGATTCATTCGCAAGGAACCACCCTTGCCCCACGAGCACTCAAGGCCGGGCGCACATGAAAGCGCACCCATGCCGAGCAGCAATGCGCAGGCCGATCGCTTCGGCGAAGTGATCATGCCTCATCTCGCCGACGCACTTTCCCTTGCCCGTTGGCTGACCGGCAATGCCACGGACGCCGAGGATGTCGTGCAGGACGCCTGCATGAAGGCGCATGCAAGCATCGCCAGCTATGCCGGCGGCAATGCACGAGCGTGGCTGCTCTCCATCGTTCGTAATTCCTGCTACACATGGCTGGCGCGAAATCGCCCGCGCAGCATCGTGTCCGTGGGTGACCTCCACGATCTCGACGAGATGAGCGCCGCTCACGCGGCGGATGGACCCGAAAGCGAAAGCCCGGAGGCGTGCCTCATCGCCAAGGCCGACATATCGGCCCTCGAATCGGCGATAGCCGCCTTGCCGCATCCCTTTCGCGAGACGCTCGTGCTGAGAGACATCAATGGTCTCTCCTACCGCGATATCGCGGCCATGCTGGACGTGCCAATGGGTACCGTGATGTCACGGCTGGCGCGAGCGCGCGGCCTGCTGATCTCTGAATTTGGGAGGGCGCAATGAGTGCGCACAATGACGGATTGCCCGAGGACGCTGCAGGCATGAACCTGATGCTGCACGCGTTGGTCGATGGCGAGCTTGATGCCGCGGCAGCAATAGCGGTCGAGCGTCGCATGGCCGCCGATCCCAGTCTCGCGGCCGAACATGCCCGCATCGTTGCCTTGCAAGGGGTTGTGAGTTCGCTTCCGAAGCCGAAAGCAAGCGACGCCCTCAGCGCACGCATCGCAGCCATGGCCGCGGCCGACAATGTGCAGGTGCTGCGGCCCAGGGCGGCCCCGGTACAGGCGAAGCCCGCACGAACGGTGTGGTCGGCGCGAAGCTTCGGCTCATTCGACTGGCGTGCCATGGCGGCCTCGATCATGATCAGCGCCGTGCTGGCCAGCGGAGCGACGCAATGGGCGATGCGGAGCGCGCCCGATAGCTTCACCGCCGGCGTGGCCAGCGGCCATCGTCGCAGCCTGCTCGCGACCAGCCCGGTGGATGTCGTCTCGTCGGACCGGCACACGGTAAAGCCTTGGCTCGACGCTAGGCTCGGGCTTTCACCGCCCGCGCCAGACATGGCCAAGGAGGGATTTGCGCTCGTCGGCGGCAGGGTCGAGGTCATCGGCGGCCGCCCGGTGCCGGCATTGGTGTATCGCCATCGTGAGCACTTGATCACACTTGTCGCCGAGCCTCAAAATGGCGGGGCGGCAACCGAGCCGGTCGATCTTTCGGAGGGCGGCTTCTCGCTGGTGCAATGGAGCGACGGCGCGTTCTCCTATTGGGCGATCTCCGACATGGAGCGGCCCGAACTCGACGATTTCGTGGCGCGCTTCCGCGCCGCCGCCGTGACCGGCTGATATCCGTCTTTCCAGAACACACGTGAAATGCGCCGCTGTGATAGCCGCAGGTCCTACGCGCCCGAAGCTGACGGGCCCTACCGGCCCAATCATACCGACTTCGGACGCGAGGCGCATGCCCGCAATTGATCTCTCGGCTTGACCTAAACTCCCAGCCGAGTGCGGCGCTCCGGAGCGCGCTCGCCAGCTCATTTCATCCATCCCATCGCCCGCGTGTTCGGGCCGCGCCTGCCAGCATAGTCCAGGCCCGCCAGCCGCTGGATTTCTGCCGTCCAAAAAAATTCTTGGCAGCTCGGGAATAAAGCGAAGCCCCGCCGGGTCTTGCTGTGTAGCGGGGCCGTTCTCCGCACGTACTTCAATCCCAAAACAAGGAAACCTCGAAATGAACAGAATCACATTCGCTGCAGTCGCCATGCTGCTCGCAACTGGCACTGCATTTGCTGGCAGCGACCATTACGGCTCGAACAGCGCCAACCAGCCGGCCGCGACTGTCGACCATAGCCATACCGCTTCGATCCAGGCCTCCGACATCGGGCGCCAGAACGGCGTCGACACCAAGGTGACGACCGGGCCGAGCCAGATGACTGTTCAGGACATCATCGCCCAGCACAACCGCGACGGCATCTGGGGCCGCTGATCGCGGTCCGTCAATCAACTCCAAAACATCTCAACTCTCGAAATCAGGAATTATCGACATGAAAAAGATCGCTCTTACCGCTGCCGCCATCCTCGTTGCGACGAGCAGCGCTTTCGCTGACATCGACCATTATGGCTCGAATAGTGCCAACCAGCCGGTGGCCAATGTCGACAAGTCTTACACGGCTTCGATCCAGAAGCCGGCCATGGCTCAGCACAAGCTCAAGCTGACCACGAAGTCTGACGCGGACGAACCCGGGCAGGGCATCTGGGGTAACTGAGGTCGAATCCGCATTCAGGGACGGAGGGCCAGGGGCGCTCCTCATCCCTGGAAATCACCGTTTCCCACAGGAGATCACCATGTTCAACATGACACGCCGCACACTGCTTGGATCCGCTGCCGCCGCTGCCGCCTTCGGCCTTGCCGGAAAGCTGGAATTCACACGTCCCGCATTCGCCGAAACGCCGGTCGAGCCTGCCGTTGGCTTCTATAAATACAAGGTCGGCGATATCGAGGTCACCGCGATCTACGATGGTATCTGGCGCAAGCCGCACGACCCTGCCTTCATCAAGGATGTCTCCGTCGAGGACACCAAGGCAGCGCTTGCCAAGGCCGGCTTGACCACGGACTTCATGCCCATCCCGCTCACCGTCGTCGTTCTCAAGATGAATGGCAGGCTAATCATGATGGATGCCGGATCGGGCGTCGGCCAGTGGCAGACCAATGCCACCCATCTGCCGGCCAACATGGCCGCGGCCGGCATCGACTACACGACGATTGACACCATCATGATCTCGCATTTCCATCCCGATCACGTCTGGGGTCTGATGGAAAAGGGCACCAGCAAGCCGGTCTTCCCAAACGCCGAACTCATCGTCCATTCGACGGAATACAATTGGTGGACCGACCCTGCCCGCCTTGCAAAACTGCCGGAAGGCCGCAAGCCGGCCGGCAAGCGCATCGCCGAGAACTTCCCGAAATGGAAGAACTGGAAACTGGTCGAGGATGGGGCCGAAGTCGTGCCCGGCGTCCAGATCATCGCCGCGCCCGGCCATACGCCCGGCCACTCGGTGTATCTGGCGAACTCCGGCAAGGAACAGATCATGATTTCGGCCGACACGATGTATGTGCCGGCGCTGCTGGCGCCGCATCCGGAATGGCAAGGCAGCTACGACCAGGACGGGCCGACGGCGATCGCCACGCGGCACAAGTTGATCGATCGCGTGATTGCCGATGACATACGAATCGCAGGATCCCATTTCCCCTTCCCTGGCACCGGCACCTTCGTCAAGGACGGCAACGCCTATGGCTTCTCCCCGGTGCAGATCTGAACGGGAGCACAAGAAAGCGAGAGAGACAATGAACCACAAAGTTTTCGGGAAACCTGCCCTTTTCGGGCTCCTAGGTGCCCTGACGGTCCTGACCGTCATGCCCTTCGCCGTCACCGTGCCGGCCTATGCCGTGGACAACATCGAAGGCGACGACGCACCGGACCTCACCGGCATCAAAGCCAAGATCGAGGCCAAGAACTATACGGGCGCGCTGGCCGACCTTCGCGACCTTGCGCAAGACACCCAACAGGCCGACGTCTACAACCTGCTCGGCTTCACGTTGCGCAAGACCGGCGACTACGAGACGGCGCTAACTTACTACAACAAGGCGCTCGAACTGAAGCCGGACCATAAGGCCGCGCGCGAGTACCTCGGCGAGCTGTATGTCGCGACCGGCCATATGGCCAAGGCCAGGGAGCAGCTAGCGTCGCTGACGCAGTTGTGCCCGGCCGGATGTGAGGAGCGCGCGGACCTGCAAAAGGCCATCGACACCAAAGTGACCAAGTAGCCAAGGCAGGCGCCTCGGGGCGCCTGCCATTTCTTTCCGTCTGGAGCCAATCGTGACAACGATACAAATCGCCTCGAAATTACACCTCACGGACTTGACCCTGCTGATTGGTCGGCTGCTGCTGTCACTGCTCTTCGTGCATGAAGGCCTTGAGTTGGCGAGCCACTTCGACAGTGCCGCAAAAGCCATGGCGGCACTCGGCGTCAGCTCGCCGCTTCTAATCGGCACCATAGCGCTTCAGCTAGGAGCTGGGCTTGGCGTAGGCCTGGGCCTCCTGACCCGCCTGTGCTCGGTCTGCCTTGGACTGTTCTGCCTGGCAACGGCCGCCCTATTCCACACCAACTTTGCCAGCCAGAACGAATTGCTGCATTTCGAAAAAGATCTCGCCATAGCCGGCGGCATGTTCGCCCTCGCCATAGCCGGCGCCGGCGCGATCTCGCTTGGCAGCGTGGTGACTAGCTTGGTGAGGCGTCGGCGGCGGGAGAGAGACTATGCCGCGCTCCTAGCGGCGGGCCGCCCGTGGTCGGCGGGCGATATCAAGCTTCCGTACTAAAATCGGCCAATATCCCGGATCTCATTTCAACCGCCGCCTGGACGGCGGCTACAAACTGATGGCGCACGCCGCTCGTGACTGGCGCGGATCATCTAGCGGGCGATAGCGAAGTCGATACCCGCGTGATCGTCAGGCATCATGCCGCGCTGGGAGGTTGTTGCTTCGGCTACCAACTCAAAGTGATTGTCTGGGACAGTTCGGCGATGTCGCCATAGATCTTCGAACCTGGGACGAGAAAACATTTGTCACCGAGGACTTCGAAGAGTGAGCTTGACGCGGTGCAAAACGGCAGGTTCTTCGAATTGGCGTACGTGCCCAAGGTCGCGGTTTCGACCCTAAGGTCCTTGGCTTCGGCACAGCCGACACTGATCGCGAGAATAGCGATAGCAAAGAGAGTCGTCTTGCTCATATTTTGCGCCTGGATCCAGCTCTTGTCGGGTAAGTGCCGCGATGCACCAAAGTAGCACCGGCCCACGATCGGCTTCATCCATCGATTGGAGGAAGCGGGCTCATCCATAATTAGCAATCTTGAGGAAGGCGCGGGCGCGCCAGACTCATGGAACGGCGGACGGAATTTCTATGGTGACGAGCGTGGCGATCACGGCCACCGTTCGCAAACAGTCACTCAGGACGGCGTAAACGTCTCGACTCCGAGCTATGCTTTCCGCTTTCCATCATTGACCGTACCAAAGCGTCGCGCAGCATAGTGCGTGGAAGCGACTCCGGCGTGCCGCTAGAGCCCGCAACAGACGGCACTCTAAGCTCTATCGCGGCTGAAATGAAAAGTTCCGGTCGGAACTCGTTCAGTTTGGGGTCCCAGTGGCCATCGCTAGACATTTCGAGATTTGCGGTTCGAACCGGCTCGCCTCATCGGCATGAGCGGGTTACGGCCTACATCCTCAAAGCAAGACAGCCAGCATTCTCGCCCCCTTCGGTCGGTCGGTGCGCAAACCTGTCATCACTGGTACTGCCGCCTCACCCCAGCTTCGAGCGTGCACCCTGGGCCCATGTGCGCTTCACTATTCTTTCACTTTATTAGCGTACGTTCATATACGGACATGTTGATGTAGCTTGTACGTGCCCAAAGCCCCGGCGCAACGACCCAGCGCTGGGGCTTTTTGTCCGCCTGGTAATCCGCGTGTTCAATCCGCCGTCGCTCTCGATCCCAGTGCGAGCGAATTATGCCGCAAAGTCTCTGAGGCAAGACGCTGTGGGCGCCACCGCGGTGCGAAGTGCGAGTGCGGAGGAACTTTCTGGCACTCCGCCAATTATTGTGCATGTCCCAAACAGCACACGTCGAACCGCCCCTTCTCTCCCAAGACAGCCCGGATAGGAGCGTGAACTGCGCAGTCGCCCTCGAGGGCGCGTACGCCGCTCTGGTGTCCTCTTGCATCGAGCAAGGCTGGACGGCTGAAGAGGCTGCCACCGCACTTTTCAACCTCGCCAAGGAACACCTCGAACAGCTCAAGGCAACGCCATCGACTTGAGCATAGCTGTGCGTGTTTCGACATTTCGACGTCGCGGCGTCGGATTATTTGCATGCAAACCAGTTTTACGACGCTATCCTCCCATCCTCAACGAAGATTCTGGGAGGAATGCATGGCTGCGCATGAGCAACATGCCGTTGAAATTGTTAGGGACAAAGAGTGGTCGGTTCGCGTGACGGTCAACGGCACCACCATCACGGTCCCTTTTACATCAGAGAGCTACGCGCGTTCGTTTGCAGATGGTCAGGCGTTCCGGCTGGGCGTTCAGGTCGCGGAGATCAAGAAGGCGGCCTAGCTGCGCGCTTGGCAAGGCCGCATGGCGATGAAACCTCGAGTGACCAAAGCCGGTTGAATTAGCCGTTGCGCGGCATAAGAGCTTGTGCCTATAGTTAGTACGTGGCTCGCACGAACAAGCAGACCTGACTGTGACGACCTGTAGATGGCGGCCAAGCTCGGCTGCTGCACGGTCTGGAGGTGAGCCGGAGCACTCCGTCAACAGGGGATACGCACAGTGAACCGCTTTCAGAAACTCTCGACCGCAGCTCTCGTCGCAGCATCCTTCACGTCGGCCGCCCTCGCCGCGAATGACAAGCTGACGATCGGCATCGTCACCTTCTCGACCTCCGATGTCGACACAAACCAGATGGTCGACACGATGAGCCAGGAAGCCAAGTCCAAGGGCTGGTCGGTGGAAACGCTCAATGCCAATGGCGATCCTTCGCAAGCGATCACTAGCATCAAGCAGCTGGCAACCAAGAAGGTGGACGCCATCATCGTCACGGTCTTCGATTCGACCGGCCTGGCGGGAGGGCTCCAGGCGGCGGCGGACGCAAAGATCCCGGTGCTTTCGGCCGGCGGCGGCATGGCCGACGGTATCGCGCTTTCTGCAAGTACCGGTGCTGCCCAGCCGCTGATCGACCTGATGCTGAAGGATATCGGCAAGTCCGGAACTGTGCTCGACCTCACCTACCATCCCGGCATTCCGTGCCGCGAACGAGCCGACGCCTTCGATGCGGCGGTCAAGGCAAATCCGGGGCTCAAGGCGACCTCTCACGAGATCAGCATCCCGGGTGCTGCCGAGTCCTCGCAGGCCGCGACCAACGCCTGGCTTGCAGCCAATGCCAACGCCAAGGGGCCGTTCGCCATCTTCAACTGCTATGACGACAACGCTATGGGCGCGATCGCGGCGCTGAAGCAGAACGGCCGCAGCGACGTGAAGGTCTATTCGTTCAACGCCACAGCACCTGCTGTCCAAGCCGTCAAGGACGGGACGATGACCGCCACGCTCGGTGTCGATCTGACTTCGGCAGGCAAAATGCTAGTCGATCAGATTCCCGATATCCTTGCAGCCGGCGACCAGTGGAAGCCCAAATCCTTCGTGCCGGGCTATACGCTCGTCACCAAAGACAACGTCGATAAGTTCATGAAGGACAATCCGCAGTAAGTTCTGCCGATTGAGGTCCGGTCCGGACTGGCCGGGCCGGCCGGAATGCCGTCATGAGAGCCACCATGTCCGCTGATCATTTACTGCCCGAAACCAGCGCTCCGGCAGAGGCGCCCCGCGTCCTGCCGTCAACGCAGACCGGCTATACCTCGCCCAATGCCCGACAGCGGCGCGCGTTGCTCATGCGTCTGCTCGGGACCTACGGCACCATCATCGTGCTGGCCTCGATGCTGGGGATCTTCTCGGTACTGGAGCCGGGGACCTTCGCAACCATCGGCAATTTTCGCAATATCGTAAACGACATGGCGATCGGCACCATTGTCGCGGCCGGCCTCACCGTGCCACTCGTCGCCGGTGATTTCGACCTCAGTATCGGCTATGTCGCGAGTTTCTGCGGGCTGCTCGTGGTCGGGCTGTTGAGCAGCAGCGGCTTGCCGATCCTCCCCGCCATCTTCCTTGTCGTCGGCCTCGGAACGGTCATCGGCATTGTCAATGGCATTGTCGTTTCGAAGATCGGCGTGAACGCCTTCATTGCCACGCTTGGCACCGGCACCATCGTCGTCGGGCTGAACTACGCCTATTCGGGCGGCATTCCGCTGCAGCTCACGCAATCGCGCGAATTCACCAATATCGCGATCGGGCGCATCGCCGGGGTGCCGCACCTCGTCATCATCATGGCCGTCGTGCTTGCGCTGCTGTGGGTGATCCTCAACCGCACGGTGCAGGGTCAACACATCAAGGCCATCGGCGTCAGCCCGGAATCAGCGCGCCGCGCCGGCGTCGCCGTCGATCGCAGCCGCATCGTTGCCTTCGCCATCGCCAGCACCTGTGCTGCTATCGGTGGCGTGCTGATGGCCTCCAATCTCGGCTCCGGCCAGGTGACGGCGGGTGACAGCTTCATGCTGACCTCGTTCTCGGCCGCCTTCCTTGGCTCGGCGGCGCTGCGAGAGGGTCAGTTCCATATCCTCGGCACCTTAATCGGCGTGCTGACGGTCGCCGTTGGCAACAACGGGCTGGCCATGATCGGCGCGCCGATCTTCACGCAGTTCTTGTTTACGGGCTGCCTCCTGGTGGTCGCCGTGGCGCTCGGCGGTATCGGCCGCCGCTATGCGAGGGGATAGGCCATGGCGCACAAAATGCTGCTCAGCCTGCGCGGGATCTGCCGCAGCTTCGGCGGCATCCAGGCACTCGATGACGTTTCTTTGGACGTCGCCAAGGGCGACATACTCGGCCTCGTTGGCGACAATGGTGCCGGCAAGTCGACGCTGATCAAGATTCTGGCCGGGGCGCACGACCCGACTTCCGGCGAGGTGATCCTCGAAGGGCGGCCGCAAAAGCTGTCGCCGCCGTCCGAAGCGCAACGTCTCGGCATCGAGACGGTCTATCAGGACCTGTCGCTGATCGGCACGTTCACCGCCGCCGAAAATTTCTTTCTCGGCCGCGAGATTGCGCTTGGCCGCGGCCCGGCGCTGCTACGCTGGGTCCGCCGCAAATCGATGGGCGACATCGCGATGCGCGGCCTCGAGGACCTGCACATCGATATCCCCGGGGTGCGCAGCAAACCGGTGGATCGCATGTCCGGGGGCCAGCGCCAGTTGGTGGCCATCGCGCGAGGTGCCTTTTGGGGCCAGAAGCTGCTGCTGCTCGACGAGCCCACCGCGGCGCTCGGCGTGCGCGAATCCCGTGAGGTGCTCGATCTCATCAAACGACTCGGCGCCCAGGGGCTGACGATCATCATGGTCACCCACAATCTCGATCATCTCTGGCAGGTGTGCAACCGCGTGGTGGTGATGCGCAGGGGCCGCAAGGTCGCGGATCTCGCAAGTTCCGGCACCAACATGGAGGAGGTCGTCGCTTATATCACCGGCGCCAGGCAGCCGGCGACCGAGCAGGCTCTCGCATGAGCGCGACTGAAACGATGACGCTGCGCCGGCTGCTGGCCAACGCGCCGAGCCGCTGGGGCCATTGGGGTGCCGACGACGAGAACGGAGCGCTCAACTATCTGACCGCCGACGAGGTCAAGCGCGGCCTGGCGTCGGTGCGGGAGGGCCGCACCTTCACCCTCGGCGTGCCGGTCGCGACCTCCCAGGGCGATGCCGTCTTTCCCGGCCGCTGGCCGGCGAAGCACTTCATGGTCGCCGACAAGGCCGGCTTCGAGAACGGCCACTGGCAACCGCTTGCCGGCGGCCTCGAATTCGCAGACGACTATGTCACCGGCTTCGCACAGGCCGGCACGCATTGCGACGCGCTCGGCCACATGTGGTTCGACGACACGCTTTGGAACGGCTTCGCAGCAAGCAGTACCAATGGCGGCATGACCAAGGCCAGCATCATGCCGATCGCGGAGCGTGGGATCGTCGGACGCGGCGTGCTGCTCGATATCGCCCGGTTCCGCGGCAAACCGGTCCTGGAGCGCGCTGAAACATTCACGCATCGCGACCTCATGGAATGCGCCCGCACCCAAGGGGTCGATATCCTGCCGCGCAGCATCCTTCTTGTTCGCACCGGCTGGGTCGGCGCATTGGCGGCGGGAAGCCAAGGCGTTGGCGATGGATATTGGGAACCCGGACTGACCTTTAGCCTCGACCTCGTGCGCTGGTTCGACGAGATGCAGATCCCCTGTCTGGTTACCGACACGCTGGCCAACGAGACAACCTACGAGCCCGAGACCGGGCTGATGCTGGTGCTGCACGCCGCGCTGATGCGCAATCTGGGCGTGGTGTTCACCGAAATGGCATCGCTCGACCTGCTGGCCGCCGACTGTGCCTCCGACCGCCGCTACGAAGGCTTCTACTGCGCCAGTCCGGTCAAAGTGAGCAAAGGCACCGGCGGCGCGGCAAATCCAGTGTTCATCAAATAGCACCCAACAAGGTGGAATGGCTTATGACTTCTGCAGACGATCAGATCTGTTTCCTGCCGGCCACGGAACTGGCCCAGCGCATCCGGCGCCGCGACCTGTCGCCAGTCGAAGTGACCGAGGCTTATCTGCGCCGCATCGAGGCGCGCAACCCGTTGGTCAACGCCTATACGCTGGTTCTCGGCGACCAGGCGATGGAGGCTGCGCGGTCCGCCGAAAAGGCGGTGATGACAGGCGGTCCGCTTGGACCGCTGCATGGCGTCCCCGTCGGTATCAAAGACCTCGACGATGTGGCCGGCGTGCCCTCATCGATGGGTTCATTGGCGGTGCACGACCGGGTGCCCAAGACAAGTGCTGTGGCAGTCGAGCGCCTGCTCGACGCAGGCGCCATCGTGCTCGGCAAGACCAACACGCCGGAGTTCGGCCATAAGGGCATCACCGACAATCTGCGCTTTGGGCCGACCAGTACGCCCTTCGCGATCGGCTACAATTCCGGCGGCTCGTCCGGCGGCAGCGCGGCAGCGGTCGGCGACGGCATGGCGGCCCTGGCGCAAGGCACGGACGGCGGCGGTTCGGTCCGCATCCCCGCCTCGTTCAGCGGCACCGTCGGCTTCAAGCCCTCTTTCGGCCGCATTCCTTCGGTGACTCGGCCCGACGCCTTCCTGTGGGGACATCCTCTGGTCCACATCGGACCACTGGCCCGCACCGTTGCGGACGCGGCGCTGATGACCAAGATCATGGCCGGGCCACGCAACCGCGACCCGTTCTGCCTGCCGGACGACGGCGTTGACTATGTCGGCGCCGTTGCCGGGCCGACACGGAAACTTCGCGTCGCCTACAGTCCGCGACTAGGCAATTTCCCTGTCGATGCTGAGGTCGCCACTGTCATTGCCCGTGCCGTCGATGTCATGCGAGGACATGGCATCGAGGTTGACGAGGTCGAGCTCGATTTCAGGGCCGATCACAAGGACCTGGCGGCGCTTTGGGTGCGCACGATCTCGATCCACTATGCTGCCATCGCCGTGTACTGGAAACAGGAGGGCATCGACCTAATGGGCGAGCACGCCGAGGTGCTCACCCCGCAGTTCCTCGCCATGCTGGAGGGCGCTTACAAGGTGTCCGCCGTCGACCATGCGCTCGACGATGTTTTGCGCACCGGCGTGCATGATGGCCTCGAGGATGTATTCGAAACCCATGACCTGATCGTCTCGCCGACGCTGGCCGTTCCGCCCGTCAAGAATGCCACGGACGGCAACACGATCGGGCCGACATCGATCAATGGCGAGGCGGTCGATCCGCTGATCGGCTGGTGCATGACCTATCCAATCAACTATACCGGCCATCCGGCGATTTCGGTTCCGGCCGGCCTGACGGCGCAGGGCCTGCCGGTCGGCCTCCAGATCGTCGGGCGGCGGCATGCCGACGAAACCGTTCTGGCGATGGCGGCTCAGTTCGAACGGATGCAGCCCTGGGTCCAAAATTATCCGGGGCTCGCCGGATAGTGGGTGTCGGAATACCTAGCAGAATGTCTTCGCTTTCGTGGCCAAGTCGGTGCAGCTTTTAGGCTGCCCCGTTTTCCCCGGGCTATAGACGGGAGCGGTCCGTGATACGGCTTTGGGATCAGGCGGCTCCTTACCATCTGCTGGTCTTTCGATTATCATCGGCTGTCGTTTCGATTTTCTCCCAGAGCCCCGATGCTGCAGAACTTCGCTCGCTGAGGCTGCGGGGAGCGGCACAGAAGATCCAACCGCGCGTCTTTGATCTTTTAGCCTACCTGGTTAGGAATGCGGGTCGGGTGGTGCCGAAGGACGAGCTCATGGATGCCCTTTGGCCGGAGCTGACGGAAGCTTCCCTTCACCGCGCCGTAAGCCTGGCCCGTCGCGCGCTTGCCGGGGTTCGGCGACCTGCATCCGCAGCTTCGTCAGGCACGGCTATCGCTTCGGGGTCGATGATCCCGGTCTCGGCCAGATTGCGCCGACTGAGCCGACCGATGACCTGGAGATCTCTGCCGCACGAGACCTAGTCCTGCGGCGGGACTGGGCGGGCGCGGCCGAGCGGTTCGATGTCATCTCCCGGAAGCGGGACGTGGATCCGGGGGATCTTGATCTCTGGGCCTTGGCAGTCGAGTGTCATGGCCGTCCAGTCGCGGCAATCCCGATACTTTCTCGTGCAGTTGCGGCTCATATGCGGATAGGTCAGTCGGTGCGGTACGTGTGGATCTTCGCAATGTGGGCGAGCACCTCCGGCTTTATTGGTCCGCGAACTATCACTGCCCAGTCGGTCGAAGACGGGCGGGTATCCATTCCAAACGAACGAGACATGGTCTGATCTCCTGTGGTTTCGGTTGTGACGCCCGTCTCGGCGCTTACGGGAGGATCGCAGCGTGGCGGCGAAGCAAGTGTTTGAAGACCCGTCGTTTCGCTGACTGCAGACCAGCGCGGCTCACCCTTGGCTGACGCAAAAAACCTCTTGTTTTCCCACTGTCGTTCCCACTGCACGTCAAACGCTACCGCCCGAGGGTTAGCCGTCCGGGGCGATCCCGGTCGAGCAATATCCGAACCAGGAGTGAATGACATGCAGGACGATACAATGGTCATGGAGAAGTCTTCCGTTAAGAAGGCGCCGCGGGAGCCAAGGAACGGCGTTGACACGCCCACCCTTCTGGCCACCATCAACGCAGTCGCGGGGCAGCCCGAGCTTGCCAAGTTCCAGTTCCGTGCCAAGAGCCGCTGGATTGCCGGCACGCACAGCAGCAGCACCATGGCCAACTTCTTCGGCGCCGGCACCGAGCAGTCTCACAAGATGGCCTACCAAGCTGACAGCGACCATCCAGCGGTGCTGTGCGGCACGGACAACGGACCGACGCCGGTCGAATATCTTCTCCACGCGCTTGCTTCATGCCTCACGGCCGGCATCGCGAACATCGCGGCCGTGCGCGGGGTGACCCTGCATGAGGTGGAGTCGACCGTCGAAGGCGACATCGACCTTCGCGGCATCCTCGGCATCTCGAACGAGGTCCGCAACGGCTACCAAGGCATCCGTATCTCCTTCAAGATCAAGGGCGATGCTCCCGCTGAGAAGCTTGAGGAGATCGTGATGCAGTCGCGCGCCCGTTCCGCCGTGTTCGACGTGCTGACCAACGGCGTGCCGGTCTCGGTTGTCGTGAAAGGCTGACTTCGGTCCGGACGAGCAATATCGCCGGCCTCGTCCTGGAAAGGATGGCGCCGGCGATCTTTTGCCCCTGTTTGCAAGGCGCGGATTCCATGCAGCGTACAGACGTGGCCATTATCGGCGCCGGACAGGCGGGTCTCGCCATGAGCCGATGCCTGTCCGAGCGCGGCGTCGACCACGTCGTGCTGGACCGCGGCCGGATCGCGGAGCGCTGGCGCAGCGAACGGTGGGACTCGCTCCGCCTGCTGACGCCGAACTGGATGACGCGCCTGCCCGGCGGCGGCTATCGCGGCGCCGATCCCAACGGCTTCATGACAATGGCTGAGACCGTCGGGTTCCTGGAGGATTACGCGAGCTCGATCACCGCGCCGGTGGAGGACGGTGTGGAGGTGCTTTCGGTCGAAAAGATCGACGGAGGCTTCCGGCTGCTGACCGATCGCGGCCAATGGAGTGTGCCTGCGGTCGTGGTCGCGACCGGATACAGCGATCGGCCCCGCATTCCATCAATTGCAAAGCACATCTCCTCCCGGATCCGGCAGGTCGTGCCGCGGGACTACCGCAACCCTCGGCAGCTGGCTAAGGGCGGCGTTCTCGTGGCCGGTGCCTCCGCGACCGGCATACAACTTGCTGAGGAGATCAATCGCTCCGGCCGCGCGGTAACCCTGTCGGTCGGCAGTCATACGCGATTGCCGAGGCTTTATCACGGGCACGACATCCTGTGGTGGCTCGACCGGCTGGGAACGCTTGCCAAACCCATCGCCGAAGTTTCGGATCTCGCCGCCGCACGGCGGCAGCCGTCTCTGCAGCTCATAGGTACACCCGAGCGCAGGTCTCTCGATCTCGCCGGCCTTCGTGAGCAAGGCGTTCGTCTTTTCGGTCGAGCGGTTGCCGCCTGCGATACGCGCATTCGGTTCAGTGGCGATCTCGCCGACACGACCGCGGCGGCGGAACGCAGGCTGAGGCGCGTCCTGGCCAACATAGACCGCGCGGCCGCCGGCAAAGCCTGCTACTCGATCGACCCCGGATACATTCCGAGCTTGTTCCTGAGCGCCGAACCGACCGAAATCGATCTCATCGACCGGGGTATCGAGACCATCATATGGGCCACCGGCTATCGCCGGGAATACCCATGGCTGAAGCTGGATGTGTTCGATTCCTGGGGCGAAATCCTGAACGACGGCGGCGTCTGCGCGTATCCGGGACTTTACGTGCTCGGCCTCAATTTCATGCGCCATCGAAGCTCCAGCTTCCTCGACGGCGTCGGCCGCGATGCCGAGGCTTTGGCGGCTCACATGGCAATGTTTCTCGACGTCTCTCGCCGAGCCGCGGCCTGACCGCCGAATACAACGCTGGCGCGGCAAAAATCGACGTTGCCATAAACGCTGACACTCACGCCCGACCACGACAAGCGCTCCACTGGCGCCGTAGTCAGCGCCCGCAACCATGGAGAAAATCAAAATGAGTGCAATGGTGAACCCATCCCTGTCCCTCACCACAACGCGAGGTTTGCGCTGGGCCGGCGGAACGATGCTGGCCGCAGTCTGGCGTTTCATTCGCATCCAGCGGGACCGTCGACAGCTTCATGAGTTGCCGGATTACCTCCTGCGCGACGTCGGCATCACCCGCTTCGAGATCAACTGGGTCACCTCGTTTGCCGCGCGTGATGCCAGCCGCCGCTCTCGTTTATGAGGCGGGAGGGAGGGAATGATTGCCTCATCGACGTTCCACGTCTCGCATAAGGCGTGCCACGCACCGCTGGTCATCGCCCTGCACTGCTCCGGCGGCAGCGGACGTCAATGGCGCAAGCTGGCGGAGCGGCTCGATGAGAGCTACCGGTTCATCGCGCCCGATCTGATCGGGGCGCCGGGCGGCGGCACCTGGACAGGCGCCGGCGCTTTCCGTCTGGCCGACGAAGCCGTCGGGATCCTGGAGATGATCGACCGCCATGACGGGCCTGTGCATCTTGTTGGCCATTCCTATGGTGGTGGGTTGGCCCTGCATATAGCAGCGATGCGTCCAGACCGGCTGGCCAGCCTCTCGGTTTATGAGCCGTCGGCCTTTCACCTGCTCCGCGAGCTGGACTCTGAGGGCCGCGAGGCGCTCGGCGAGATCTCGGCGATCGCAGGCGCGATCCACGACGGCTTGATCAACGGCAGCTATCTCTCCGCTGCAGCTCGTTTCATCGATTACTGGAGCGGAGTCGGCACCTTCGACGCGATGAAGCCGGAACTTCAGGCGGCACTCGTGCGGTTTCTGCCGAAGGCCAGCCTCGACTTCCACGCGTTGATCCATGAGTCGATGCCGGCAAGCGAATATGCCCGATTTGACTTTCCGGTCTTGGTATTGCGCGGCGAATTTGCACCAGTTCCGACGCGGCTTATCGCTCGCGAACTCATTTCCCGCGTTCCGGCCGCGATCGGGGCGATTGTTCCTGGCGCCGGACACATGGGGCCGCTGACCCACGCAGATTTGGTGGCGGATCGTTTCCGGCAGATTTTGTTCCATGACACCGCGGGGTCGCGAGCTGCCTGACCGCGGCTTGCTTGCCCTACAGGCAGCGCCAACCTTCAAAGCAGATCCTTGGATATGGAGGAATCACACCGTAGCTTCTATGCGATCACGCACGATATTTCCGGCTGGGTCCTCCGTGTCGGAGAAATCCTCGCGCATCCGCATTTCTGTGTAGAGCCTGTCCGCTTCCGCGAGAGTGGCAACCGCGCCAGCGATCTTGCCGCGCCGCTTCGCGAGCCCGAGAGCTAGCAAGGAGCGGGCAAGCTCTGGCCGCAATTCAACCCGCCTGGCAAGGCTGCAGGCCTGTTCGAGCAAGCTAATGGCCGATCTGGAAGGTTTCAGCTCGGCAAGGCCGCGCAGTACGATGATCTCGCTCCACGGATCGCCGCGTCCCTGTGCAAGCTCGAGCGCATGGCCGAGATTGGCCGCAGCTTCCGGCTCACAGAGGCGCGCGCGCACGCATGCGAGCACGGCGCGCGCGTGACATTCGAACTGGGCAAGATCGAGCCGCTCAGACTCGGTCACCGCCATTTCCAAGGTGGCGCCCGCGTCGTGGTTGCGGCCGAGCAGGAATTCCGCATGCCCGAGCACCGTCAACAGCCACGGCCGCAGTAGAATAGATGCGCTGGTCGCGGCTTCGGAGGACCAAAATTGCAGCGCCTCGACAAGCGTCGGCTCCGGCCCGCGCAGGATGCCCACGACACCGGTGAAATAGGCGGCCGCGCAGCTGTCGATCGGGCGCGCCACTTCGGCAGCGACCTTCTGCAACTCGCCAAGCGAACACTCCGCATCATCGAACCGGCCAAGGCGCGCTTCCGCCTGCGCGCGGTGCCCCAGGTACCAAACCGCACGAGCACCGAGCTGTCCGAAACGCTCAAGACGCCAAGCTTTGGTGAATCTCTCCTCATGCGGAACAAGCCGCTCCAGCACCTGCCGCGCCTCGCTGCGGATCAGAAGCGCCTGTGAAGCGGCCAGATCCGACTCGCTTATGCAGCGCTGCACCCCGTTTGCCGTCGCGCCGCGCTTGAGTGTATCGGCCGGTTCCAGCGCCTCCTCGTAGCGGCCGTGGGAGCTGTTGAGATAGCTCAAATGGAGCAACACGTCGGAGATGAGTTGCGGATCGCCCAGTTCCATGGCCAGTTCGCGCGCTTCCAACAACTGCGGCAGCGCTTTCCGGTAGGCCCCAAGGGCTCCGTAGGCGGGCCGCATCCGCACCCGCAGGTTGATTGCCTGGGCGAGTGTTTTCGGATTTCGGGGCAACGCGGCGACGGCCTTGCGGGCGCTTTCGAGGAACTGGACCGCGGCCGAATAGGCCGAGCGTTCCTCTGCCCGACCCGCCGCTTGCAGCAGATAGTCAGCGGCCGGTTCCCATGCCTCGGCACGAAGCGCGTGTTCGGCCAGTTCCTCGATGTGGTGGTTCAGAGATCCGGCATACAGTCTGTCCATCGCAACCAATGCAGCCCGATGCAGCCTTTTTCGATCCTCCGCCAGCAGGGATTCATAGGTTACCTTCAGGGTCAAGGCGTGCTTGAACGTATATTCCACATGAGGATAGCTCTGGACCTCGAACAGGAATTCCAGACTCTGCAGTTTGGCCAGGCATAGCTCCAGCTCCGTCTCGGGCAGCGGCGATAGTGCCCTCAGCAGCGGATACGGAACATTCTTGCCGATAACCGAAGCGAGTTGGAGTGCCTGCCTTTCCGAGTCGCCCAGCTGCTGAATCCGTGCGGCGATGAGCGATTGAACCGTCGACGGGATGGTGATGGACTCCACCGGCCTCTTGAGCTCGTAGCGGCCGGACTGGCCAGCAAGGGCACCGTCCGCAATCAGTCCGCGCACCATTTCTTCCAGGAAGAGCGGCGTGCCCTCGGCGCGCTCGGCGAGCGATTGCCGAAGTTCCCCTAGGCTGGGATCGGATCCCAGCAGTTCGGTGAGGAACTGCTCCATTTCATCCCGCGCGAACCGCTCCAGCCTTATCTGCTGGAAATAGCCGCGGCGGTTCCATTCGTGCCGGTACTGCGGCCTGTAGGTGGCGAGCAGCATGATACGGTTGGCCCCCATGACCTCGACCAGCCTGTTCATAACGGCCTCGCTCTCGTCATCCATCCAGTGCAGATCCTCGATAAGCACGGCTACGGGCGCGGTTCGGCTCAACGCAACGAGAAAAGCGCTCATCGCCTCGGACACCCGTGAGGTCCGCTCCCGCGCATCGAGATGCCGCCAGGAGGAATCGTTGACCGGCAGGTCCGCGAGGAAGGAAAGCGGTGCCGTATGACGTGGATCCAGATCCAGTTCCGCCTGTTTGAACGCGAACAGGCGCTGGGCTTCCGCCAAGCCGTCTTCGCCGCGGATGCCGCAAGCCGAGAGCAACAGCTTCTTTACAGCGCCGAGAGTAACTGACGAATCAAACTCCAGACCGCCGCATTCAAGCACGGTAAAACCGGCCACCTCGTCGAGGGAGAGAAATTCATGGGCAAGCCTCGACTTACCCATGCCGGGATCGGCGACGATCCCGACGACCTGGCCGTGGCCCTCCCTGACCCTGCGCCACGTTGCAAGAAGGATTTTGAGTTCGAGCTCGCGCGCGACCAGTCCGGTGAGGCCGCGGTTGGCCCTCAGGTGCCAGCGCGACAGAGCGTGATTTTCGCCCAACAGCTCGTAAATGCGTTCGTCGCGGCCAAGGTGCGGATGCTCCGAATGCGCTAAGCGGTGCATCTGCACATAGCCTCCGGCGGCTGCGCGCGCCCGGCCCGTCGCGGCGATCGTCGCACGGTGCAAGGCACGCATCAGCCGGTTGGCCGCACGCGGCGCGGCTCCAGCCAGTTCAACCTTGCTGGCTTCGGTCGTCCATTGCTGCCGTACGATCACCTCGCCGGTGTCTATTCCGGCCCTCAACTGGATCCCGCCCTGGGAAAGCTCCTCCACTGCCAGCTTGGCCGCAAGCGCGGCGCGGCATGCAAGATAAGCGTGATCCTCGGTGGCGCGAGCAAGGCCGAATGCTGCGGTGATTGTCCCGTCAGCAGCCGAGGTGACGACGCCGCCGTGGCTCTCCACGACCTGTATCACCCGATCCTCGACGGGCTGGAATTCGCGGATCGCCTCTTCCGGATCTTCCGCTTCGAGGAGATGCAGGGCACTGACCACTTCCGCAGCGAGTACGGTGATGTACTGCCGAGAGCGGTTGATTCCCAAGGACGCCGGAGGGCCGGCCAATTGCTGCGTCTGTTCAGGGTCGGCAAGGAAACGGCGCGTTTCGTCCGCGAAGATCGCAAATGCCGGTTCATGACCAAGCAGCACATGGTTGACGCTGTCGAGCGCGACGAAACGTGCGCCGGGGATTTTGCCAGCCATCGCCTGGCCATGATCGAACGGAATGACTGCGTCCCCCGTGGCATGCATCACCAGGGTCGGAACGCGGACCCGCGGTAACAGCTCGTCCACGTCGATGACGGCGCCTTCCTCGAAGATGCGATGGGCAATCTCGGGCGAGACAGTATTGCGTTGCAGCTCGTTATACCAATTCCTCTGTTCCGGCGTTGCTTGCGGAATGAAGAGGGAAGTGAACATCTGCCGGAACACCGGGTCGTCTTGGCCCCAGCCTTCCTGTATCAGCGCTCCCATCGCTTCGCGGCGCGCTATTTCGCGCTCATTGCCCCGTTTGCGCCAGCCTTTGGTAAATCCGCCATACAGCACCATCCCGGCCACGCGCTCGGGATGCCGGACGGCATAGGCTATCGAAACGGCGCATCCCTGGGAAATGCCAAGCAGGGAGACGCGGCGCAGACCGGCCGCATCGATGATGCTCTCCAGGTCGGCGACCATGGCTTCGAAGGATAGGTCGGCGGGATACCGGTCCGATAAGCCGTTGCCACGCTGGTCGTAGCGTATCAGCTGGTAGTGCGCGGAGAGGCCCTCGATCCAATGCTTCCACACCGGACTGTCCCATTCGAGCTCGAGATGGGACATCCAGTGCGCGGCCCTTACCAAAGGCGGGCCTTGACCACTCAAGGAATAGGCGAGGCGCGCGCCGTCGGGTGTCGTGCACCGGCGGATCTCCTGCGCGAGGACCCGCTCCGGCGCGGGGCGGAGCTGTATCTCCGCCGCCGGCCAAACCTGTGGGGTGACGGTCTCGCCGGTGGGAGCGGCCTCGGGGTCGGTTGTCGAAGCGCGGCTCTGTACCATGGCGGATTGCCGTGCTGCCTCGCTCAGCCGACGGATGTCGGCTCGAAGAGCCTCGTCTCTGGGCTCCAGCCCGTGCAGGACATGGGCGAACGGAAGCGCCCGCGCCGGCTCATCCGCTAAACGGTCGACGAGTACCCGAAGGATGCGCAGATGCGTCACGTGCAGTTCGTCGGCGGTCGCAATGCGCCAGGCTTCGAATTCCGGACAGCGCGGCAGTGAGACGTCATCCAGGAAACGTCCGCGAAACGCTCCGGCGAGGGCCTCCAGTTTCTCGGGTTCGAGAGCCTCTATGTCGCGAACCCCAAGGCCGCGGAGCGGCGCGATGTCCATTACGATTTCGCTGGTGTTCAGGCGAACTGCGTTGCGGTCGGCTTGCAGGACCTCGCCGTCCCCGAGGTCGACGACCTGTCGGATTTTGGAGAGACTCCAGCGCAGGGCGCCGCGCGGATCGTCCGGTACCTCCCAGAACATTTCGCAAAGGCGCTCGCGCCGCTGGGGGCGCTCTACCAGCGCAAGATAGGCCAGCAGCGCCCGCGTCTTTTTCGAAGGCGGCAAGGAAACGACCTCGCCATGGCGAAGGACCGTCAGATCTCCGAGAACGCGAATTTCGAGCGACACTTTGTTGATCCTAGTGCGCCTGCCAAATTAGCGATGGATTGTATCAAGTCCGTGCCGCTGCCGAAAGCGTTCGTTTCCGGAGCGCGAGATTCCCGCCTGCGCTGATTTGCTCTTCTCTTGGTGGGAAGGCCGACACGGATAAGTACAGGTGAAAGCCGAGCCGGAAGGGATCACGCCCGTTCCGCTCGCTTGACGGTGGCGACGGCACTCTGAAAAGCTCCGGAGGCGAGATCTCACGCTGCCGCGCGCGCCCATCGAGGCAGCAGGCTCTCGGGATTTGCGCATGCGCCGGGCGTGTAGTTTGCGCCGATGAACTCCAGCCGGGCGGCGAGCATGCCTTCCCGCCAGGCGGCAAGCGTATCCATGCAGCCACCGATATGCTCGCCGCCGACAAAGACCTGCGGAATTGTAGGTGAACCGACCCGGGCCCTCAGGGCTTTGCGGATTTCTCCGTCCAGGCCGTTCTTCTGGAATTCAGGAGTATCGATTTCGATGGACCTGTAGGCGATTCCAACACGGTCGAAAAGCTTTCTTACCGTCCAGCAGAATTCGCACCATGTCAGAGCGAACATGACCATCGGACGCTCCGGATCATTGATCGCCTTGTCGACAAGCGCATGCGCTGACTGATCGATTTGGATTTCGTTTACAGGTGCCGATGAAAGGGCGAAGGATGGCGGCCGGTCGAAGCGGTAGCCGGGTGTGGAGCGAGAGATCGCCTCTTCGGCGGGCGACATTTCCTCGCTGATGTGATCGAACAAGATCGTGCTGAGATACCGCTCACCCGTATCAGGCAACATACAGAGCACGTTCCGGTCTGGGCCGACGCGTCGAGCAATTTCCAGTGCCCCGCTCAAGGTTGCTCCGCCGGAGATGCCCGCCAATATTCCTTCTTCCGTCGCAAGCCGGCGCGCGGCTTCCAGAGCACTGGCGCCTGAAACGGGTAAGATCTCGTCCACAAGATCGTCAGCCATCGCGTTGCCGACGATCTGTGGAATGAAATCAGGGCTCCAACCCTGCATCGGGTGTGGCCGGAAGCGAGTATGCGCCCGAGTCGGCAGTCCCTGTTCGTCGAAGGTTTGGGGAATGCCACTCGACAGCAGCGCCGAATTGTCGGGCTCGCAGACTATGATCCGCGTTTCCGCCCGCTCGCGCTTGAGCACTCGCGCCACACCGGCAAGCGTTCCGCCGGTCCCGGTGCCGGTGACCCAGTAGTCGAGTGGACGGTCCTGGAACGCCGCAAGAATTTCGAGCGCTGTCGTGCGGGCATGAATATCGGCGTTGACGGGCGTCTCGAATTGCCGGCAGAGGAACCAGCCGTGCGCTCCGGCCAGTTGGACCGCCTTGGCGAGCATGCCGCTGCCTCGCTCTACCGCAGGGGTCAATACGACCTTGGCACCGAAGAAGCGCATCAGCTTGCGGCGTTCGAGGCTGGCGTTTTCCGGCATGACGATGACGAGAGGGTAGCTTTTCCTCGCGCAAACCATGGCAAGTCCTATCCCCGTGTTGCCGCTTGTCGCCTCGATTACCGTCTGGCCAGGGCGAAGTGCACCGGAACTCTCCGCCTCTTCGATGACCGCGGCGGCGAAACGGTCCTTGACCGAGCCGCCAGGATTGAATGCCTCGAGCTTGGCATAGAGGGAAGCGGAGCCGTTATTGATGCGGGAAAGGCGGACGACCGGCGTGCCGCCGATCGTGTCGAGAATGCTGTCATAGATACTGCTCATCTCAGCTGTCCTTGCTTGGTGACGACGGCACGCCGTCGATTCCTTCGGTCTCTTAAAATGGTAGGGAAGCCGTGGTTTGCTGCGTTCGAACCAACGTGGAATTGAACGGATTTCGACGTTTGAATCAGCGGCTCATCGCCGGGTCGGGAAGGCGGCCGCATGGGACCTGCGCTCTCGCGCCATATGATGCGGCCAATACGCCCAGAACCACGAGATTGGCCGCACCTGCGACAAATGCCGCCAGGAAAGCGGGCCCATAGCTGCCGAAGGTGTCATAGACAAAGCCGCCGAAATAGCCGGCCACGCCCATGCCTACCCAGGCAATCAGCATGACGATGCCGAGTGAATGGCCGAAGCGTTCGGCTGGCGCAAATTGGCGCACGCAAAGGATCAGGCACGTCATGTTTCCGGCAAAGCCGAAGCCAAAAACCGCCGACAGCGCCAGCAGGCTGAGCTGCTGGTCCAGCGCGGGAAAAATCGCGACGCATGCAGTCTGAATAAACGACGCCAGGGCGTAGGCAGAAATGTTACCTGCCCGGTCGGCGAGGAGCCCGAATGCGATCCGCCCGATGGCGCCGAACAGCATGGCGATCAGCAGGCTGAGCGATCCGACATCCGACGATCCGCACACGGCCGTGACGAAGCTCGTGAGATGCATCAGCGGCACGCCCATGCAGGCGCAGCAGAGGAAGGCTGCGGCAGATAGCAGCGTGACCGGGGAAAGATGGCCGCCCTGGAAGCCTGGCTTCGCTGAAAAATGCGCCGGTGCGGCGAGGATCCGATTGACCGGCGGCGCCTGAACCGCCGGCATGAAGATCGCCAGCGCAGCCGTCGTCGCCACAGCCATGATCGCATATGCGAGGCGCCAGCCGACGGTGTCGATCAATGCATTTGCGGCGTAGGGCAGTATACCCTGGCCCAGGGCTCCGCCTGCTGTGACGATCCCTATCGCCAAGCCGCGGCGGCGGTCGAACCAGAGCCCGGTCACAGCAAGTACGGGTGCATAGAGACAGGCAAAGCCTAACCCGCCTAAAGCGAAGTTCGCGGCATAGATCTGCCAGAGCGAAGTGGCGAAGGAAAGCGCGGCGAGCGCGATCACCATGCCAGCCGAGCCGATAAATAGCAGGGTCCTGATATTCAAACGGTCCGCAAGCCGGCCCCAGAACAGCCCGCCCAGGGCCATGCCGACGCTCGACAGTGTGTAGGCAAGGCTTATGTCGGCTCGCGACCAGCCAAACTCAGCCTCAAGCGGCCTGATGAAAACGGATGTGAGCGCCAGGCTGCCAAATCCGAAAGCCATGGCGATCGTGGCGCCGGCCGCAGCCAACAGGCCGCGCAGCCGTATTGCGCTGTCACGAACCTTCCTGCCTGCCGCTGGTGATATTTGATGATTCCACATGTTCCTGCCTCGAAAGACCTCTTCGAAGCGGTCATCGGCCAGCGGTATGGAAGCAGGCGTGTGCGTCAGCGTGGAAAGCTCCAACGCAGGCCGTGGAAACGGCGGTACTAGATGGGGAGCTGCAGCAGCTCGGAAATGACCAGACCGGCTGCTCCTAGGAGGGCGGCCCGGTCACCTGCATCGCCGGCAATGAATTCGATCGCGCCGCCCGGTCGTGACGGAACCATGGCGCGGACATGCTCCGCGATTGCGCCGAGCAGGCAATCGCCGCCGAGCACTACATCGCCATGAATGATGAAAATGTTGGGCGCGACCGTCTGCTGCAGATTGGCAATGCCCACCGCCACATTGCGGGCATAACGGTCGAGCAGCTCAGCCGCCCCTGGCAGCCCCCGTGCCGCCATGTCGACTAGGCGGGCCGAGTCGATCAGGTCGGGTTCGGGCAGAGCCGCGCGGGAGGCCTCGCGCCGGAGCCAGCTCAAGGTGGCGATTGTGTCCCAGCAACCGCGCCTACCACAGCGGCAGGGCTCGCCGTCGAGCTGCACGAAAGTGTGTCCGAGTTCGCCGCCTGCGCCTGCTGTGCCGCGATAGAGATGGCCGTCGAAATAGAGTGCGCCGCCCAACACTTCGCCCGTGTAGACGACCGCGAACTGCCTGACGCCGCGCCCGGCGCCGAACCAGCGGTCACCCACCAGCAAGGCGCGCGGATGGTGGTCGAGCTTGACTGGCAGGCTGAAGCGTCGCCCGAGATCGTCGGCAAGCGGGTAGCGGTCGAGCGCCGGCGCGAGATTGACAGCGACGATCGACCCGCGATCCGTGTCAACCATGCCGCCGACGCCAACACCGATGCCGAGGGGCTTGCGTCGCGCCCTCGAGAGCGTGTCGCCGACGCATTCGGCGATCGCCTCGATGATTGGCTGTACCGGCCCCCTGCCGTCCGGCAGGGCGATCTTGCGTTCCGACTCGATCTTGCCGTCGAGCGTCGCCACGCAGGCGTGCACGGAATCCGGCATAAGCAGCACGCCGCAGATCGGACGGGCATTGGGCGAGAACCATAGCGGCCGGGCCGGCTTGCCGCCGCCTGGACTGGCAGGAATTGGGTCGCTCTCGACCAGTACCTGATCGTCGATCAGCGGCTGCACGATTCCAGAAATAGTGGTGCGGTTGACGCCGGCGATGCGCGCCAATTCGGCGCGACTGGTCGGTCCGAGATCGAACAGGGCTTGCAGCACACGGCCGCGATTGGTCGAGCCGACCATCGAGGAAGACAGCAGCGCCTTGCGCCGGCGCGAAACCCGCTCCGCGCCGGACGCATCGCCGGGCGGCGTGAACAGAGCGCTGCGTCCGCCATTCGGGCGCCCATCGTCGGAATCGTCCATCGTCGGGTTTTTCATAAGGGACATCCTGCCAACTCTTCTAACCTAGGACCTTACCGCTTTCGAGCACTTTGTGCGGGCAAGCAACAAACTATGCATTGCCGGGACAAGATGCGTCGCCAATGTTCAAAGATACGCCATCTATCAGCTCGGCGTCGCCTGACCCGGCCGTTTCCCTATTGGTCGGCGTTTGCCTCTTGAAGAAGCAAAGGCGTTCGCGTTTGCTGCGCCAAAGGTTCCAAGCCTGTTGCTGCTGCATGGTAAGATTTCTGCGATGTCCCCATCGCAACTCTTCTTCGGCTTTGGACGAAGCTCCACCAGAACGGCTTCGTCGGAAACCCTTGCGTTCCAGTCGTAAACTAGTGAAGCAGTGACGCTACCCGCGAGCGTGGTCCCCCAGGTTGGGCGCCATTGTGTTAGCGAAGCCGCGCGCCGATGCAGCATCGATCGTCATGCGGCCGGAAGCATCGAGACCCTGGTCAACCATCCCCGTTTGAGGGATGCTGCAAAACCTGCTCTACCGGCAAAGCGTGAGGCGATAGCTGCATCTCGAGGCAGCAAAAGTGTTACAAAGCACCGGGCTATGCGTGCGACGGACCGGGCGCCGATCCGGTTATCAGCCAATGACACCGAGGGACGGGTCAGCTACGCTGACGCGGCGGCGGACCTGATTCCGCCTGGCCGGCACCTATCCCATGCCCTCCCTCGCTCCCGATGGGTGCCGGCCATCTCTGCACAACGCGAGCGCTTCAGTTCCTCCGGAGCTTAGTGGATCCCACCCTCACCGGCCGGCGCTGTCGCAGCTCGTGCAGACTGCGCTCCCGATCGTGCTGCTGCCGGAGAGTCAGGAACTGGCGCAGACCGGTGCCGCTTGGTCGGCGAGCGGCGTTCATCGGCGATCAAGTAGTCTCGTCACCGCCTCGCGCACAAGCGCGGGGACGCTTTCGGCATCATCCAGATAGGCACTTTCCATCAGGCCGTCCGAAAGCGCGACGAGGAGTGACGCGGTGACGGAAGGAGCTGGATCGCCGTCCTCTGCGAGAAGGTTCTCAAGGCTGTTGTGATACCAAACGCGGCGCGCATTGATCGCCTGCCGCACAGGGCTGGCCGGATCGGGATATTCGGCCGCCGCGTTGAGGAACGGACAACCCCGCCAGCCTCCCGCGGTCACAGCCTCGCTGATACGCGCCATGATAGCCGAGATCATTTTCCGAGGAGATTGCTTCGGAAGCGCCGCCACTGCCGCTCGCCCGAGCCGGTCTAGCTCTTCGAGATAGGCGAGGACGAGGTCATCCTTCGATGGAAAATGATTGTAGAAGGTCGCTTTGGCCACGCCGGCTTCCGCGATGATGCGGTCAATGCCGACGGCATGGATGCCCCCTTCGTAGAAAAGTCGTGTTGCGGTGTCGAGCAAACGATGACGCGCGGAACCTGCTTCAGGGTGGCTTTCGGATTTTTTTTGCTTCATCGCTTGACGTTAACAGACAGGTCTGTATGCTACAAGCAGACAGACAGGTCTATCCAGTGAGGAGTTTGCGACATGGCATCGGTAATCAGGGAAATCATCGTGGAGGCGCCCCCGGAAAACGTGTGGGACGTAGTCGGCGACTTCGCGAACGGGCCGCCGCGCTTTGCGCCCGGCATGCTTGTGGACTGCCGGGTGGACGAGGCCGGCGTCAGGACCATCACCTTCGCCGACGGCACGGCGGCCCGTGAGCGGCTTATCGCTCGCGACGAGCAGGCTCGCCGGATCGTCTGGGGCTGGGTGGCCGACGAAGTGGTTCATGACAACACCTCTATGCAGGTCTTCACGCAGGGTGAAGCCCAAAGCCGGCTCGTCTGGATCCACGACACGCTGCCACATGAACTTGCCGGATGGCTCGCAACCGCGATGGATCGACTGGCGCCGGTCTTTCAGCGGACTTTCAAGAACCGCGATGCCAGGTCCACTGGGAATCGAGCAGCAAGTTAGGAGAGAAAGAAGATGGAACAGCTCGACACAGCCGAAGTTATCCGCCGGTTCAATCAGGCATTCGAGGAACACAACCTGCGATCTTCGAGAACTTGGTCGCACCGGATTGTGTCATGGAGCGCACGCGCTACGAAGGATACGATGTCAACCTGGCGTTCTGCAGGCGGTGGTGGCCGACCGCGTTGACCGGTTCGAGGTCGAAGACACTTTTGTAATGGACGACCGCGCCAACATCCGCTGCTCTGGTCTTTCCCGCTCGCGATAGGTAAGCAACTGAAATCCCTAGCGCCGTATTTGCGACTGGCGGCCGCTAGGTCCGCCAACCAGTTGTAGGCCTGTTCTATCGGTCAAAACCACTGACGCTGAAGCCTCCCATCACCTTGAGGGCAACAACGCCAATGTTCGCCAGCCTGCCACCATTCTCGACCAAGAACTATCAACCGTTGGCTTCCCTTGGGGAGGGATCGGGCGAGAATGCTGGATCGACGCTGCGTAGCTCCTTGCGATGGCGGATCTAAGGTGGTCGCCACAAGCCGTTCATGCCCGGGCTTATGGCGCCATGTCGCAATTGGGCCGAAATCTGCGGTTCGTCTTCGAAACACATCTGCCTGAAGGGGACATTTCCGCAAAAGAGCCATATCTGTCGCGACTGACTCATTGCCGGTGATATGAATACGGCCGGTGGTGAGACTCTATTCAATAAAGTAAGCTTGGCCAATGAATGAACGCATCCAGGAAAGGTGGCCGGATATACCGTACGGTCCTTGGCGCAGCACGTGTTCCGCGCTGCATCTTTATATTCAGATCATAGGGAAATATCGGCTCGCCCGCTCACCGTGGGTGAACCATTCCTGGCATGCGACCCTTTACACTGACGCTCGCGGTTTCACCACCGGGCTAGTGCCAGATGGACCAGGCGGCATCGAGTTGAGCCTCGATCTGATCAACCATGAAGTGGTCGGACGAGCAACCGATGGGCGCATTGCCCGGTTCCCGCTTGAGCCGATGTCGGTCGCCTTCTTTCGCGGGCGCGCGTTGGATCTCATTCGCACTCTCGGTGGGACACCGGAGTTCCATGGCAGGCCGAATGAAATTCCGCAGGCTATTCCGTTCGCCGAAGACAGGATGGAACGCCCCTACGACGCCGATGCTGTGACACGGTTCTTCAGGGCATGTGTGGCAGTGACGAACGTGCTCCAGATTTTCCGTACGGCGTATCTCGGCAAGGTCAGCCCGGTGCATCTCTTCTGGGGAAGTTTTGACATTGCCGTGACACGTTTCTCCGGTCGACAGGCGCCCTCACATCCAGGCGGTATTCCGGCGCTGCCTGACCAAATCACCCGCGAGGCCTACAGCCACGAAGTCTCCTCAGCTGGCTTCTGGCCAGGTGGGGGTGCAATCGACTTTCCCGCATTCTATTCCTATGCATACCCGATGCCGACCGGTTTTGCGGCTGCAAGAATTTCCCCTGAAGCCGCATATTACCATGAAACTCTTGGAGAATTTCTGCTGCCCTATGATGCGGTCCGGCTGGCCAACAATCCAGAAGACATGCTCATGACCTTTTTGGAAGGCACGTATCGCGCCGCTGCTGAACTCGGTGATTGGGACAGGACTGCGCTCGAGTGCAAGGTTGGGAAACCTCGACAACCTCGGCCCATGTGAGGCACAGAGGTTCGACTTAACTGATGACTTTTCCCGACTACTATTCTTCGTCGTTCCGGGCGAACTGGGGCCGACAGCGGTCGGTTCGCTTAGGACATCGCAAAAGCAGAAGCTGCCTTTCGTGCAGCGAACCACCGAGTGTGCGACCTTGAACGAGGATCGACCCGACTATCCGCTATTCAGCGATCAACCTGCAAACAGCCGGAGCGGCAACCATCATCGGCTCCTTTCCGCAGTCTCTCGGTCAAGGAAAAGCCGACCAAGGCCGGACCGACTAGTACAGGGAATTCCCGTTCTTGGGCCGCTGAGCCCCAAGGCCCTGCGCAACTAACCCAACAGGATGTGTCGCAATGAGCGACGAACAGATCATCCGCCTTCCCGGCGCCCTAGAGCACGTGGCGCTCCCATGAAGAACCTGGCCCGTAGCGCATCCCTTGATTCGGAGGACAAGGATGCTCATCAGAATCTGGGATCAAACACTAGGCAACTATCTGATTGGTTCTGTTTCGACCACCGTTCCGATGGCGGGGATCTCTGAAAAGAGAGAATGATTTCGGCCTAGCCTCCGCCTAATTGTCCGGAATCAGACAGAGCCTTGAAGGCCGCCGCACCTTGCCAGTAAATCGTATTGGTCAGGGTTTCAGGGAGGAATTCTCGATGCCTCACTCGTTTCACACAGTCACGATTGAAACAGTAGCCGAAGTCTACGTTCTCTCCAGAAGCAAAGGCCGCTTCCTGTCCATCGGACAGGCAATTTGTGCCCTTCGGAAACTCATGCCGGCTTGCAAGGCGACCGACCACGAGTTGGAGGAGATATTGGCGGCAGCGTGCGTGATTCACAGCGTGCCCGTCGCTTTCGACGCCAAAACAGCCGATGGCGCATGGCTCCATTCGTAGAGGCGGAAATGCCCGCGCTATGATGCGCGCAGGAAAGGCGTTCTAATGACCATGATCCGGTCCGCAAAAAGGTGCACGATCGGCAAGTCATGTGTGATGAAAATATAGGAGAGACCGAGCCTGGTCCTGATGTCGGCCAGCAGATCGATCATCTGCGCCTGGATCGAGACGTCGAGCGCGGAAACCGCCTCGTCGCAGATGATCAGTTCCGGTTCGCTCGCGAGCGCACGCGCAATGGCGATGCGCTGTCGCTGCCCGCCGGAGAACTGGTGCGGGTAGCGGTCAGCGTGCTCCGGCAACAGCCCCAAGTCCGGTCGATGATCACTTCTGAGCCGACATTCGACGCGAGAAGGATCAGCGTGTTCTTGGAATCGATGCGTCTGCCTTCACTGTCGTCCATCATCCCTTACCTATGCTGCCCTGATAGACCAGGACATGGTCGATCTGCCGATCTCGGTGTTTGCCTCTATCAAGCTTGAGCGCCAGCGCGAGAGCGAGCTGAAGCGGTTCAACGCGGCGATCGCACGCTGGCCGGAGGTGGTCGATTGCTATCTGATGACTGGCCAGCGTGATTATCTGCTGCGTGTGGTGGTGCGCGACCTGCACGCCTATGAGCGCTTCCTGAAGGAAAAGCTGACGCGGCTCGATGGCGTCTCCTCGATCGAGTCCAGCTTCGCGCTTGCGCAGATCAAGCGGTCGAACCGGTTGCCGGTCGAGACATAATTTTTAACAAACATTGGCAAGTCAATCACTTAGGTTCCCTCGGTTTTCGAACGGCACGATTCGCCCGGTAACTGGAGCGGCCGTTTTGTCTGCCAGGCAGCATGTTCGTTCGAGGCGTGAGGCCCAAAAGTGGACGGCCCCCGGTCAGGCCAGCCGCTTGAATGGCGTTTCGACCCAAAGCACTGGGTCGGTTATGCGATAGAATTGTCGCGTCGCGGCCAAGGCGGACGGGCCGACATCGACCATGAGGCCGATAATGGTCATGTCATCGCATTTGAATGAAGATCCAAGCTGCCTTGGGCACCAGCCGATCGATGCCAAGCGGTCGAACCAGTAGTCCTCGCAGACAATCGTCAGATTGCTTATGCCTCTTTGAATGCAGAATTCAAGAATTCCGCAGTAGATCACGCCGGCGGCCTGGCAGGGTCGGCCGGGCTGGCGAAAATCCCTGGCCACGAAAAACCTGGTCCACTCATAGATATGGGGTCGGCGCGGAACGCCACCTTCGGCAAGTTGCGGAAAGATTTCGCTCATCAGATGCGGTCTGAGGCTCGGCACCAGGCGTGATCCGGCAACGACACCCCTTCCCGGCTGGATGCCGAGCAGATGAATGGCTTCTGGTGTATCAAACGGGTCGATCTCGCGACTGTCGGGGCGCCTCAGCTCATGCCAGCCACGTTCATCGACATAGATCTCATGTCGCAGGCGGAAGTAACTGTCGAGATCTCCTCGATAGGCAAGGCTGTTTGACGCGTCGACGACGTGGACCTGAATCATTGCTGTTCCTCAAGATGGAACCCCATCCGATCACGCGACGAATGCCCATGAAATACCCAGATCTGGGGATGGATCAAAGTTCGATTTCGCGCCTGCGATAAGCCTCGACGATGGCGTGCACGACATTGGCGGTGCTGAGCTTCTGCTTGATGTTGCGCAGATGGGTCGTCACGGTGTTTTCCGAAATACCAAGTATTCGGGAAACCTCCCATGCGGTCTTCCCGCCAGCGACCCACTGCAGGATTTCACGCTCCCGTTGGGAAAGCTTATGTCTCGGCCGCCTGAGCGAGCTGCCAACGAGTCGTTCAGCAGCCGAGTAAGCATGGCGCGCAAGTGCATGAACGGTGCAGCGCACCGTCGGCGCCAAATCAATTTCGCGTCCGGCAACCGTTACACAGGCCGGATCGCCAAATGAGGCCTGGATTGGAATGCAGATCCCGTCCCAAAGCCCAAACTCTTTTGCCTCCTCCATCACCTTCCTGGCGTTGCCGTTCGTCAGGCCGTGATGGACGTCGCTCCAAAGGAACGGCCCGATCGCACCACGGCACAAAGCAACACAAGGGTCATGGCGATAGTGTCCGGCAGCCATGTAGTGGTCGTACCATTCGCCCGGCCAACCGTTGACAAGGATGTGTCCATCCAACGATCCGGTGTCCTGGCGTGGCAATTCGGTGACGAGACAGGCTGCATAGCCGTGACGTTCGATGCTCTTGCGCAGTTGTCGAACGATTTCGGCGACGCTGCTTGCACGATCAATCAGCGCGGTTGCTTCAAAGATTTGCGTTAGCTGCTGCTGTAAGACGCTCCCATGAACCGCCGACATTTCACGCCCCTTAAATGTACTGAGACAAAGAAAGAATAAATAAGTTGGGCCCGACTGCAAGCTGCGGCATGACGTTTGACTACTATAGTAGGTGGCACTAAAGGGCGCGTTCTGACTGCCTCGCCGTATGAGGCTCAGGTCGGTTTTTGCTCGCAATCTGAGGTTGCTTCGCCAAGGCACCGGCCTGTCGCAGGAACAGCTCGCGGACCTTGCCGGCCTTGATCGCAACTATGTCGGCAAGCTGGAGCGGGAGGAGAACTCACCGACCGTCGATACCTTGGAAGTACTGGCGTTGGCATTGCAGGTTGACGAGGAGCAGCTCATCCGTCGCAACCCTTGATCCACCGGGCCAGGAGGCGCCGGGAGGATCACGATTTTCTGCTACGTCGCCCACGCGGCGTCACTGCTGGGGCATCTTTGCCTGGCCGTTTGATCAATTCCTCGATGTCGACGCTTAGTGCAGTGGCAAGCTTTGCAAGCGATAGAATTGTGGGATTGCGCCGGCCGGCCTCGAGACCACTCAGATAGGCGCGCGTGAACCCTGAACGGAACGACAGTTCCTCTTGAGAGAGGGCTTGTGCGCGCCGGATCCTTTGTACGTTCAAGCCGACAACCACCCGTAGGTCCATGAGGGCATGGTCGTCGTTGCGTACACTTTAGGACGACACACTATAGTGAACATTCGTCATTGACAGGCGCCGACATTGCTGCTTTTCTCATCATATTGCGGAACGCCATTCCGAAATAAGGAACGCCAGTGACAGGAAATCTTTCGTTGGAACGTGGGCTTGCGGTTCTCAATGTCCTCAAGGACGCGGACGAAGCTGTCGGGGTGCGCGAGCTCGCCCGCCGGCTTGAGCAGAGTGCTCCCGCCGTGCAGCGAATTCTCAACACCCTGGCAGAACAGGGCTATGTCGAGCAGTCGCCAGACTCGCGGCGCTACCGGCTCGGTCACTCCGTCCTGGCGCTGGCGCGGAAGATCCTGGGCAGAGATCGCCTGGTCGGCTTGGCTGAAATCGAACTGCAGGCGCTCGCCGCCGAAGGTTGCTTCAACGCATTCCTGGGCATCAGGCGGGGCAATCGCGGTATTTATCTCCTGACCGTGCAAAGCAAGAGTCCGGTCGTCATTCGCTCGTCACCCGGCGAAACGTTCCCATTGCACTCCACCGCACTCGGCAAGGCACTCCTGATGGAGCTGAGCGGCGAAGCAGTCGTTGGAATTCTCGGACGGGGTCCGCTGGAGCAGGTTGCCGTACGCACCGTCACGGACCCGCACAAGCTCGTGGTCCAAATCAGAGCCTCCGAGTCTATCGGCTACACAACCTCCCTGGACGAGAACTTTACCGGGTTGATCGCGGTCGGCGCACCGCTTCGCGATGCATCAGGAATGATCATCGCGGCGATAAGTGTGGCCTACCCCCGGTCTGTAGGGCCGCATGTGGAGATCGCCGAGATTGGTGAGGCAGTAATGGCGGCTGCGGCGCGCATCTCTGCCGGCCTCGGCTTTCCGGAAGCAAAACAGGCTCGGGAATCCCACCATGTTGCTTAACGAAGCCCGCCTGAAACAACGCATGTCGGCAGCCGAGCTTGATGCCGTTATAGCCACGACGCCGGAAAACGTGACCTATATGAGCGGCTTCTGGGCTCTGCCGCAATGGATCCGTCGTGGCCCGCAGGCCTATGTGGTTTGGCCGGCGCCTGACAAGGGCGCGCCTGAAATCATCGCCAGCACCAGCACTCTCGACCTCGTTGCCGATCAGGACGTCTGGGTAAGCAAGGTGCGGCGCTATGGCGACTTTTACGCCGATGTGGGTTCCTCGACCGCCATGGACCGCGCCAGTGAACGACACCTCCAGCTTCGCGAACTGCCGAGGCATCGCGATGCCATTACGGCTCTGATCGCCGCACTGGAAGAAGCCCAGCTCGGCCGCGGGCGGATCGGCGTAGACGAGGCGGGGCTCGCGCCAGGATACCTGGAAATCCTCAGAGCCCATTTTCTCAATGCGTCGTTCCTACCAGCCACCGCGTTGCTTCGCGAGGTTCGTGCTATAAAGACGGCAGATGAGATCGAACGGCTCGGCCAAGTTGCCCAGATTGCCGAACGCTCCATTCAAGCAGCACTCGCCGTTGCTCAGGAAGGCGCCACCGAAGCAGATCTGGCGCGCGCTTTTCACGTCAGGACGGTCGAGGAAGGCGCCCTGCCCGTACTGGGATGCATCGGCTTTGGCGAACGCAGCGCACTCATGAACGTCCAGCCGTCCGACCGCAAGTTGCGGGCTGGAGAAATCATCCGCTTCGACGTCGGTGGCCGGTTTCGGCACTACCGGGCCGACATTGCCCGCATCGCCACGCTGGGCGAGCCGCCGCCGCAGGCGCATCGGCTTCAGCAGGCCCTCCTGCACGGCGTTCAGCATGCCTGCGACATTATCCGGCCCGGCATGGCAGCAGCACGGCTCTTCGAGGCGGTGGTGCGTGTGGTCCAGCGCGAAGGAATTGCCCACTACGAGCGCGATCACGTCGGCCACGGCATCGGCCTTGATGGTTACGATGCGCCGACGCTCTCGGCGGGGAGTACCGACGTCCTTGAAGAAGGAATGGTGCTGTGCGTGGAGACCCCCTACTACGAAATCGGCCGCTGGGGGCTCCAGGTAGAGGACATGGTGGTTGTTCGCCAGGGCGGAGTGGAGCGGCTGACAGAGACGCACGATGCAATCACCCGGGTGCCGTCATGAGCCGCGCGGCAGGTTTTTCCTGTATTCGATGCGGCGCCTTGTTCCCCAGCGATACCAAAATTGATTCACGCGGCTGCCCGATATGCTGCGCCGAAGCGCCAGCCAATCTTAAGGTAATCTACGATCCATCCAGCGCAACATCGGCCGGTTCCGCAGCGGGCGCCGCGCTGCCCTCGCTGTGGCGCTATGCCGACATGCTTCCTTGTGGGCTCAGCGATGCAATCTCGCTGGGCGAGGGCCTGACGCCGCTGCTGAGCGCCGAGAGGCTGGGAAAGCAGCTCGGAGTCCCCAAGCTTCTTATCAAGGACGAGGGCGCAAACCCCACGTGGTCCCACAAGGACCGCTTCTCGACCGTGGCGGTGTCCATGGCACGTTTGAGTGGTGCACGCGTCGTGGCGACTGCTTCGTCGGGCAACGCCGGGGCCTCACTTGCCGCCTATGCTGCACGGGCGGGCCTGAAATGCGTCGTTGTCACATTCTCAGGCACCGCCGGCGCAATGTTGGCGCAGATCCGCAAATACGGTGCAAGCGTCATATCCCTGGCCGACAAATCCCATCGCTGGCCCTTGCTTGCCGCTGGTACTGAGCGCCTCGGATGGTTTGCGACGTCGCCGTTTCACAGCCCCGTGGTGGGCAGTCATCCGGTCGGGATCGAAGGCTACAAAACCCTCGCCTACGAGATCGTCGAACAGATGCATGGAGCCGTGCCGGACTGGTGCGCCTTGCCTGTTTGCTATGGCGACGCGCTTGCCGGGCTCTGGGCGGGATTCAAGGATCTTCTCAGCCAAGGCAGGGTCGATCGGTTGCCGAGACTCGTGGCGGCGGAAGTGCACGGGTCTTTGGCCAAAGCGCTTGCCGGCAATGCCGATCTGGTTGCCGAGGTTCCCGCTGGCTTCGACACGCTGGCCATCTCGATCGGCACCACACGAAGCACGTTTCAGGCGCTCAACGCGCTGCGCGAATCTGGTGGCATGGCGATGCCGGTCGGCAATTTCGGCCTGATAGCCATGCAGCGGCAGCTTGCGGGCACCGAGGGGGTTTTTGCCGAGCTCGCCTCGGTGACGCCATTTGCGGCTATTGAATCCCTGAGACGCGAGGGCACGATCGCGCGGTCGGACAGCGTCGTTGCCATCGTAACCGCGAGCGGACTCAAGGATTTGGATCGTTCGAGCGGCCCTGACCAAGCACAACAATCGTTTCGGTCAGTTGCAGAAGCCTGGGAACACCTTGCCGGGGACCGTGACTATTTCACGTCCTCTCATGAACAACGCGCGACCAGGATATCCTGAAGAGAAGATAGAGGCGATCATGAACAGATGCGACTTCTGATCGACTGATGATCCCGTCCGCCACCGGACGGTATTGCGACTTCCAAAAGCTATCCACGAGAGGCAAATTCAACTCGCTTGGCGAGCGGAACCTTGATTCAATAATGGAAGGGGAATTTTCATGCTTCGCAAAACGCTCATTGGCTGGCTCGCTGCCATCGGTATCGCATTGGCAACTCAGGCGATGGCTGAGGAAACCCTCAGGGTCGGCGTCACGCCAACCGGGGTGCCGTTCACGTTTGTAGATACCGCAACCCGAAAGCCGACTGGCGCGATGGTCGATCTGGCAAGTGCGATTGCCGCGAACCTTGGCACGACCGTCGACTTCCAGGTAAACGCTTTTCCGGCCCTGATCCCGGCACTGACGACCAACAAGATCAATCTGATTTCCGCCAGCATGTTCATAACGGACAAGCGCAAGCAGGTGATCGATTTCAGCACGCCGGTTTACGCCTATGGCGAGGCGATGTTTGTTGCTGCCGGCGACAGCAAGAACTACACGATCGAAGAGTTGAGAGGAGAGACTGTCGGCGCGCAGATCGGCTCGACCTACGCCGACGCTCTGGAAGCGCTTGGCGTCTTCGGTCAAGTCAAGCTCTACGACTCAATCGCTGACATGATGCGAGATGTGGTCCTGGGCCGCATCAAGGCCGGCTTTGGTGACGCCCCGATCGTCGCTTATCAGCTTTCGAAGAACCCCGAACTGGGTGTTCGCCTCGTCGACGGCTATCGACCGATGAAGCAAGGCGAAGTCGCGTTGGCGGTCGCCAAGGAAAATCCGCAGCTTCTCGAAAAGGTGAATGCCTCCATCGCCAAGCTGAAGGAAAGCGGCGAATTAAGCCGAATTTTTGCCAAATATGGCCTCTGAAGCCATCCCCATCGAGCTCGAAACAAGCGTCGGCTGGCAGGACCATAGGATCGCATAGCAATGACCGGCTGTGAGAGCCGGGGAACGTGCCAAGAGGAAGCCGGCCATGACCAATTTCATCGCGCACGCAACGGAATATCTACCGCTTCTTCTTCAAGGCGTTTGGCTGACCGTCATGATAACCCTTCTTGCGCTGTGTCTGGCGACAGCGCTCGGACTTGTCTGGGCGCTGTTCAGGACATCGGGGATACGCTATCTCGCCGTGCCGACGCGGCTCCTTGTCGACTTCGTTCGCGGCATACCACTGCTGGTGGTTCTCTTTTATATCTACTTTGTCGCGCCCGAGATCGGCATCAACCTGACCGCGCTCCAGGCTGGCACGATCGGACTGGGCCTGGCTCACTCCTGCTATCTCGGGGAAACCTTCCGGGCGGGCATCGAGGCGGTCGACAAGGGTCAGGTCGAAGCGGCAAAGTCGATCGGGATGAAGCGTCCGTTGATGATGCGCCGCGTCGTGCTGCCGCAGGCAGTTAAGATCATCCTGCCGCCTTACGCCAACAACATGATCATGCTGCTGAAGGACTCCTCGCTTGTGTCGGTGATTTCGGTTCAGGAGTTGACCATGCAAGGTAAGATGCTTGCGTCGTCCACTTTCGACAACATGACAGTTTTTACCCTGGTGGCACTGCTTTACCTGTGCCTGACGGTTCCGCTGAACCTGTTTATGCGCAGGGTCGAGAGCTATCTTGGAGCGGCGGGATGATCACCTTCGACGACGTGCACAAGTCCTTCGGCGCCCATGAAGTCCTCAAGGGAATCAACGCCGAGATCGCCAAGGGACAGGTCGTATGTCTGATTGGGCCCTCGGGTTCCGGCAAATCGACGCTTTTGCGATGTGTGAACGGGCTTGAGACCTATCAGCGCGGTCGCATCAGCATCGACGGCACGGTGGTGGATGCCGCCTCGCCACAGGTTCACGCCATCTGCACCCGAGTTTCCATGGTCTTCCAACGCTTCAATCTGTTTCCGCATCGCACGGCGCTGGAAAACGTCATGGAAGGTCCGCTCTACGTGCTGAAGGAAAACAGGAACCAGGTCCGCGAGCGGGCCATGGCATTGCTAAATCGCGTCGGGCTGGCCGACAAGACGAATGCCTATCCCACATCATTGTCGGGGGGCCAGCAGCAGCGCGTGGCCATCGCCCGCGCCCTGGCGATGCGCCCGCAGGCCATTCTTTTCGACGAGCCCACCTCCGCACTAGACCCCGAAACGGTCGGCGAGGTCCTGCAGGTCATGCGCGCGCTGGCAGACGAGAACATGACCATGCTCGTGGTTACGCACGAAATTCAGTTCGCGCGAGAGGTTTCCGACAGCGTCCTCTTTCTCGACGGCGGCAGGATCGTTGAGCAAGGCCCGGCGAAGGAACTGCTTCGACATCCGAAACACGAACGCACTAGGGATTTTCTTCACCGGGTCATGCACCCGGTCTGACTACTGGCCGATGTTGGCTTATCGCCTAGTCTGGATTCGGACCTGTCACTGCGTATTGGACAGGCCGCCCAGCCCTGCGAGGACGGCGTTTAAAGTTCTGCGGTTCCAAGGGAATCTCGTCCATGCCGTCTCTTCGGCCGGACGAATTTGCGTGAGAACAGTTGGTTCAAGAGGAATTGAGATTGGCCAATCCTTCAAACCGGCGAGCCAGTCGGGGTTGTAGACTGTATCGGAATGACGATGCCCTTCATCTGGCATTATCACGACGGTGGAGGCTTCCGGATTTTGCCTGGCGAACCAGGCGGCGACCAAGGCTGCGGCGCCGCTGGTCGGCCCCATGAAGAGCCCGTGATCGCGAAACAGCCCATGCGCCATCGCGTAAGCCGGCAATGCGCCCACCCAATGAATATCGTCGATCATCTCATGACGAACATTGTCCGGCAAAACGCTGTTGCCGAGCCCGCGCAGCATGCGACGTCCGACAGGCTGGCCAAAGAGCATGCTTCTGTGGGTATCGACAGCAATCATCCTGAGATCAGGAAAGAGCTCACGCAGGAAGCCTCCGGTTCCACAGAGCGATCCGCCAGTGCCCACGCACCCGACGAGGCAATCGATACGGCCGAATGATCGAACAACGAGGTCGGCGAGACGCGCGTAGGCAAGGCGGTTTTCCGGACTATCGTATTGTCGAGGCCAATACGTGCCCGGGCTATCTTGCAGGGTCTGCTGAAGATACTGGAGCCGGCCGCGCTGATTGCCGTCTCCCTGAGGATCGTCGATGGCCATGACTTTGGCACCAAGTTGTTCCAGTCGCCGCCTGAGCTTCAGGTCGATGAGGCTGGAGGCCGTGACAAGTGTAAGCGCATAGCCACGAGCCGCAGCCAGCATGGCGATGGCGAGGCCGAATGTTCCCGACGTCGTTTCGATGATGTGACCTTCCCGCCTGAGGCGCCCTGACGCTTCCGCCTGATCGACCATGAACCGGGCGGGGATCAGCTTCATGAGGGAAAAGCAGGCGGCGTTGAGGTTGGGTGCGAGTTGGGCAAATCGCGGCGTCTCATAGGCGCGTAAATAGTCTTGCGCCGCGCTCACTGGATTAGCCCCATTTCGGCATTAAGGGCAAACATATGGACGCCTTGGAGGCCTGCGCCGCTCACCTGCCTTGCGAGCTCAGCAGCGCGCGTGGCGGCCCTGGGCGCAGCCGCATCCACAAGGATGCCGATCAATGTTCCGCTGTGGGCCACCTGCACGCCGCACGCGTCATGCGCCCGCGCTATATCCAAAACGGTATTGAAGGATGCCTTCGGCAGATGCCTCTGACTGATACTGGCGCTGATGGTTGCGACACGTCCAAGCAGGCGGGGATCTTGTTCCCGGATGGAGCGGTTCGCCAGTCCCCGCAGAACACGGAACAGCCCGATTTCCTCACCATCATAGCGTGCCCGCGGCATGCTCAGCGTATCGATCGGCCGGGCCCCGCCGTCCCTGAAACCCACCAAGAGAAGGGGCGGGAACTCGCCACCAAAATGTTCTATCGTACGGCCCTCCCGGTGGGCGAAAAGGATAGGTTGGTCGCCATAGGCAATGGCGTCACTTGCGCCTTCCGCGGCCACCGCCAGTCGCGCAATTGTTGACTGGCGCAGCGTGAGGCCTGCTGCAGCTGCCACCGCACGAATTGCAGCAATGACGTCTGCGGTCGAGGAGCCATAGCCGTGCCCGATCATAATAGGGCTTTCGATCGTAAGTTCTCCACCTCCTCCAGCTACTCCGATATGCTCCAGCGTGAGGGCCGCGGCGCGTGCCGCTTTGGTCCGGTTTGCAGGCCGCGGTCGAATCCCAATTTGTTCATGCGGCCAGAAGGTCGCTAGCGACTCTTGCGAAGTGAGCGGCAGGGTTAGAAGTCCGCGACAAAGCCTTCCGTTTTCCCCCTCAAAGGCGCCTTGGAGGAATTCCCCATGATGGGCGTGCGCTCGTCCGACTCCTACCGCCAGAGGCAGCCTGATAGTCTCGTTGTTGATGTTGCTCGAATTTGTCCGATGGCCGGATCTCGGCATCCCTGTCTTTGTCACTACGTCATCTCCTCACCTGGAACTTGGCAGATGATGCGTATGACTGATCCATGCTGTCACTCGCCAAATCTTGGTAGCGCCACTGGCGGCGCATCATGCAAAGATACCGACAAGATCGCCCCATCAATTGGACCGCTTATCCCGTTCGCTTAGGTGCTAACCATATCTAGCGATTGTTGCTGACGGATCGCCTCGCCTGCCCTATTGGCGTCGGCATGGCGAGGCGCTGTTTCCGACCGGTGGAAGAACGACAAGCCACCGTCGATCGAGAAGTTCGTGGAGACTTTCCGCGACGATTACGCATCCGCCAATTACCTCTTCAAAAAGCGCTGGCCGGGCGGCTTCGCATGCCCACGCTGCGGTTCCAGGAAAGCATGGCCCCTCGAGGCGCGGCCGTGGCTTTTCGAACGCGCGGGCAAAGGGGAGAGGCCTGGGTGCCGCAAGCAGACCTCGGTGATCGCCGGGACGGTCATGCAGGGCACGCACCTGCCGCTGCGCAAGTGGTTCCTGGCTGCGTACCTGATGGCGACGCACTCCAATTCCATTTCGATGCCGCAGCTCCAGCCTAACTAAGCTGGGCGTCTCCTACACAAACCGCCTGGCTGGTGGACGAGTCCGCCATCCCGTATTGGCGCAAGGAGGACGCGCTGGAGAGGGGTGGCGGAGCAGCACAAGCAAACCAGATATGGATCGCTGGAGCGGTCGAGACAGTCGGCAACCATGGGGTCGGACGCATCAGGCTCGCGCGCATTGCGGACCGGTCGACTCAAAGCATCGTTCCGTTCGTGGTAGCGAACACCCTTCCCGGAGCGGCGTTGCAGACGGATTCCCTTGCGTCGTACGGCAAGGTGCCCGGCCGTCGTCTCAGGAGGGTCAATCTGAGCAATAGGACCATGCCCGCCGACATCCTTTTCAAGTGGATTCACGTCGTTTTTGCGAACCTGGAGCGCTGGGCGCTGGCACAGTCCATAGCTTCCGGGAAAAGCATCTCGACGCCTACCTCGGCGAGTTCGCTTTCCGCTGGAACCGGCGGCGCCATTTTCAGCGCAATGGAAACGATGCTCGGGATAGGCTAGCGACTCGAGCCCGTCACCTACCGCGGCATTGTCGGCGATACGACGCAGTGAAAGAAAGAGCATATCGGCGAAAACGTGCCACCCGAACAAACGGATAATCGTGCAGGATCTCGCGAGCTACTACCGCGTCCACAGGATGAAGGTACTGGAGGAACTCACCTGGTGGGTGGGTCGCCTCAAGGAGGAGGATCCTGACGCGTATGGCGGCTTCCAATGGGATTTCGACGGCGTGCGAGAGTTCGATGAGCGGCGCCATTACACGCGCCGAAAGGCAGAGCGGCCAGTGCTGGCGCAGCGGCGGCCAGGCGAGGAACGGCTGACGGGAAGGCGCTACACCAGGCCGGATCCGCTCATACCCGGATACTGGCGTTGCCTCCCGTCCGGCGGCCCGCCGCGTTGGCGACCGAGTAGCCGCGCGCTGGAGTGGCCGTTCCGACGGCCCCTCGCTATGGCGGCGGGGCAGCCACTTCGTCCTCCATGTCGAGGGATTCTTCGACTGCTCCTGGGTTCCGGGCAATGGTCCATAGGAGCGTATTCGCCGCAGCATCCGGTTCCGAGCGACCTTGCTCCCAGTTTCGAAGCGTTGCCAGATCGAGGCCATACCTCACGGAGAACGCCTCCTGGGATAGCTTCGTGCGATCCCGGACTTCGCGAACGCTTATCGGCCGCGGCGCATGAACCTTCGCGATCACTCCTGCGGACGAGAGTTCATCCTTCAGTGCCCGAAGGTCGTCGACGCAAGGAACCGTCACGAATGCCTTGCCTTGATCAACCATCGCCGTCAGGACCGCGTGGGCCGTCCTCAGCGGCAGCTGTCTCCTGACGAGAGCCCGAGCAGCCTCAGGAGTATTTGCGCCGTGTAGAAAGCTGAGGCTCAGCCGGACGGGAGAGCCTGACGACACCCGGACGACGTCCCGGGTTCGCACCCGTTGTCCGAACCGCTCCATGAACTTCGATGTAGTCGACATTAAGCTTCTCCGCGATCACTCGACCGAGCTTGCGCAATTTGGACCAACCCCACTGGACCTGGGCATCGCCCCCAATATGGAGGTCACGGACGACCAGATGGTTGCTGCCCATATCCACGTCCCCCAAGAGCTGAAGCACGCCATCCGGCGTGACGACATCAAAGAGGAGGCATGGGTCCTCCGAAATGTCAGCGTCCAGAATGAGTTCGATATCATCGGGCTGCACATGCGATCTCTACGCAAGTTGCTTATAGAAAGTATGTCGGGTGCTGGCGAGCGTCAAGGCCTAACCGATCCCCGCTTGGCGGGATGCTGGCCCGAATCGTGCCACCTTGGCCCAGTCTACGCTAATCGACCGGGAGAAGGGGGACAGACGCAGCACGCATATACTGTGGCCACGTGAGCGAACGGGATAAGCGGTCCAATTGGTGCGTCAAATACTGGACTAGATACAGCAACACTAGCAGACATCGGTTGGCCATGCGGACAACCGTTCCGAAATCAGTGCGCCATGCACCGTGTCTTCATTATTGTTCTTGTAAGGAGGGTCGGACTGCTCACCTCGTGTCAATACTGAGATTTGGCGATAGCCGGCAGCGGCCAAAAGCGCTCAAACGCGTCTTGTCGCCAACTTGACTTTGAGCAGAGATGCGGAGCTCCATCCAACTTGCGACCCTCAATTATGCACTTGTGGTCGCGGAGGAGGGCAGCTTTCTTCGCGCCTCCCGACGCACAGGGATCGATCACACCGCGCTCAGCCGGCGCATCCGCGACCTGGAATTCGCGGTAGGTACGAGGATATTCCATCGCCATGCTCGCGGCGTCGGCCCAACCCCGGCCGGCGAACGCTTCCTGGAGCGTCTGCGCTCCGTGCTGCTCGAGCTCGACAACACGCTCACTCTGGCCAGGTCCGGCACCAAAGATGAACACCAAAAGCTTTGCATCGGCTCCAACGGGATCATCCTCGCCGGGCGGGCCTTGGATGCAATCATCGAGTTCGGGCAATCTCATCCCAATGTGACCGTCAGCTTGACAGAGAGTCCTTATCCTTCGCCTGAGGCTGCTCTGGGTGCCACCCGGGTCGACCTGGTCGTGACCTCCTCCTCCCGGTTTACCGGCGGCGCGTTCGAATTGACGCTGTGGAAAGACACGCTGGCTGTCGTCCTTGCCTCAAATCATTCTCTAGCCAGCCGTTCCGTGATCGAGTGGCACGAATTGCACCAGGAAACGTTGCTGGTGCGCAGGGGCGAAGCATTTCAGCTCGCCGACGCTGTTGGACGCGGCGTGCAGTTTCCTCCAATCGTCGAACATCACGTCAGTGCCGGCATCCTTTTGCGCCTTGTCGGAAACGGGCTTGGAGTCGCTCTGATCCACGATCGAGATGCCGACAGTGTTCCTCACGATGCGGTCTGTCGCAAGCTGCGGATCGGCGGCAAACCAATCCAGATCTCCAGTTTGGCCCGTTGGCACCCCGACAACGCCAATCCTGCCCTGCCGACCTTCATCTCATTCCTGCGCGATCGATATTCGTCCTGACAGTCATCCGACCCGCATAACCCGAACAGTCACCCGGTTTCGGAGTGTGTCGGGCCCCGGCAAACGCACTGTCAGTTGTCATGAACCGGGTCAGCATTGGCGGGATCGGTTCAGGCCAATCTCGCCAAGACGTCGGCGCTATTAACGCCCTTGCCTTGCAAAGCTGGAACTATACTCCACAATTGCAAGGATGATCGAACTCCGGATCAGCACAGAACTTACCGAGACGCTGGACAGCATGCCCGCTTTGGCGCTGCTCGGGCGACTGGTCGGTAGGACGACCGAGAAGTTCCGCCCAACCTCTGAGTCTTTGGACGCCTGAGACCGCGCCGAAACTGTCGGAGCGGCACGTCGAACTGACTCACCGTCCATTTGCTTCTCCTTTGTATCACGGCGCGCGCATGCACCGTCTCCAGGCAGATCGCCGGCAGGCCGAGTTCTTCAGTTCCTGATGCAGCCACGGCGACAGCGGGCCGGCTTCGTGGCCGACGCGGCGCAGGCGCGCTAGAAACGGCTTCAGCACCGCAACAGCGCCTCCTGGATCGGTCACCACGGCTGCCTCCAGGTGCACCGCGCCATGGTCGTCGTCGACGCAAACCGCCGTCTCGTCCATCGCCACGTCCAGTTCACAAAAGAGAGTTCCATCGTCTGCCTCCGGCGCTGTTTCACAGCCGCAGCATGTGCAGCCGAGTCGCCACCCCGGCCTGACCATGCAGCGCTACAAGGGCCTTGGCGAAATGAACGCCGAGCAGCTCTGGGAAACGACGCTCGACCCGAATGCGCCCGCTCTTACAGGTCAAGGTCAATGACGCGACCGATGCGGACTCATTGTTTTCACGGTTGATGGGCGACGAAGTCGAGCCAAGGCGCGAATTCATCCAGGAAAACGCGCTGTCGGTCGCCAATCTGGATATCTGAGCCGCGATCCAGAGCCCGATCGGCAGATATGATGTACATTGGTGCGCGTCGGCGCACCAATGCTGTCTGCTGCATTGCAACAGAGACCACAAGGGCCGCCGGAACGGAAAAGCTTTCGAGGCATTGTAGTTGATCACAATCCCCGCAGGAGGCATCCATGGGACGTGGCATTTTGCTCTGGCTTCTCGGAGTCCCGATTCCGATCATTATTCTGATCATGCTGTTCGCAAGGTAGGGGGCTTCGATGCCGTCCACCCTAACGACTGTCGACGTTTCCGCACCGACGGAGTCCTCTTCCCCCGCCGTCAGCTGGGGGCCAATCGTCGCCGGGGCCTTTGCTGCCTCGACACTTACCTTCATTCTGATGCTGCTCGGCTCCGGGCTTGGGCTGAGCATGGTGTCGCCATGGTCCGGCTCGGGTGCGTCAGTCACCACTTTCGCCGTTTCCACCGCCGTTTGGCTGATCGTCGTGCAATGGCTGTCATCGGGCGTCGGCGGCTACCTTGCCGGGCGGCTGCGCACCAAATGGGTCGGCATCCACACCGATGAAGTGTTCTTCCGCGATACCGCTCACGGCTTCCTGGCCTGGGCGCTTGCGACGCTGCTCGTCGCCGGGGTGCTCGGCACGGCTCTTTCGGCCGCGATAGGCACCGGTGTGCAGGCTGCTTCGACTGTGGCATCCGGCGCGGCAATGGGCGCTTCGGCAGGTGCAACTGCAAACGCTGGTGGCGCCTCGACCGACAACGCCACATCGTATTTCGTCGATACGCTGTTCCGCCCGGCCGATCCGGCAAGGCTCGCTGCCGCCAACCCGGAGAGCGACGCCGCGGCAACGGCGCAGGCATCGCGCATTCTGATCGCGAGTGCCGCAGCAGGCGAAATATCGGCCGAAGACAAGACCTATCTGTCGCGGCTGGTGGCCGCCCGCACAGGTCTGTCCGAAGCCGATGCCACCGCTCGTGTCGATGCAGTAATCGCCAAAGCGCAGGACGCCAAGGTTAAGGCTCAGCAGGCGGCCGACACTGCCAGAAAGGCAGGCGCCACCTTCTCGCTGATCGGCGCGCTGTCGCTGGTCGTCGGGGCCTTCATTGCCAGCGCGGCTGCAGCACTTGGCGGCAGGCAGCGCGACGAAGAGGAAGCGATTTTCCTGACCAATCGTTGATCGGTGACTCATGCAAATTCGATCGTGAGGCTTGCCCGTCGATTTGATGACGAATGACTAGTGGGCCGAGCATCCCGAGGCATGGTTGCACGGGCTCCGACGGCCTGCCGATCGGCGGTGAGCCAAAGCCGGTCAGCGATACGCTCGAAGGCGACCCCGACGAGGTGACGTGGTCCAGCGCTAACCTTGAAAGGCGCATTGCGCCAGCGCGCCGCACGGTCAGTCCGCCCCAAAGAGACTCGGAACGGGGCGACGAAGCGGGCGGGTGGCCACCCCGGAAACCAAGCGAAGGCCCCATCTGAATTCCGATGCGCGAGTGCGTCGATCAAGCTTGCCCCACATGAGATTCGTGCATCCCGACCTTCTTCACCAGAGCCCGCAGTCGGCTGGTGGGGCGAGGCAGAAACTTTGAAAAGCTTCCAGGAACCCCAGTCGATCGCGAATTGCAGAACCTTTCAACGACGGGTATGGGGCCGGAGAACGAGCCCGCTGCGCGCGATTGGCGCGTGGGGTAAGTAGAGATCGCGAACCGCACGTCGCGCTCGCATTGAGGGCGGTTCGGCTGCGTGTGCGGTAGCCCCGAGTAGGCTAGCTGCCAGCACAAGGGCGATCCGGGATTTAGCCAAGATCGGGGAGCATGTCACCGAGGCCGATCGCCTCGAAGGCGGCCCTCATTGGCGGATCAAAGCCGGGATCGATCCGGGCGCTCCCGTAGCCCTGCTCGACATGCCAAGCATCGGTCTGGCGTAGGGCTGCGGCGAATTCCTCGGGCGTTTCGGCCTCGCGCGTGGCCCTCGCAATAGTTAACGATCGTCAACGCGGTCGGCGAGGTCTAGTGCCGTCCCGCTTGGTATCGATTACCCCCGCCCGATCGGCCGGTTGGAAGCGAAACGATCGGCCGCTCGTCTTAAGCCATTCGGTTTCATCCGGCATCCCTCGCATTTCGCGGCCGGGCAAAAAGATGCCGCCGAGCCTTGCGGCACGGCGGACCTTTTGCTTTCGCAATGTTCTCCCCCGATCAGGCCTCAAGGATCGCCACGATCTCGTAGGTGTCCGGATCGACGATGACGATGCGTCCGTCGGCCAGCACGAAATACTCGTAGCGTTCATAAGCCGGGACGATCTTGACGATACGGGGCGGCAGTCGGTGCAGGCGGATCTTATGCCGCGGCACCTCGACGCCGACTGAGACGTCGAAGTCGACACTCGCGACCGGCTGGACGTGGGTCTCGTGGATGATCTGCGTGATCTGCGTCTTCTGCTCGACCGTCACGTTGTTGATCGAGGCCGTCTTGTTCTCGTCGGTCTGGACCTTGGTGTTGCCCTGGGCGTTCTGCTCGGTGGTTGTACCGGTCTTGCCCTGGGCATTCTGCTGGGTCTGCATCTTGGTCGTACCCTGGGCGTTCTGCTCAGTGGTTGTGCCGGTCTTGCTCTGCGCGTTCTGCTCAGTGGTTGTGCCGGTCGTGCCCTGGGCATTCTGCTCAGTAGTCTTCATCTTGGTCTTGCCCTGGGCCTGCTCGTTCGTCTTCGAACCCTTCGGGCAGTTGGCCATGCCGGTCTGGCACTTGGCCGTACCCTGAGCCTGCTCTTCGGTCTTGGTGCCAGCCTGACCCTGGGCCTGCTCGCTGGTCTTCATCTTCGTCTTGCCCTGAGTCTGCTGCTCGGTGCTGGTGCCGGCCTTGCCCTGGGCCTGCTCATCGGTCTTTACCTTGGCCTTACCGTGAGCCTGCTCCTCGGTGTTGGCGCTGGCCTTGCCCTGAGCATTCTGCTCGGTCTGCGACTTCATCTTGCCCTGGGCCTGCTCGCCCGCCTTGCCGCCCTTCTGGCAGTCGGCCTGGCCAGCGGCGCAATTGTCGCCTCCGCTCGGCTGCGCGGATTCAGTCTGCGCCATCGCGGCGCCGCAACCGACGCCGAGCGCGATCATGCTCGTGATCAGAAGATGTTTCATCTGATTTCTCCTCGGAACCTCGGTCCCTTCATCCTGATAAACCCCAGCCGAAAGGCATTGTTCCGAATTTGTCCGCAAACCCCGGTTACGTTTTGTTAAAACGCCCACGGCAAATTTTTCAGGAACAAGGCCCGGCCGGCCGTCGGCTTGGTCAGTTCTTGAGATCGCAGGCGCAGCGTAGAAGGCAATTTGCCGGTGCTCTTCTAGCCCCAAGGCGGGGCCCTCTATATCGCCGGCAAGGCGTCTTTAGGGGACGATGTCTGCCGTCGAGCATCTCGCTGGCCGCCCTCGGCGGTCGATATGAGGCGCATTGCAGTTCGCAGGCTGGTTGTATCTGCGGACTGACGCCGGTCGAAATCATCGGTCAGGGCGGTCACTTCTAGCAAGAGACCGTCGTTGGAGGAGAGGAGCCGAGTGCCGTTCCTGCAACCAGCCGTTATCAAAAAGGCGGTAGATTTGGCGCCCCCACCTTCGACGACGTGGTCGCGAAGGCGAATCGTTCTTTATGGGGCTTCGTAGAGCTCCAGCGGCAATCCGTCTGGGTCGCTGAAAAAGGTAAACCGTTGGTCTGTATATGGGTCGATCCGGATTGGCTCAACAGCAACGCCAGCGGCTTCCAGGCGCATAATTACAGGATCAAGCTTCGCCACGGCAAATGCCAGATGTCTCAGGCCTGTCGCCTCTGGGTGGGACGGCCGCATCACTGGTGCAGGGAAGGAGAACAATTCCAGCTGGACGGACCCGATCCGCAGGTCGGTCTTCCATGACTGCCGCTCTTCCCGATAGACCTCCCGGATCAGATCGAGGCCGAGGAGTTCGACGTAGAACCGTCGCGACCGGTCGTAGTCGGTGCAGATGAGCGCTACGTGGTGAATGGCTTTCAGCATGCTACGAACTCTAGCCAAGCTGGGATATGAGGCCAAGGTCATCATCGGGTACGCGTCACTTTATTTAGTCGCCGTTTATGTCGCCGTTCGCGAGGGGCGTCTCGCCCTTACGGATCTTCATCTCCATCCAATCGGCAGCATGATGTCGCCGCCAGACAGTAATCAAATCCGTCATGTCGGCGTGCCTCCCGATAGGCAGCTATTAACGCCGATCCTGCCAAAAGCTGTCGAAGGGGAAGTCCCCTTCTCGGTGCCGTCCGAGCGCAACATCTGCCGAAGATGAACGCACGGCAGCTTCCAGGATGGCGAACTGATGGCTGGACGGCGACAATCAGGCGCTTAGCCGCCAATTTTTCGCGCCCAAGATTGACCGGTCCGCGTCAAGGGCCAACCTTTGCAGCGGATAATCGACCTTAACATTGTGCTGATTAAACGGCGCCCCGAAATGGCTGGCCGTGTCAACCCCTGAAGATCCGACCGGGATTCTTGGTTTTGCCGGATCTGTGGTACTTATGAACGCGTGTGGTGGGCATCCATCGCCAGGGTAGACTTAAATGGCTGCCAATAGGGCAATCGCGCCCGCGATCGAGGATTGCTACGACGCCGCTTTCGAATTCGGACGGTGGCCGGAGGCGCTTCAAAACCTTGCCGATGCCCTAGGCGCTACGAATTGTGTCATTCGCGCCTGTGACGACACCTATCCTTTCCGGAGCGACCAGCGCAAGCGGACCACACCGACGGCCGATTCGACGGAACATGCTGAATTTTCGGCGCTCTGGCTCAAGAACATCGAAGGTGCTCCCGATCCCCGTTGCGAGGGGTTGAGGCTGCGGGCGAAACCCGCAACCTGCTTCACCGTCGAGGACGAACTCACCACCCCGAGGAGAGAAGGTTTCTCCCCTACTATCAGGAATAGCGCGCCCTGGGCACCGCGAGTGGTGGGCAGCCGTCTACTTTGGGTGAAGAAACACAAGTGGTTCCTGTCGATGTTTCGCGATGCCCGCACCGGGGCCTTCAATTCGTCCGAGGCCGACCATTTTCTGCTCGTGGTGCCGGATCTGAAGCGGATCATCAGCCTTGCCGAGAAGAATCTCGCTGGACCCGACGCTGGCAGTTCTTAACCAATTCAATTTTGGCGCGGCGCTGCTTGATCGTCGTGGCTGCCTGATGCGTTGCAACGAGCATGCGGATGCTTTGTTCGGCTCCGGCCTTGTGGTCCGCCACGGCCGCATCCACGCAACGGATCGGGAGAGCAATACCCGTCTGCAGCGGATGATCGGGGCTGCCGTCTCAAGCGCACTGGACGGGCCGTTACTGGTCGAGCCTGAAATCATCGCCCGCGAAGGATCGTTCTGGCTTCTAGCCGAGGTCGTGCCGATGACTTCATTCGTGCGTGACTTGTTCAACGGCGGCGACTTTCTGCTTTGCTTCACCGACCTAGTGACGGAACGGGCGCCATCGGAACGATTGCTCGGTCAAACATTTCAATTCACGGCGGCCGAAGCGCGACTGGCCTAAAGCCTGAGCTCCGGCGATGGAATCGATGCGGCGATTGGCCATGAAACCGCGCGAACCCAACTCCGGGCAATCCTCGCCAAAACCGGAACGCATCGCCAGGCCGAGCTCACGGCGCTGCTGTCGCGCTTGCGAACGCATTCACACCCTAAATGGCGCCCTCACCCAATCGGGTGAAGCGCGCAGATAACTAGCCAAAGCACACTCTCCTATTGGGTCTGAGATCGCGCCTATGGCGCCGGGGAGCGCCGAATGAAAACGTTGTTTGGCCGGAAATTTCGAGGACATCCGCCGAAGATAGAGCGGCTCACAAGGGCGTTCGTCATCGCATTGGCGCTGCTTGCCAGCTATCCCTGCTTACCATCGGCGGGGGTCGAACCAGGAACGCTCGGCGTAGATCTTGAACTGGTCCTCGCTGTGGACGTCTCATCCTCGATGAGCCTGTCGGAGCAACGGATGCAGCGCGACGGGTTACGTCAATGCATTTCGGCACCCGGACCTGGCGAGAGCCATAGGATTGGGCGCACGTGGCACGATCTCGGTTTCGTATTTCGAATGGGCTGGGCCGAACTATCAGCGCGTTCTCCTGCCCTGGACGACTGTCGGTAGTTACGCCGACGCAAGACAGTTCGCCGATGCGCTGGCAATCAAGCCTATAAGCGGACAGCCAGGGACCTCCATTTCGGGCGCGTTGCTGTCGTCGGGTGACCTGTTTTCGCAGAGCCGCACCGTAGGCCCGCGCCGGATGATCGATATATCGGGAGATGGTCCCAACAATGCCGGCCTGCCGGTCGCACCGATACGGGACAGACTGACGGGCTCCGGCATCACTATCAACGGCCTGCCCGTGTCGCTGCGGCGCGGTGGTTCCAACCCCTTTCAATCCTATGGTGCGCGCTATCTCAATCTTTACTACGAGCATTGCGTCATCGGCGGCCCAGACGCATTCGTGATAGGGATTGACGATCTCAACCTATTCGAAGTCGCAATTCGCCAAAAACTGGTTCGGGAGATCGCTGGCCTTGCCTCGCGACCCAGGCTCGCGTCCTATTTGGCAGGCGGCCCCGTGTTCGACTGCTCCATGGTCGGAACCACCGCGCGGTAGCCCACAGCCGGCCTGACAATTTAAAAATGGCCTTTCTCTGTTCTCATCGATGCACCACCCGATCGGCACCTGGGAGAGACGACCCCGGCGTTCTGGATCAGCCGCTAGCTCGCCTGTCTGCGTCTCAGCTTGGAGTGGCACTTGGCTCCAGAATTTGGTGGCTGGCCACTCGTGTTTTGGTGCGCCGGCAGGTGGTCCGCTTCGAAATCAAACAAGCCGCTCTCGTTGGCAACGCCTGATGCTGGCGCAACCGCAACCCCAGAATGTCGCCAACAGGCAGCGCCAGCGGTTCACCTCAATGGCCGGAACGCGGCGCTTTGCTGCCATTCGAAGGATGGGAGATGAAGTTCTCTAATCAGGCGCAAAACTGCCGCTCACTTCGTGATAGATTTTAAAGCCGGCTTCAATTCAGAACCGCCTCGGCCAAAGGCTATCTTTGAGCCAAGACGATGTTGGTTGCATGTGATTGGGCAAACAGGCCGACTTCCTCGGTCGGCTATAGTCAAGCCGCCTGGGTTTTCATGTCTTCGCCGCTAACCATTTTTGTCACAGCGGAGAAATCGAGCTTGCCTGAGCCCAGGACCGGCACTTTCGCAACGACGCGCACCTCGGCCGGCACCATCAGGTCCATGGCGCCGTTGGCCTTGGCGAAGGCCAGGAATTCGGCACGCGTGGCGTTGGCCGCCTCGGTGATGAGGATAAGCTTTTCGCCCTTGCGCGCATCTGGCACGGCGGCGACCGCCGAGAGCGAGCCTTTCCACAATTCGCCCGCCAGCGCCTCGACGGCGGCCAGCGAGATCATCTCGCCACCGATCTTGGCAAAGCGCTTGGCGCGGCCGCGAATGGTGATGAAGCCGACGTCGTCGACGGCGACGACGTCGCCGGTGTCATGCCAGCCGTCTTCGAGCGGCTCGAGCACGCCCGGCTTCTCGGTGCGCAGATAGCCTGCCATGACGTTGGGCCCGCGCACGAACAGCCGTCCGCCATCCTCGACGCCAGGCACCGGGTCCAGGCGATACTCCATACCCGGCATAATTTTGCCGACACTGCCGGATCGGTTGTACATCGGCGTGTTGATGGAGATCACGGGCGCGGTTTCGGTCACGCCATAGCCTTCGAGGATGCGCAGGCCAAACTTTTCCATGTAGGTGGCGCGGGTCGAAGGCTTGACCGGTTCCGCTCCGGCAAAGCAATACCGCACTGAGCGGAAGTCGTAAGGGTGTGCGGTGCGGGCATAGCCGGCAAGAAACGTATCGGTGCCGAAGATAATCGTTGCGTTCGAGGCGTAAACCAACTCCGGCACGATCCGGTAGTGCAACGGCGAGGGGTAGAAATAGACCGGCACGCCCGAGATCAGCGGCAGCACTGTGCCCGCCGTCATGCCGAAGGAATGGAAGATCGGCAGCACGTTGAAGACCTTGTCGCCCGAATGGAAGTCGATACGCGAGGCTGCCTGCGCGGCATTGGCCAGGATGTTGCGGTGGGTGAGCACCACGCCCTTCGGCGTGCCTTCGGAACCTGAGGTGAACAGGATCACCGCTGGATCTTCCGACTTGCGGGCGACCCGGGGTGCGCTTTTGCGCAAAAGGGCGAGCAGCTTGTCCTTGAGACCAATGGTGGCCCGCAGCTCATCGAGCCAAACGATGTCGACCGATCGGCCGAGTTCCTCGATCACGGCGCCGAGTTTCGCTTGTTCGACAAAGGCGCGCGAGGTCAGCACCGTGCGCACCTCGGCGGCTTTGCAAGCGGAGACGATGTTGGCTGCACCGGCAGTGAAGTTCATCATCGCCGGAACCTTGCCGGCCGACATGACGCCGAGCAGCGTCGCACAGGCGCCATTGGCGTTGGGCAGCATGATACCGAGCGTCTGCTGGCCGGCATAGAGAGTCTTGAATTTGTCGCCAAGCACTGCGGCGGCTGTCAGCAGCTTGCCGTAGCTCAGCGAACCGGTGACCGGGTCCTGCACGGCGAGCTGCTTCATGCCGCGTTCCTCCGCCGTCTGGATGATCTTCTCCAGCACGGTCTTGTCGATGTCCTGGGTGCGGAAGACGAGATCCGACATGACCTGGTAGAGGGCAGCGCCCGCCGCGGCGCGGCGTTTCCGGCCCTTCAGATCCTGCGCTACTCGAAGTTTGACAGGCTCCAGAATGGTCACCTTGACTTTCGGGAACAGCCGGCGGCGAACATGCTGCGAGGTCAGCCGCGAAAAATAGCTCTTCTCCAGCCCGTCGATGCGCACGGGCACGACCATCGAGCCGGTCTTGTCGGCCACCATGGCGGCACCGTCATAGACCTTCATCAGGCCGCCGGTCACGGTTATCCGGCCTTCGGGGAAGATGACAAGCGGATCGCCGCCTTGCACGACCTTGATAAGCGTGCGGGTCGACATCGGCTTGGCCGGATTGAGCGGCAGGGCGCGCGCAAGTTTCATGAACGGCTTCATCCACCAGGCCTGGGCGATGGTGTAGTCTATGGCAAACACCGGCTCCTCATCGGTCAGCGTCAAAGCCAGCGGACCGTCGAGGAAACTGACATGGTTGAGCGCCAGGATTGGTGCCGGGCCGGCCGCCTTGAGGTTTTCCAGCCCCTCCACCTCCAGCCGATGGAAGGCTCGGAACAGAATGGAAACGAAATCGCGGAAGGCGTTTGTCGGCAGGTATTTCAGCATCAGCCAGGCGGCGACCACGTTGAGTAGGGCGAGGCCGAACAGGATGCCTCCCGTGGAGACCCCTGCCGCCTGGATCGCGGCGACGAGTATGCCGCCTACCGTCATGAAACCTGCATTGACGATGCTCACCGCGGCGACCACGCGAGCGCGGCTGGCTTCCGGCGCCCAGGCTTGCACGGCGGCGAAGGTCGGCACGACAAGAAAGGCGCTGGCAATAGCCATGCCGGCAAGGTCGACCGCAACATGGACCGTGCTTGGTCCCGCGAAGAATGTTGCGAGCGTTTCGGCCCTGGGCGAAGGCTGCATGCTCCAGATGGTCCAGGCCAGGTCCAAGCCGAATAGTGCCATCAACGTCGTGCCAACCGGGGCTGGCAAGAGCACGATGCGGCCCTGCGACATCCATGCAGCTATGGCAGAGCCAATGGCGATCGAGATGGCGAACACCGCTAGATAAGCCGTGACAGCGATTTCTCCGCCACCGAGCGCATCCTTGACCAACGTAGGCAGGATCGAAAGGACAATGGCCCCGATCAGCCAGAACCACGACGTCATCAGTCCGGCGCGCCAGATTCGCTTGTCGGCACGCAGGCCGTTGACCTGTCGCCACGTCGAGCGAAAGATGTTCCTGTCTATGACGAGGTCGGGTGCAGCAGAACCGGTTGACGGAATGTATCGGCTGACAAACCAGCAACCGATGGCGAGGATCATCATCATCGGCCCGAAGACCGAGACGCCTATGCCATCGGCCGAGACGACGCCTCCGGCGATAGTGCCGCCGAGAATGGCGGCGAAGGTTGCCGATTCGATCCAGGCATTGGCGCGAGGCAATTCCTTGCGCTCGAGATGATCCGGCAGGATGCCGTACTTGATCGGTCCGAACAGTGCCGAGATGACGCCGAACATGAGCAACGCCATCATCAGCACCGGGATCGACGACAGCGCGATCCCAACGACTGCGACAGCCGCAGCGGCGATCTCGGCGAATTTCAGCCGACGGGCGATGAGCGCCTTGTCGAACCGGTCGGCGATCTCGCCACCAAGGGCGGACAGGAGCAGGAAGGGAGCCATGAAGACGGGACCCGCCAGGCTGACCAGCGATGCTGCCGTGTCCGCCGCGAGGGTGAACAGAATAAGGAACACCAGCGTGTTCTTGAGCAAATTGTCGTTGAAGGCGGACAGGAACTGCGTCCAGAAGAGAGGCGCAAATCGCCGTGACGTCATCAGATGACTGTTGGTATGGCCGTTCGTGGCGATTTCCATAGCGGCGACTTCCATTGGGCAGACCCTTGAATTGCTCGATCAGCAGTCTTGTGCGGTTTGAGCTCTTGTAGTGGGAACCCGGTTACACTTCGTTACTGCGGCTCGCATCAATCAGCGGCTTTGGGTCTTGGCGACTTCCGGCCGGTTCATGAACCGGCTTGCCTCTTCCGCGTCTCGCAGGGTTTGGCGATGGTGATCGAGGGATCCTGGACGCCTGGTCGCGGCCGAACCGAAGCCTTGCCCCCTGAATTTGATGCGCTCGTCATCCAAGCGGCCATAGCGAAAGTGGCGTGGTCAATGTTTGCAGGCGCTTGAACCCCTGGGAGCTAGCTGTTGGAGGTCATCGATAGTGCCGTTTGGTTTCAGGTCTAGGTTGGGCCGGCCCTGGTCTGTTTCAGGTTCGATACAATCAAGCCGGTCTTGCTACAGTCTTAGTGTTGACGCAGCGGCGCGTCTCGCTCATCTGCGTCCACTGGCTGCGGCACACAACCCGCGATTAGACCTGCTCCATGCGGACGGGGAGCAGACGATGATTGCGTGTGATTGGAGAAGCTGCGGGGTGGCTCTCTGTGCAGACTACCATCAGACCGACCGCTGGCTTTCATTACGCTGACTTCGTGTCAGAACGCATTCGGCCAAATGCCCTGTCGGTTGCCATGAAGCGTGCCAGCATCGGCGCGATCAGCTTTGTCGGATCTGCGATTGTCTGGCCGCTTTCACGGCCAAGCACATCGGCATAAGCGACAAGGTCGCGATGAACGGCGGCAGGCAGTTCGACCGTGATCTTGACCGGACGGTCATCGGGAATGGCGGAAAGTCTCAGCTTGGTCATGATGGATCCTTCGCGCCGTACGGCGCCAGCACCAGGTCGTGATTGACGATGACGCGAACCGGGAAGCCGGGCCGCACGGTGAGCGTCGGCTGGACATTGAGCTGACTGCGCACGAGCTGCTGGCCAATGTCGGAGGCCGAATCATGCGCGCTTTCGCGAATGGCCTTGGCGATTTCGCTTTCGTCGTCGCTGGACCCAAGCGACGTCCCAATGCCCAGCAGTGTCGAGAGTGCCGCGGCACGGAACATCTGGCCCCAATGATGGTCGACCTCGTCTTCCAGCCCGGAAAATCCTTCAGCGTCTGCGCCCTGCTGGCGCTCCAGCACGATTGAAGTGCCGTCAGGCATGATCAGCCGGCTCCAGACCAGCAGCACGCGCGACTGGCCGAAGGCGACGTGGCTGTCGTACTGGCCGATCAGCCTCGCACCCTGCGGGATCAGGAGATGGGATCCTGTCGGGCTGTCGTAGACATTTTCCGTGACTTGAGCGGTGATCTCGCCGGGCAGGTCTGAGCGGATGCCGGTGATTAGGGCAGCTGGAATGACCGTGCCGGCTTGCACCACATAGGGCGAGGCCTTCTCGGCGAGCCGATCGGTACTGACGGTGCGACGGTCTGGCTCGGCATTGACGAAGGCCAGCTTGCCATCCTGCATGTTTTGCGCGGCACCAGGATCCATCGGTGGCGGCCCGGGCGGCAGAGTCAGACCAGATAGGATGTTGGGTTCTGTATTTCTGCTGCCAGCACCCTGTCGTGCGGGACCAGCTCTCGTGCTCGTATCGGTGAAGAGCTTCGCCACGCGTGCGGCCTCGATCTCCGCCAGTCGGCGCTGCTCCTCCGGACCAGCGCGCGGTCCATCGTTGGACCCTCCAGCCGGCTGGCCGCGCTCCTGGGCACGCAAGATCGGCCGGCCCAAATCGCCAGGCAGAGCGGGGCCGAGTTGCGGAACACCGGCATAGTCCTTCGGCAGCTTCTGCAGCCCGTCGGCCGTTGAGCGGTTTTCGGTGGTGAAGAGCTCGGGCGGCTGTTCGGTCCCGCGCTGTCTGGTGTCGAGCGCCCAAATCAACGTGCCGAGGATCGCAGCGCTGACAACTCCACCAACGCCAATCAGCACCTTGCGCGACAGTCGCGTGACCCTGGCCGGTTCGGGCCGCAGGCGCAGTTCGGCTCGAATGTCCTGGTCGGGTGCGTTTACAGATTCGCTCATCGGAAAAGCCTCGTGCTGGGCGAGGTTCGTTTGCCGTCCGTGCGCACGATGCGGACGCGCTTTTCGCTCGTCTTGTCGCCGAGCCTCAGTTCAGCGGCGGCAAACAGCCGATCAACGACGTAGTAATTCTGGCGAGCACGGTAGTTGACCAGTTCCGAGCCGCCCGATGGGCCGATGACGAAGAGCGGCGGCATTTCGCCCTGCCCTATGCCTGACGGGAACTCGATATAGACTTTTGCGCCGTCGTCGAAGGCGCGAAGCGGCCGCCAGGGTGCTGCGTCGCCTTCGATGCGATAGCGGAAATTCAGCTTCTGGATGTCGACGCCGGACGCAACCGGCTGTGCGGCGGAAGCCTGCGCGTTCTGGCGCCGCAGCGCAATCAGCTGGTCCTGCGGATACTGCCAGGAGACGGAAGCCATGTAGGTGTTTTCGGTCGAGCGCAGCTCGAGATGATAGGTGCGGCGGTCGCTGTTGATGACGAGATTGGTCTGTAGATCCGGCCGTGTCGGCTTCACAAGAATATGGACCTGCTGACGCTCCCCTGCCCCGCTTTGTGTGTCGCCGATGATCCAGCGCACCGTATCGCCGGCCGCCACAGGCCCGGAGCCGACAAGCTCCTCGCCGGGCTGCAAGGCGATGTCGGTGACCTGGCCGGGCGCGGCATAGATCTGGTAGAGCGCGCCCTCACTCCAGGGATAAAGCTGGATGGCATTGACGAACCCGTCGCGAACCGGCTGCATCCTCGCTGCCTCGTTCGCCTGACTGATCCGCTGCTTTGGATCGGCCGGCTCCGGCTTCAGCTTCGTGGGCTCGACCGGTTTCAACTGACCCGGCAGCGGAAGCGTTTTCGGCACCTCCACCACCTTGACCGGACCAGGCGGGTCGATCTTGCGCACGGCCGGCACCGCATCGTCATAGGCGATCTGCGGCGGAATGTATTTTTTCGAAGCACAGCCGACGAGCGTCGTCGCTGACAGCAACGCCAAGGCAAGCATTTGTGCCTTGGGTGCATTGCGCGTGGCCGGTCTCGCCGATCTTCTTGTTCGTGCCACAGGCATCATGAAAGCTCCTTCGACCAGCTGATCGCATTGACATAGACGCCGAGCGGATTGGCTTTGAGCCGATCGGCGTCGCGGGGTTGCTGAATCACGATCGTGAGGATTGCGGTCCAGCGCTCGGTGCCGGCCAGGTTGCCGTTCTCATAGCGGCGCTCGATCCAGGCGACGCGGAAGGAATCCGGCGAAGCACGGATGACGCTGGAAACCTCGATCGCGATCTGGAGTTTGCCCACTTTAGCAAAAGGGTCATTTGAGCGGGCGTAATCGTTGAGGGAAACGGCGCCTCTGTCCGTGGTGTAATCGTAAGCGCGCAGCCAATTTTGGCGAACGATGACCGGGTCGGCCGGAATGCTTCTGACCTGTTCGATAAAGCGGGCGAGATGCCAGGCGATCTGGGGATCGGTAGGCCGATAGTCGGCAACGGCCGGGGCGACAAGCTGCGTCTCGCCAAACTTGTCGACCTGAACCACCCAGGGAACCACGGAGCCGCGCGTCGATTGCCATACCAATGCGGACGCAAAACCGCCGGCCAGGACGAGAGAGCTGAAGGCCATCAGCCGCCAGTTCTTCGCCTGGACGCGAGCCGAGCCGATGCGCTCGTCCCAAATCTGGGCTGCACGTTGATATGGCGTCTCGGGGTGAGGCGTTTTTGCGTAACGAACGAAAGGGCGTCTAAAGGGGGTCATCGGCGGTCGTCCTGATCGAGGGAAACATTCATCGAGCCGCCGCCATCATCACTCGAGTGGACCGAATGGGCGGCGATGCTGGCGCCATGCCTCATGGCCTGACTGCGTTTCATGCGTTTTGCCCATGCGGGCGCAGAGTCGGCGCTGGCCTCGGTGGTCGGCCAGTCACCGGAGGAAGCGGTGCCCGGCGAGTGGATTCCACTCGTCGCAGTCCAAGCCGCAAAGCGCCCGGCCTCATAGCTGTCGGACAGGGCCGACGCAGCACGCGACATGGCCTGCCTCACCGGTCGAACGGCAGCGCTGGCACCAGCCTTTGCGAGCCCCGCCATGCCGGCGGCGACCGAGCCGGCGCCACCTCTTCCAGATGTCGCCGCGCCAAGTTCCCAGGCGGCCGAAGTGCTGCCGGCCAAGTGTGCGCCGCCGCGTGCCGCGGCGGCCGATATGCGCCCACCGGCATTGAGCGCGCCCGCAGCACCGCCCACTGCGGCGTGGGCACCCACAGCGCCAGCCACGCCAAGGCCGCCAGCGGCGAGGCTTGTGCCAACAGCGGCGCCTGCGCCCAGCTGCGGGGCGCCGGAGACAAGTCCCGTCGCAATGCCGGGACCGAAGATCGACAGCCCCATCAGCGACAGGGCGCCCAGGACAAGCGACAGCGCATCCGTGATTGTGGGCTGTTCGGCGCCGAAGCCTTGGGTGAACTCGCCGAACAGGCCGGAGCCGATGCCGACGATGACGGCAAGGACCAGGATCTTCACGCCGGAGGCAACGATGTTGCCGAGCACTTTTTCGGCGAGGAAGGCGGTCCGGTTGAACAGCGCGAAGGGGATCAGCACAAACCCGGCAAGCGTCGTCAGCTTGAATTCGACCAGCGTGACGAAGATCTGGACGGCCAGAAGAAAGAACGCAATCAGTACGATCGCCCAGGCGATCATCAGCACTACGATCTGGACGAAATTCTCGAAGAACGAGACGTAGCCCATCAGTTGGCCGGCGGCCTCGAGAATCGGATTGCCGGCATCGATGCCGACTTGCGCGACGCGGCCCGGCTGCAGCAATGCCGAGCCTGAAAGTGCCGAACCTCCAGCCTTCAGGCCGAGCCCGGAAAAGCTCTCGAAGACGATGCCGGCCAGACGATTGAAGTTGCCGATGATGAAGGCGAAGAAGCCGATATAAAGCGTCTTCTTCACCAGGCGATGCAGCACGTCCTCGTCAGCACCCCAGGCCCAGAACAGGCCGGCCAGTGTGACGTCGATCACAATCAGGGTCGAAGTGAGAAACGCAACTTCCCCGCCGAGCAGACCAAATCCGGAATCGATGTAGCGAGTGAAAGTCTCGAGGAAACGGTCGATGACGCCGGTGTCGTTCATGGCGCTACCGTTTCCGGATCGAGCCGGTCTTCCGCGCGAGGCGGTGTTGGCGGTTGGAGCGGCGGCAGGCGACCTGGGTCCTTTTCGATCATCGGAGCGGCGTTTGGCGGGGATGGCCGCAGGAAGCGTCGGCGGCCTTCCGCCCAGGCTTTTCTGCAGGCGTCGTCATCAATCGCCGCGATGCCGATGTCCCGGCATCGGGCAAGGACCCTTGCCGGCTCGCCGCCCGGACGTGCTGAGCGCGGGGAGGACGCGTCCTGCGAGCCGTCGCCGCGCAGCGCCATGAAGGCGGCGGTCATGGCGGCGCCAAGGGCAAGAACGGCTATCATCCGGGCGGCGATCTTGAGATCCATGCGGCTTTCACCTCAGTCGTGGAACATTTTTACGGATGACGGGCTGTAGCTCCTGCCCGTCATGAAACGGCTGAACTGTTCCCTTGCCTGCTCCTGTGCGGCCGCCCTTCTCGCTTGCTCAAGGGCCTCGGCTCTTCCTTGTGCCGCCAGCATCGCGGTGAGATCGGCAACTTGCTTGGCCTGCACGGCAAGAAGCTGGTTGCCGGCCTGCGCCGCCTGCAGCACGCCGACAGCCGACTGGCTGGCGCTGATCAGCGCGCTCGTCTGCGCTTGTGTCCCTGCGATGTTGTCGACCGCGACGGCGCCGGTCTTCAGCGAATGCTCGAAGGCAGACACCGAGGTCTGCCAGCGTTGACGCGCGCCCTCGACAAGCTGCTGGCTGGAGAGATCCGAACCGAAATTCTCGTAAGTCGAGGTAAACTGGCTCTCGATGTCCTGGATGCTGTAGGCCAGCTTCTCGGCCTCGCCGAGCAGGCTCTTCATCTCGGAAAAATTGCCCTCGATCTGGCCAAGCAGCGAGGTCGGCAGCGACGTGAGGTTCCTCGCCTGGTTGATCAGCATCTGTGCTTCATTTTGCAGCGAGGTGATCTGATTGTGGATCTGCTCCAGGGCACGCGATGCCGAAAGCAGGTTTTCGGCATAATTCTTCGGATCGAACACGATCAGCGCTGATGCTGGCGCCGATGACAGCGCCGTGGCGACGGCAATGGCGCCGACTGCCGCCATGCGGCGGATACGGCTGCCCGTAAGAATGGAATTCATGACGAAATCTCCTCTCTGGACTGGTCGATCACATTGGTGAGACCTGGGATGAGGTCGGCCGCCCAGGAGAGACCGCGCTCCACTAGCCAGGCCTCGAGGAAATGGTCTCGGCCGGCCTCGGCGATTATCCGGTCGATCGCGGCCTGGTCCGATTTGGACGATGTGGCGCAGAGTGCCAGCGCGATCGGACCGAGCCCCAGTTCGAACAGACGGTTGCCGCGGCGGCTTTGACAGTAATAGTCGCGCTTCGGTATCGCCCGGGCGATGATCTCGATCTGGCGATCGTTGAGGCCAAAGCGCCGATAGATCTCGGTGATCTGCGGCTCGAAAGCGCGCTCGTTCGGCAAGAACAGCCGCGTTGGGCAGCTTTCAACTATCGCCGGCGCGATGGGCGATCCGTCGATGTCGGAAAGCGACTGCGTGGCGAAGACCACGCTGGCGTTCTTCTTTCTCAGCGTCTTCAGCCATTCGCGCAGCTGGTCGGCGAAACCGCCATCGTCGAGCGCCAGCCAGCCCTCGTCGATGAGCAGCAGTGTTGGCCGTCCATCCATCCTCTGCTCAATGCGGTGGAACAGATAGGCAAGCACCGCGGGAGCAGCACCTGTGCCGATCAGGCCCTCGGTTTCGAACGCCTGGACGGAGGCCTCGCCAAGACGCTCATGCTCGGCATCAAGCAGCCGGCCATAAGCACCTCCGATACAATAGGGACCAAGCGCCTGTTTCAGCGCCGAGGACTGCAGCAGCACGGACAGGCCAGTCAGCGTCCTCTCCTGGACTGGCGCAGAAGCCAGCGATGTCAGTGCCGACCACAGATGTTCCTTGACCTGCGGTGTGATGGGCACGCCTTCGCGCAGCAGAATGTCGAAAAGCCAGTCGGCCGCCCAGGCCCGCTCTGGCGTATGATGGATGCGGGCAAGCGGCTGCAGCGAGACGGTATGAAGGTCGTCCGACAGATCGGCCAAGGCGAGGAAGGGCAAGGGATCGTCAGACCCCTGCCCGCTTGCGGCATTACTTCCGAGACTGTGCCAATCACCGCTCATGGCGAGCATGGCGGGACGGATTGAGCCGCCGAAATCGAAGGCAAAGACCTGGCTGTTTTCGTAACGCCGGAACTGAAGCGCGATCAGCGCCAACAGGACCGACTTGCCGGCGCCCGTCGGGCCGATGACGAGGGTGTGGCCGACGTCTCCAACATGCAGGCTGAACCGGAACGGTGTCGCGCCTTCCGTTCTGGCGAAGAACAGCGGGGGCGCCCCAAGATGCTCGTCCTCGATCGGACCTGCCCAGACCGCGGAGAGCGGAATCATGTGCGCCAGGTTGAGCGTCGATAGCGGCGGCTGGCGAATATTGGCATAGATGTGGCCAGGAATACCGCCCAGCCAAGCTTCGACGGCGTTGACGCCTTCGGCGATACAGGTGTAGTCCCTACCCTGAACGACCTTTTCGACCAGACGCAGCTTTTCTTCGGCAATCGAGGGGTCGGCATCCCAGACAGTCACGGTGGCAGTGACATAGGCTTGGCCGATCTGGTCAGAGCCCAGGTCCTGGAGCGCCGCGTCCGCATCGGCCGCCTTGTTGGCGGCATCCGTATCGACCAAGACGGACGCCTCGTTGGTCATCACCTCCTTGAGGATCGCGGCGACGGATTTCCGTTTCGCGAACCACTGACGGCGTATCTTCGCCACCAACTTGGTCGCGTCGGTCTTGTCCAGCATGATCGCCCGCGTCGACCAGCGGTAGGGGAAGGCAAGGCGATTAAGATCGTCGAGAATCCCCGGGAACGTCATCGTCGGAAACCCGGTCACGGTGAGTGTGCGCAGATGCGCATCGCCAAGCCTCGGCTCTAACCCGCCGGCCAACGGCTGATCGACAAGCAGGCTATCGAGATGCATCGGCGTTTCTGGCACGCGCACGCGATGGCGCTTGGTCGAAATGGTTGAGTGCAGGTAACTCAGCGTCTCTCCATCGTCGAGCCAGTCAGCTTCGGGAACGAAGCCCTCGATGAGGTTGAGCACGCGGTCGGTGCGATCGACAAAACTTTTCAGGAGCTCCCACGGATCGACGCCGGTCTTTTCGCGGCCTTCGTAGAGCCAGCTCTCCATGCGCGACGCTTCCTCGGCCGGAGGCAGCCACACGAAGGTGAGGAAGTAGCTGCTTTCAAACAGCACAGCGGAGTCTTCGAACTGTTCGCGACGCTCGATTTCGAAAAGTGCGGATGCGCAATCCGGGAACCGGCTGTCCGGGTAGCCGCTGGCAGGATTGCGCTGCGCTTCGACAAAAATCGCCCAGCCGGAGCCGAGCCGGCGCAGCGCGCCGTTGAGCCGCGCGGTCGTGCCGACCAGCTCGGCCGGCGTCGCGGAGTCCAGATCCGGCCCGCGAAAACGCGCTGTCCTTTGAAAGCTGCCATCCTTGTTGAGCACCACGCCCGGCGCCACCAGGGCAGCCCACGGCAGATAATCGGCGAGACTGGCACTCTTCTTTCGGTATTCCGCGAGGTTCATCATGATGAGGACCTCAACAGCCGAAGTGCGAGGGATAGCGAAGGTGCCGGCGGGCCACGTCGACGAACTGCGCATCACGCCTTGCCGCCCAAACGGCTGCGAAATGCCCGACGGCCCAGATGACGAGCCCGGCGATCCATAAACGAAGCCCCAATCCGATCGCGCCGGCCAGCGTGCCGTTGGCGATGGCGACCGCACGCGGCGCGCCGCCCAGCAGGATCGGTTCGGTGAGCGCGCGATGCACCGGCACGAAAAAGCCGCGGACTTCCTCCTCCATCAGATCAGCGCTCCGCCGCCGAAGGAGAAAAAGGACAGGAAGAACGAACTTGCCGCGAAAGCGATCGACAGCCCGAACACGATCTGGATCAGCCGGCGAAATCCGCCCGATGTGTCGCCGAAAGCCAGCGACAAGCCGGTGATGATGATGATGATCACCGCCACGATCTTGGCGACTGGCCCTTCAATCGACTCGAGAATTTGCTGAAGGGGCTCCTCCCAGGGCATGGATGAACCGGCAGCATGGGCGGGCGCGATCGTCATGATCGCGGCGGTCGCGGCATACGAAAGCTCCACCGCAAATTTGCGGATAGCCGATGAATTGAGGCGGATCGGGGTCATTCTGAAGCTCCAAGGGGCGAGTGGTGATTGACGGGCATTGTGGTCTCGAGATTTGCTTCCAGCGTGCGGTAGTCGCCGGTGGCCGGATCGAGCCCGTCGACCAAGGCGATTTCGACGAGCCGGCGCGAGGAGCCGCGGCCGGCGAGGACGGCGATGAGATCTATGGTTTCGGCTATCAGCGCCCGCGGGACCGTAACGACGGCCTCCTGTACGAGCTGTTCCAGTCGCCGCAGTGCGCCAATGGCTGAATTGGCGTGAATGGTGCCGATGCCGCCGGGGTGGCCGGTGCCCCAGGCCTTCAGCAAATCAAGCGCTTCGGCGCCCCGTACCTCGCCGATCGGGATGCGGTCGGGCCGAAGCCGCAATGATGATTTCACCAGATCGGACAGCGAGGCGACACCGTCCTTGGTGCGCAGCGCTACAAGATTGGGCGCAGCACACTGCAACTCGCGTGTGTCCTCGATCAGCACAACCCGCTCGGCTGTTTTAGCCACCTCCGCCAAAAGCGCGTTGACCAGCGTGGTCTTGCCCGTCGATGTGCCGCCGGCTACCAGCACGTTCTTCCGTGTCTGCACGGCAAGCTGCAGGACGTCAGCCTGGCCATCAGTCATGATGCCGGCGGCGACATAGTCTTGAAGCTTAAAAACCGCGACTGCCGGCTTGCGGATGGCGAAGGTTGGTGCCGTGACGACAGGCGGCAACAGGCCTTCGAACCGTTCACCGGTCCCGGGCAGTTCAGCCGAAACGCGCGGCGAGCCCGAATGCACCTCCGCACCGACATGGTGCGCGACCAGCCTGACGATCCGTTCGCCGTCGGCCGCGATCAGGATTTCATTGCTTGCAACAAGTCCTTCAGTGAGCCGATCAATCCAAAGGCGACCGTCGGGATTGAGCATCACTTCGACGATGGCCGGATCGTCAAGGAAGGCTGCAATGGCCGGGCCGAGAGCGGTGCGCAGCATGCGCGCGCCGCGCGACACTGCTCCCTTGGTGGCATGATAATTGGTGGCCACGATGGTCCCCGTTTCTCGCGGCGGACTGGTTGGTGCCGCGCTCGGGGATAATTAGAAAAAGCATGAACACCGACCCTGCAATAAGTAAAACCGGCTATCGTGGCATGACGTGCAGAGACTTGCGAAATTCGGTGCCAGGATTGCGACGCACAAGTCACCCGGTGGACGAGAGGACATCGCCGCTCCAGCAGAACAGGCGACCGTATCTAGGAGAAGGCAGACTTACTGCTCGGGATCGACCAAGCCGGATGGCTTTGGCCTAGACCACCGACCAGTGTCATCGATGCTCCGAGGCTTCAAGGAGTGGCGTCCCAACGAGAATTAACGGCTCGTTAAGCATGTCTGTCAGGATGGGGGGATGGCTGCCACCGCTCATGGACGGTTGCCGGAACGCTCTCTATTTATGAGGCCGATATGCATCATCTACCAGTAAGTGTCGCCTTGGCCATTTCGCTTCTGTTCGGTTTGGTTGTCGTTGCGATAGCGTCAAAGGATCAGCCGGAGAGCGCTGGGCGGCAGGCGGCGCACCGGCTGGTAACGCTGCCTTGAGATCTCCGACCAGGGATCCAGGCGCGTCCGACAGGCCACTCGTAGCTCACACATTCACGGCCGCGACGCTGGTCGCGCGAATAAATGATGAGCCTCGTCGAAAACGACCTTTGGCAGGACCCGAAGCTCGCTTGCTTCGTAGGAGATGCTCGAGATATTGCGTCGTCAGCGGGCAATGAGTTGCGCTTGGGCCAGGTCGCGACGGCGCTTGATTGGGTCGCGATCAGCTCGTTTTGAGACCAGAATTTATGAGCGGCAAAAATACGCGGATCGGGAACCACGAACCGCAACGGTCTGCCTTCTTCATCTATGGCGATTGCTTCGAAAGCAGGGGCATTTTCCAACCATGCCAGGCCGGCAATCTCGTCGGCCACCAATTCGTCGTCGGCCTTCCCGACAGTTTCCCGACTCTGCTTCCACGCCGGGCTTGCGAGCGGTTTGATCAGATCGACGAGGTATCCGTCGCGGTTTACCGCGCGGAACGGGGCGGATGAACGTTCGAAAGAGCGATCGACCTTGCGCAAAAGGTTGATGAGCGCCCCATGTTCAACGTTGGCGACAGACACGATCCTGAGGGACTGGCGCGAGTCCATGAGGCGATCGATATTTTGTGTCGATGTGATTCCGGGATCCACGAACACTCCGGCCGCGGCCTCATAGGCGAAAATCGCATTCGTGCCTGCGATACGAATGCCTCCCCCAAGAAGACCGGCGCCGTCCATTGCCCTGATAATTCTTGCGGCGATCAGGGGAACACGTCCGAGCCGGAGCGCCCGAATGACAGCAGATTGGCGCTCCATCTGCTGCTGTCGCGCAGACAGCGTTTCTTGGGCGAACGCGCGAGCTGCTTCCCAATCCGCCTTGAGAGCTTCGCTCTCCGGCGAGCGCCGGCCCTCTGTCTTTTGGTGTCGTACGCCCGCGGAGTCGTAGTAGCTTCGCATTAAGTGGTCGATGCCGTTCACGGTGTGCCAGACTAGGGATCCCCGAAAGCTCTTCGCCTTCCGTTGGGCCTCTTTGAGCGCAATGAAGCGTTGGTCGGAATTGACTTTCTCCCGACGTTGATCGTTGTTTAATTCAACAAAATCAACGAATTCAACAGTTACCCTGTGTTTAGCTCCGAGCTGTTGCAAGACAGAATAGGTAGCGGAGCGGCACATTCCAACAGCTCTCACGTGATTCCATCGCGGCTGTTGAAGTGTCTGTATTAATTAAAATAGATGACGGAGCAGCTTTTCCGCGGCAGCGCACGAGGCAATAGCGCCGCTCGAACCCGGCCTCGCTGCATCCGTTCGATCCGCAGAATTCGTCTGTTTTTGATGTCGAGGCGCAGCGGCCGAATTTCCCCGAATAGCTCTCCGTGCTGCGCAGCCCGGCATGCTCGAGCGCTCGAAATCGAACAGATCATCGCCCCGATCCGGCGATCTACTTCCGCCAGCGCAGCTCCGGCAGATCGGAAAGCTCGGCGTCGAGCCATCATTTGGTCGCGGCCGGCTTCCCCCAGCTAATGCCTGTACAGACGGAAGGCCGACCGGTGAGCTCGGCACCCCCGCGCCACCAGCCGCTCGAATAGGGGCCGGCTTAAGCGGGCGATCGCGGTCCTGCGGGTCTTGGCAGGTAGGGAGTCTTCGGCGAGCAGGATCGCCACCTTTTCGTCGGCATCCCTGCGGCTAAGTTTCGGTTATCGCTGACGCGCCAGATCCAGATGGTGGCCGGCGCCGCCGCCGCGGCGCGGGCCTTGGCGAGGCAGCAAGTATGTTGACGATTCTGGAGGCCATCGTACAAAATGCTAGCAAGCTAGATTTTGGAGTTTCTCGTGTCCCTGAACATCAAAGATACGGCCACCGTGGCTCTCGCCGACGAGCTCGCGCGTCGCCAGGGTGTCCCTCTGAGCTGGCGCTGCTGGGCCGCGTCTTCGATCAGTTGAGAGTTGAGGGCCAATCCGCCCATCAGCGTGAAGTCCTCGCGTCCCGGATCATTGCAAACTACATGGCCGGAGTAGTGGACGAAGCAGACCTTGCTGCGACTTCCAAACAACTGCTGGGACGGTAGAAGGCACCCATCTCAGAAGCGCCAAGCGGATGTTGATTGAGCGCCATCAGGTCGCTGGCGGCCTGGCATATAAGACCGTTACTTCGGCCGGCCCGCTCTTCCCGGCGGCCTTGGGTCCCCAATCGGTAGTGAGAGTGGACTGGAAGACGATCTTACCGTGCTGAAGGACGAAATTGTCCGCGCCACCAGTGGCCTCGAACCTTGACGAACTGGCAGATCAGCAGTGTGAAGGGACCGCACGCCTGTTTTGAGAAACATAGTCGAACTCACCTTCGGGCAATTGGTCGCGCAGACGTTTGGACGACAGGCGAACGGCATCATGGCTCACCAGTTCGAATTAGCGGTCAAAGCGACTACGTCCTCGGCATAGTTGCGCCTGAGATCCTCCTCGAGATCACCGGTGGCGCGCAGCTTAGATGGCCTTCGAAAACCTGCTCTGCCGAGCGCGCCATGCAACCTCTCCATTTTGCGACACCGAAGAGACTGCATGCAGCCTCACAGTCCTGGTGGTGCCGAACGGATGCCACGACAGGGCGCAAAGGTAGGGTGGAGATGCCGCATCGACCGACGGGTTAAGTATTTTCGGGACTCTCGGGCTTGAAAGGCTTAGTCTGCTTGATCGGCGATAAACATTCAGGGCATCGTCGGCTGTGAGCGAGCATCGTGCTTCCGCCCCAATTCGGGAGGGAGCCATGACCAGCCCCAACAATTCGAAAATTGGACTCGCATACTCAGAAGACCGCGATCGGGCGCCACAGCCAGTTCCTGGCGCAGAGCCTGCATACAGAAACGAACTGCTGCGGCGCATGTCTCCGGCCGATCTTCAATTGCTCAGCCCTCACCTTCACAGCAGCTTTGTGCCATTGAGGACCCAGCTCGAGACGGCAAACACTCCGATAGACACGGTCTACTTCTTTGAAACGGGAATCGGCTCGGTGGTGGCGAAACTCCGGCCGGAGGTCGACGCCGAGGTTCGCGTCATTGGTTTCGAGGGCATGACCGGCTCGGCGCTGATCATGGGTGGCGATCGATCCCCGCACGACTGCTACATTCAAGTGGATGCCGAGGTTCTCAGCATGGACGCCGAGCCATTCACAAAGGCGCTTTCCGACAGCCCGACGCTGCGGCTTTTTCTGCTGCGTTATGTGCATTACGCCTGGATCCAGGCAAGCTATACAGCGCTCGCCAATGCGCGTTTGAAACTGGAAGAACGATTGGCCAGATGGCTGGTCATGTGCAACGACCGCATAGAAGGCGACCGGCTGCCGATTACCCATGAATTCCTGTCGGTGATGTTGGGCGTACGGCGGCCGGGCGTCACCGTGGCACTTCAACTGCTGGAAGGCCGCGGCCTAATCAGGTCAAATCGTGGTGAGATCATCCTCCGCGACCGAGCTGGGCTCATCACATTGGCAAACGGTTCGTACGGGCAGCCGGAGGGGGAGTATGCCCGCCTGATCGGCGAGCCGGCATCTCCATGATCCAAGCCAATGTCGAATGAGCTCTGCGGCGCCAGAACGGTAAGCATTCCCTGCAGACGTCGTTGTTTCGGCCTCAGCGGCGGCGCCGCCGGCAACAATTTCACATTCGATGGCAGTTGGAGGCCTCACCTCTCAGCCAATCCGATGGCGAAGGACATGCAGTGCTGAGGGTTCGAACCGACAACGGCGACTACATTCTGAACAATCTGACTGACGAAGTTCGTCGATGGAATGAGACAAATTACAGCTATCTGAAGCGGCAGGGCATCGCTAGGGCGGTGGGTCTCGATCCGCGGAGGGCAAACCCTGCTGGTTGCGGCCTTGAGTAAAAGACGCCGAGTCTCTCCCTTCCCGCAAGCATCGATACGTTGAGGCTGGAGCCTCGACAGGGCAGCTGTGGAGGAGAGCGGGATATGCCTATTTGTCCCCGGCGCGGGAACCACCTTTCAGCCACGGTCGAAGTCTTACCCGTGGCATTGCGGATCCCGAAGGAGCGGGCGGTCGAGGGAGCACCGATCCTTAGGTTGCGATGAACATTGGCCGAGCGGACCTGGCCACCCGCTGGAGCGTACAAATAGGCAAATTGGAGTGGAACAGTTTTTCGCCTATCTCAGAATACGGCATGCGCAAGCCAGCGTCGACGTTACTCCGACCGATCCCGCACACTCCACAGTCGGTGACGTGCAGCCGCGCAACCGTGTGAGAAAGCATACCAATGCGGCGGAACAAATCATGACCATTTCTCATTGTGGTGATCACCAAGGGAGATTGATCATGGGCGACCGGCATAACCCAAAAATCGAGGCATCGGCAAATGTCGAAAAGGATCCGGAAGATTGGGTCAGCGGAGATGACCCAATGACTCCCGCACAAGCCTCCTATTTGAAAACTTTGACCGAACAGGCCAATGACCCTGATGCCTATGCTGACAGCCTAAGCAAGGCGGAAGCTTCTAAACGCATTGATGCGCTCCGGGAGAAGTTAGGCCTGTAGCGTCCGCTCGCGGCTTTGCGTCTCCAGCGAAGGACAGCCAGTCGGGTCGGATTGGGACCGTTTTGCTGCAGATTGTGATCCGCGCAATTAATCTTTCTGGATTCAGCGCGTTGCTGCTCGAACTTACACGGTGGAACAGCCCGGCATCCGCCCTAAGCTCACCAAGACCTCGCGCCCGCCGGTCCAATCCTGCTGTCGAAACAGATCAGGACGTCCCGATGAGGGCGATCGTCAGCAGAGACACAAAAAGGACAAGGGCGATTGCGGCGCCCCAGAAGAAAACTTTTTCGGTGCCGCGTTGCTCTTCCTCGCGAGATATGTCTTTCGCCATTGCCTGCATCCTTTGCGAAGGTCAGCGACTGAGCAACGTGCCGTGCCAAGACTCGGTTCCCGGTAAACGCACTGTGAGAAAGCTCGCGGAGGGAAACTCCAACCGTCGGTTGGTGGACGCATTGCAGCTGATGCATCTAAAGTTCGCGTGATCCGCGCGCACAGGGCATGCCCGACCCCGAGCCCCCGCCCGGTGCAACAGCGCTTGATCGGCCCCGCCGCATCAAACTGTGCGGCGGGCTTTTTTTATTCACGCGATGGAACACCGGCGCGCAGGGAAAGTTCTGTCCCGGCAGCAAACTCTTTCCCTCATATTTTTTGCTGCCAGATCGGATATCTCCGATCGGCCCGCGTCGTTCTTATCCTCCGGCGACGCGGGCTGGCTGTCCTTGCTATCGGTCGAGGGGCCACAGAACAAACGAAAGCACGATGCTGATCAGAATCCCGGTGCCGATCGGAGCATAAAACGTGGAGTTCTCACGTTGGAGCTTGTCGCCGGTCCCGGTCAAGGTCGCGGCATATGTGAGGCGGGAGCGCCATTCTTTTTATCGAGCCGGTGAAACATTTCTCATGGATCGCAGTTCTTGGATCCAGAGGAGTTGAATAAGGGCAACCTG